>JAYNHN010000175.1:0-4153 GCA_038108035.1 Flavobacteriaceae bacterium
GGATGGATTACTGTTGCTACCATTGCAAATGTAACGGCGGTATTGGTTGGATATGATTGGGGTCAATTGGGAATATCTCAAGAAAACTGGACGATCATAATTTTAATTGTTGGAATTGTGATCTCTTCATCTCAAATAATTTATTTCAAACAAATTGCTTATGGGGCTGAAATTATATGGGCTTATTGGGGTATTTATGGAAAACATACTAGTGAGTTAGGTTTTGGCAATCAGTATCCAAATATTATTACTGTTGTTTTAATTTGTTTGGGTATTGTGATTTTAGCATCGACTGGTTTATTTGTTTCTCGAAGTCCAAAAAGAACAGTACCCGAATGAATTCATATTATATGAAAAATCACTTGCAATTGAAAAACGGATTTAATAAAAAGTAATCTTTGAATCGTATTAAATCTTATTGTTCCCTTTTTAAATGGTATTATTATAATCATAAAACAAACAAATAAATAAATATTAAAAATTATATTCATTATTCAATAAAAAAAAATGGTTTTGCTTTGACCAAGTTCAGCAAATTTAAAATTTAGACTATGAAAGACCTGATACTATTTGTAGATCTACTTTCTTATTCCTTTACGTATGCTCAATCTTCTTCAATTCAAGACATTATTATTTAAACGAATACACTTTGGGAAAAATATTACAATCAAGGGAATGTCAAAGGCGTGGCTTCGCTTCATACAGAAGATGCGGTGGTTTTTCCTCCGAATGCGGATTTTATAGTTAGAAAAAAACAGATAAAGGATATGTACATTGCGGAAATAAAATGTAAGAGCAGAACATGAAATTAACTACTATTAAGGTCATTGAAAAATCAGAACCATGTCATAGAAACGAGAAGGTAATCTGTAGAAATGAGAACGGAAGGAGAAATTATAAAAGACAATGAATTACTTACTTGTTTGGCAAAAACAAGAGAATATTAATTGACTTTGCATAAAGGATATCTGGAATAGAAGTATACTTAAAAAATAAGAAGCAATAAATAAGCTTAGAATTATGGGAGAATTAAAAATCCATTTAAGTAATAAAGAGATGCACTTGGCCTTAATTGAGATCATTAATCAAATAAACAATTCAGACTGGACCCCCGACCTAATTTTAAGTGTAAATCGAGGGGGGTGTGTTCCTGGAGTCTATTTGTCTCATATGATTCAAGTACCTCATAAGGTTGTGGATGTTCAATTGCGTGATGCTCAAAACCATCCGAATTTGGAAGTTCTTGAAAGTGGAATTAAATCCTATTCAAATATTCTAATTATTGACGATATAAATGACACGGGGGCTACTTTTAATTTTATAAAAATGAACACCATGGTTTCGGGTAATAAAATAAAATATGCTTGTTTGATCGATAATCGTTCAAGTGATTTTATAGTTGATTTTAGTGGAAAGCAAATAGATAAATCAAAAAATCCTTGTTGGATTGTGTTTCCATGGGAGCGAGGTGTTATTCCATCAGAACGGAAATGACTTTAAATTTAAAAAATTCCATTTATTTTTTGGTTTTCGTTCATGTAGTGATCACCACTTTGTCTAATGCTTTGGTAGCCATTCCACTGACGATTTATGGATACAAGATTACTTGGGCAGCCTTTAGTTTCCCATTGGTTGTGGTAGCTACGGATCTAACCGTTCGACTATTAGGGAAATCAATTGCACAAAAAACCATTGCATATTCTTATCCTCTAGCCATTCTATCTTCTGTTTTTATCGTGTACTTTGAAGGAAATCTACTTTCAGTTGCATTGAGAATTGGCATGGCAAGTGCAACCGCCTATGCGCTAGGTGTTATTATAGACATTCATGCATTTCAATTGATCAGGGAGCGTTATTCTTCTTGGTGGACGGCTCCAGCCTTATCAACTGTTCTTTCCAACGTAATTGATTCCTATGTGTTTTTTTCGACTGCTTTTTTTGAATCTGATGACTCTTATATGGCTTCCAATTGGATTGAAATTGCAGGAACTCAAACTGTTTTAAAAATAATCATTGGTTTAATTTTCTTTTTACCTATCTACGGAATTTTACTCAACTACCTCTCAAAAAGAGTAAAAGTAGATTGACTTCATTGGTATTTTTAAGCTTTATTTTAAATAGTAACGAATATCATAGTTTCCAATTCATTTTTTTGAATACTTGATCAATTTCAAGTCAAAATTTTAAACAAGTCTGATTTGTAATAAATTATTCAAAAGAGTTTTAACAATCTATTTTTTAAGAATTTAAATTTGATTGATTTAAAAAATTAACCATGAAAAAAATAAACCGAAGAGAAGCATTAAGATTGGGAGGATTACTTGGTGTAGGAAGCTTTACTAACGTTGAAACACTTTGGAGTTCGAACCTAGATGATGCGATTTCGAAAAACAAAAAATTTATTTTTGAGAGTATTACGATGAGTGAATACGCTCCTCCATCATTACCGGAGTTAAGCAGTTTGAAAGCACGACTTCATTGGAATGAAAATCCATTTGGTCCTAGTAAAATGGCTTTGACTTCATTTGTAAAAAATGCAGAAAATGGGAACTACTACTCTTGGGACACTTTAAAAGATTTTATCCAAAAGGTGGCTAGTAAAGAAAATGTCACATCCAAACAAATAATGACCGGTCCGGGTTCCTCCGATCTTTTAGAAAAAACAGCAATCGCACTATTTGAAGGAAAAAAAGGGAATATTGTCACAGCGGATCCGTGTTATATGTCACTTGTAAATGTAGCCTCTGCTCTAGGCGCAAGCTGGAAAGCCGTTAAATTGAATGATCAATTTGAACACGATTTGGACAGAATGCATACAGCGATAGATTCCAACACAAAACTAGTTTACATCACCAATCCTAATAATCCAACTGCGACCGAGACCCACTCAGAACGACTCTTGGAATTTTGTGCCGATGTTTCTGAAAAGGTGCCTGTTTTTATTGATGAGGCCTATCTGGAGTTAACCGCTGCTGGACTGACCAATTCAATGGCCAAACTCATTTCTCAGGGAAAAGATGTCATAGTTACTCGTACTTTTTCAAAAATTCACGGAATGGCAGGCATGCGATTGGGTTATATGCTAGCTCAAGCTGAAAGAATTGATCAAATCAATCAAATTACACGAGGCGGAATGGGGATCAGTGGGCCCACTATACAAGCCGCCATGTCCAGTTTGGACGATGTAGATTTTTTAAAGACTTGCAAAGCTAAAATTATTGAAAATAGAGATTTTACAGTTCAGAATTTAAAAGCCCGTGGTTTTGAACCATTACCCACCGCTGCTAATTTCTTAATATTTGAATTGCCACAAAGAATAGATCCGAATTCTTTTTTAAGTGAAATCTATTCGAGAAAAGTAACCGTTAAAGTCTTTCGATTTTGGGATAAAAACTGGTGTCGTGTTTCCATAGGGACCAAGAGTAGCATGGATACCTTTTTTCAGGCATTCGATGAGATTACAGCTTAATCAAATTTCATGCAACTGATTTACACGAAAATAGCCGTTTTCTTTTTGTTGATTTTTCTAGGGATAGCCCTGAAAAAAAAATTTAACGGCAAGCCAGAAAAATTGGGTATTAAAAGGTTTATTCTTAATCTATCATTACCTGCTACCATTTTAATTTCATTTATAAGTTTTGAAATAAATCCGGACTATTTTTATTTACCCATAATAGGTATTGCCTTAAACCTTTTCATCTTTCTCTTAAGTCCATTAATTTTAAAACTCACTAAAATTGATAAAAAACCTGAGAAGAGCAGAACCTTAATTATGTTGCTCCCTTCATTTGCACCGGGAATTTCTTGTTTTCCGATCATCGAAGAGTTTCTTGGGAGCGAATATTTAATCAAAGCTTCATTAATTGATTTCGGAAATAAGTTGTTTGTTTTGATTTTTTTATTGGTATTTTCATTTCGGTTGCATTATTTGACTCAAGGGATCAAGAATAAAAAGAATAAAGTTTCGTCCAAAACTATTTTAAAAAGTATTTTTACTGAACCCATCAATCTCGTTTTACTTTTCTCAACAGTCCTACTTTCATTGGGATATACGATCGATGATATCCCATTTGTATTTGTCGATTTTGTAATTCGATTAAAAAATACCTTGACACCTTTGGTCTTAATTTTTATAGGGCTTTCAATAATTTTT
>JAYNHN010000176.1:0-2368 GCA_038108035.1 Flavobacteriaceae bacterium
AAGATGATAGAAGTATCCACCCATTCAAAATACATCACAGAAAAGGATTTATTAGTGTGGGAAAATAATCTCAAAGCAAACTATTCAGTTAAGAGGTTAAATAATCAAAGTGTATCAAAATGAAGTGATGTGAAGAGTTGATAGACTCTCTTAAAAACTTTTGAATTGAATAATGGATCAGTATTTACAGGATGAGGTTTCTTGTAACTGAGAAAATACTTTTTTCCTAAACCCTAATCGGAGTGGTTTTTATATGGGATTGATTTTTTCTCCATAAGGAAAATGGTATTGTAATTGTAATTCATTATATTATTAAATTAAATCTGCGAAATGAATGTAAATAGAAGATATGTATCATGGTTAATGGTGTTTTTTATAGCATTTGTATTGGGCTGTGATTCTGATCCAAAAAAGTCAACGATCACAGACAATGTGCACTATTCAACTACTAAAACATGGAAGGAATTGGTTGAAAGGGATGATTTTCACTTTTCTGAACTCAAGAGGATTTCTGATCCTGGTTCTAAAGAAAATCCAGCTTATACAGGTTTTTGGTTTTATGATGAGTTTCAATTTGATCCAACGGATCGTTATATGTTGGGAATGAAAGTTGATTTTACAAACAGAGAAGTTCAAGCAGACGACATCGCTCACATAGGGTATTTTGATTTGCAGAACAATAATAAGTGGACCAAAATTGGGGAAACGACTGCTTGGAACTGGCAACAAGGATGTAGGTTACAGTGGCGACCCAATTCTGATGAGATTATTTGGAACGATCACAACGATGATCAAACCCAATTTGTATGTAGGGTTTTTAATTTTAAAACCCAAACTTACCGTACCCTACCAAGAATGATTTACGATATTTCCGCAGACGGTAAATATGCTCTTTTGCATGACTTTTCAAGAATGAAACATGCGGGTACCAGTTATGCAGGTGTGCCTGACCCTTATGAATCATTGAAGTATACCTCAAAAATATCCATCGAAAAGATGGATATGGAAACTGGAACGATTCAACAATTGGTTAATTTGGAGGAGTTAACACACCTCGCCTTTCCTAATGGTTATAAGGGTAATACCAATCTATATTTTTTCAGGGAAGGATGGAACCCATCAGGTACCCGATTCATTACATTTCTAAGAAATATGGATTCACCCGATCGACATGTTTCTGCTTGGTCAATATCTGACGACGGGAATGACATTAGATATTTCTACAATAACCCCAGCCATCATGTATGGATCAATGACTCGATACTATTTGAGGGAAGGTATTTTGCAAAAATTCATGACAATGGAAGTGGAAAAATTGAAATCCCATTGGCTCAGGTAGATGCAAATATAGACCCTACATTTCTTCCAGAACCTTATCAGGATTGGATTTTAGGAGACACCTATGTGTTGGATGGCTTTCAACATTTATTTTTATTTCACCAACCTTCAAAGCAATTTGTCCCCCTTGCAAGGCTCAGGAACACAGGATCCCCTGGAGGTATTTTTAGGGTTGATTTACATGCTCGATCCAGTAGATCGGGAAGATTGGTATCCATTGATTCTACCCATGAGGGATTAGGAAGACAACTTTATGTTGTTGACATTGGCCAAATATTAGATAACCCACCCCAGTAGATTTAACAGAGGTTATTTCCAAGTGTAAATACCTCCTTCACTATCACGATTGATAATAATTCCAATGTCTCGCATTAGATATCTTGGTAAAAGATGATGATGGTTGGAAAGCCTATGAAGTGAAAAGTTCTACTAAGGTATCAGACACCTATATCAAGGATGCTGCCATTCAATATTATACAATTACAAATTCAGGAATAGATCTAAAAGACATCTCATTAGTTCACATCAATAATCAATACATAAAAGATGGAGAATTGGACATTCATCAATTGTTTACCATTGAATCAGTATATCATGAAGTCTTAGAGTTTCTCCCTCGAATTCCAAATGAAGTTAGAAGACTTAAAAATGTCATTGAAAGTCCAGAGGTCATTTTTGACCTCTTTTTTATTTTTACCACTTTTTAAAAAATTGATTACCAACATAATAGACTTAATATCTGGAGTGAAAATGTGGTAGCAACTCTCAAAATCGAAATTTTTGATTTTTAAGTTTAAGTTGCAGCCATCCCCCCTTTTTGTTAAATTGCTCTTTATATCAGTATCATATGTCAACAGAGTATACCAAGGCCCTTGATAAGTCTTTTTCTCACGCTGTTCATTTAGTCGATTCACTAAGAAACATAATCAATCGGTATTATATTGATTTTGATGATTTAAAAACCATTCTTGTCCATTTTAAAGACACAATGAATGCGGATTTTAAAAAGCTTATAAAATTATTAGACAAT
>JAYNHN010000176.1:2378-4128 GCA_038108035.1 Flavobacteriaceae bacterium
TTCTAGCTGTTATTGAATTTAGTAAAACCAAAACAGATCAAGAATCTTTATATAAATCTTTAAAGGAAAAAATAGTATTTAAATCCAGAATATATTCAACGATTAATAAAACTAAAATTAATCTAAACTTTTTCGATTCAGAGATTTTAAATGCGCTCCCTTCAACCTTCAAAATTGAACAGCTAAAACCGTCAACCAAAAATAAAAAGCTCGAAGATATAATTAAGATATTTCAGTTTCTTTTGGATATAAGGCAATATGAAAACGGTGATCAGATTTTTTCAATGAAATCCAGTTGGATTTCTAAAAATGGAAAAACACGATGGAAACAAGGTGATTTTAGTGAAATAATCCAAACAAAATCCGACAGAAAACACTACGTAGAACTAATAAATGATGATGAAATAATCTATAGAATAGTTGTGGGCCCCTTAAAAATGTATATTTCTGTAACGAAGCAGTTTAAAAAAATTAACGATAAATGGAGTGAGGTAAAGGTTTTACAAACTTTACGAGGTTAAAATGTTTTTTAAAAAATTATCTACTATTTTTATTTTTAAATTCTGATGACAAAATTAATTGAAAAACTAACAAATTGATGATCAATGATATCAAAAAATATAAGTTCTTTTGAAACACACTGGAACAAATTCTTTAAAGACTGGGAAGAAGACAATAAGGGTGTTTTTGAAAAAGACAAAATATGGAGTGGAGAACGAAAAGGCTCCGGAAAAAATAAATTAGAATTTGACGTATTTCCACAGCCTTATCTTGGGGATTTTAAAAATCATTCTGTCATCACATTAAATCTAAATCCATCCAGATCAAAAAATAAACCTAAACAGTTAGAGGAATTTAAAAAAACTAAACTTGAAGATTTTAAAAAAGTAGATAATTATTACGAGTATGCTAAATCTTTTCCGACCAAAGAATTACAGTTTTGGCAAGATCAGATAAAATGGATTGATGGCATATTTAAAAATTTAAAAAAAGATATATCGAGTGATGTTTATCCATTTGCTATAGAGATTTGCCCTTGGTGTTCAGAATCTTGGCAAACATTAAAAATGGATGATGAGATTATTCAACACTTAGATACAAATGTGTTTAGAGTAATTGAGCAGGTAATCGAGAATTCAGAGTTAAAATTAGTACTTTCAGTTGGGAAGGCTTACTACGATATTTTTAATTACGACAAAAAAAATTTTAAAAAAATTGATGAAATTACCTCTAAACCATTTGAAGAATTTTACTTTTCTTCAAATAGCCCCACTTACAAGGAATTAATGGATAATAATCCCCAACATTTTATTCCACAAAATTGGCCGATAAGATTGGTGAGTAGGAGTTTTTCTATATGGGAAAGAAATAAAATTAAATATTTAAATGTTCATTCACCTTCTGGTGGCAGCAATAACCCTCCTGGTAAAAATTTTGATGAAATTCTAGTTAATTTAATAAACAAACACGTTTAATTTTTTTTCATGGCTCGAGTTGCCAAAATTCAATATTGTAAGTTGGAAAACTTTTTGGATATTCATAATAATTTTTTGCATCATTAAATTTTGGTAAATGCATTTCTTCAAATAATATATTCTCTTTATTTTTCTTTGATCTAGAAGGATTTAGGTTTAAAGTAATAACAGATTGGTTTTTAACATCTCCCAAATAGGGCTGAGAAAATACATCAAATTCTAATTCATATTTGCCATTACCTTTGTGGTTACTCCAAATATTATCATTATTGAAG
>JAYNHN010000177.1:0-4060 GCA_038108035.1 Flavobacteriaceae bacterium
TCTGCGTTTCGATCCCATGGTGATAGATAAATTCCAAATTTCATTCCAAATTCTTCACATGCTTCTCGTAATTCTTTTACCACATCGCCTTTACCATTTTTCCATGGACTTGACGCAACGGAATGATGGGTTGTTTGGGTGGGCCATAGACAAAAACCATCATGATGTTTGGCTGTTAGAATGACCAGTTTCATTCCAGTATCTTTCAAGTTCTTTACCCACTGACGTGTGTCTAGTTGTACTGGATTAAATATTTCAGGGGACTCATCGCCATGTCCCCATTCCTGATCTGTAAAAGTATTTATTGAAAAATGTATAAAAGCAGTCATTTCCAACTTTTGCCAATCCAGTTGTTGTTTGGTAGGAACAACATGAGCTGCCATTTTTACTTTTTCATTCAATGAAATAGTATCATTGAATGTCAGTTGTTTTATATAAACCACTTCGGATTTATCCGTTATTTGGCAGGAAGTTATTAGGCAAACAATTCCAATGATGGTTAATGTTAATTTTGATTTGAACATATTAATACCCTGATACTATGCTAATGCAATTCATGTTTTTTTGGTACTGTAAAATGATAAATTCCAGAACCTAACGAGAGGATTATTTTCCCATTTTCTTTTTTATCAAACGTAATCCCATCATTGTTCCGTATTGGTTTTCCTGATTCTTTTATTTCCTCAATATTTTCAGTTGGGATAAAAACCGAAGCACTTGCATTTACTGGGATTATAATATCCATAATGAGTAAATCATTTTCTCGTTTCCATGAAGATCCTATTTTTCCATATTGAGAATTGTATGTTGCTTTTACCCATGACAAATCACCAACCACGTGAGGGTTTATGATTATTTTTTTAAACCCAGGAAATTCTTCATATGGATTAATCCCTGCCAAGACCTTATAGTACCAAGAATCAATTCCTCCCAAAGAGCCAAAGTTAAATGCAATTCCATTCCATGATTCCCATAAAGTATTCCCTTCTTTCATCATAAATCCCCATCCGGGATATTCTTCTTTGGTAGCCATTTCATAGGCCACGTCCGTATATCCAAAGTGGGAAAGACCATTAAAAAGGGTCAGGTAACCAACAAATCCACTACTCAGATGCCCTTTTCTTTCTTCAATATTTTCCAATAGTCTTTTTAAGATTAATTCTTGCTTTTCTTTTGGCGCTAACCCCAGATAAAGTGGCATTATTTGTGCGGTCTGACTGTCATTTGCATAGACTCCCTTTTGATTTAAAAACCGTTTATTAAATGCGGTCTTAATTTTTTGTGCCAATAAAAAATATTTTTCGCTATCTTCATTTTTACCAAGAATTCCGGCAACCTTGCCCAAAAGGGAAGCATAAAAGAAATATGCGGTTGTTGAGGTTTGAATGATTGGCGTCCGCTCGGGTCTTCCTTCGGCATCAACTTCCAACCAGTCTCCCAACCACCAATCAATAAATACATCATCAATGGCAGTGGTTCCCAAATAATCAACGAATCTTTTCATCGGTTCATATGACCGATGGAGAACCTCCTTATTACCATAATAATTGTATATAAACCATGGGACTTCCAAAACAACACCCCCCCCACCATGGGTCAGACCAGTCTGGAGGCATTCCGTTTGATTTGGTAAATCCCCAGTTGGCTGCCGGATTTATTGGGGGTATATGACCATTGATCTCTTGTGATTCAATAATATCGTCTAGCCATTTATTAACGAAAGTATAGGAATCAAAATTAAATATTAGTCCTTCCATTACATTATGAGCATCTTGTGTCCAGTTGATTTTTTCACGTGCGGGCTCAGTTTGTACACTGTGTAATGAGTTTTGAATAGCATATTTGAATGCATGGTGAACTTTATTAAGCAACACTTTTGAGCTTTCAAAACTCACTGAAGGGTCCAGATTATTATGTACTACAGCGGCAATAAGGTCATCAAGCTTAGGCTTAAATGAAAGACCTTTAATCTGAATATACCGGAATCCGTGATAGGTAAAACGAGGCTCAAATACATCAAAACCTTTGCCGCTTAGAATAAGCTCTCCAACTTGATAACGGCCATAAGTATGACTATCAAGGGATTTAATTGTGATTGTACCGTCTTCATTTAAATTTTCATCAAAATCAAGAGTCAAAAGTTGTCCTTCTTTTCCGGATGCTTTAAATTTTACCCAACCAGCAATATGAACCCCTAAATCATATACATATACGCCCGGTTTGGGTTCTGAGAGTTTAATAGGCTGGATCAATTTCATGACCTGTTCCGCAGGAATCGCTTGAGGAGTCAGCTTACCTAATGGAGGATCTACAACGATGGAGTTTTCCCATTTCTTGTCATCAAAATTTACTTTATCCCAATCTTTTTGGACTTTTCTAGCGTCGATTGTTTCACCTCCCCTAATACAGTTAAAGGTAATGTGACTCGTACCGCTTTTCCAGCTTTCATCTGAAATTATTTGGCTAGAAGAACCATCATCATAGTCTATTGTGATATTCAACAAGAACTTTGGATTGGATTTCCACGGTGCTTTTTCGTAAGCAAATAAATCTGCTGTCGGTAAATTATACCAACCATTCCCAAGTAACACACCAAAAGCATTTTGTCCTTTTTGCAATTGATTGGTTATATCGTATGTCATGTAATAGACTTTCTTATTGTAATCGGTCCAGCCTGGAGCCATTTTATCATTTGAAACTTTTTGTCCATTAATATACATTTCTCCAAATCCGAGTCCGGAAAATCTAGCGATTGCCTTTTTAGGCTTTTTTTTGAGCCTTACTTCTTTTCTAAATTGTACAGCAGCATATTGGTTTACTAAATCCTTTTTGTTTTTAAAATTTACCCCAATCCAATTGGCTTTCCAGTCTTTATCATCTAAAAAACCCATTGTCCAATTGGAAGGGTTACTCCATGGAGTTTGCTTTTTATCCTGATCCCATACTTTTACCTTCCAGTAGTATTGTTTGCCGGATTGAAGGATCTTTCCATCAAAGGGAACAGATATAGATTGGTCAGATTGTACCTTTTTAGAATCCCAAACTTTGCCTATATCTTGATCCAGTTCCTCTAAACTCTCTGAGACCAATATATGATAGGCCAATTGTTTTTGATTTCTTACGCTGGATTCCATTTGCCAACTTAGGCGCGGATGTAAATTATCGATCCCTAATGGGGTCGTTTGATATTCGCATTTAAGATTGACGATTTTTAATTCACTCTTTTTAGTACATCCAAAATAAACAAACGTCAATCCTATAATTAAAATATATTTCATGTGTCAATATTTATTGTTTTTATAGAGGGTCATTTTAATTGTCATTTTGATGTATTTAAAAATTAAGAGATGAATATTTCATGTTTTGATTTTAATCAAATACCAATAAAAAGGTCTTAAAACAAGCAGAATTTATTTATGAGGAGATATAAATTCCACTTAATTTTTTGATAATTATCTCAAAATGTATCAAAAAATAGATTTTTTAATTGGTAATACGTATCGTTTTTGAAACAATGTCCCTTTCCAATTCTTTGGAATTGAGGTTGTATAAAGAAACCACATATACCACTTGATATGTGCCGGCTTTGTCATAAACATATTGATATTCCAAACCATTAAATGGGGTTCCCAGTTGATTCGCTTGATAGATTTTATCAAATTCATGTCCCTCATCTCCTGTCCAAATTGCGAAATGGTAATTCCTGTTAAAATCGGTAACACTTTCTTCTAGTTTTGAAAATGTTATTTCATCTCCAACTTTGGCACTGGTTATTTCTGTCTTTACACCCGCTTCTATTTTATAAATCTTCAAATCTAGAATGGGCTTGGAAATATCAAACTCCCTTTCACAACTAACAATCATAAAGATTGCTATAAATGGAGTCAGAACACATACTAAACTTGGGGTATTTTTAATTTTCATGATTTAATATTTTAAGTTGTTTTTATTTGATTAGTAACCAGGGTTTTGGGTCAAAACTCCGGGAACTTTATTAATCTCTCCTTGGGGTATTGGCCACAGCAAATCATTAACTGTTATTTGATAGGCATCAATTGAT
>JAYNHN010000178.1:0-4037 GCA_038108035.1 Flavobacteriaceae bacterium
TATCTCAGACATGACATTTTCGCATCAAATGGTTCGCCTGTTTTTTTGTGAACAGCTTTATCGGGCATTTACCATTTTAAACAATCATCCTTATCACAACCACTAATGAAACTATTATTTGCTACACACAATTCTCATAAAGTAAAAGAACTCAATACCTTGGTCACTCCTCCAATCGAACTGCTGAGTTTATCAGAAATTGGATGCCATCAAGAAATTGAAGAAACAGGACAAACCTTAGAAGAAAATGCCCAAATTAAGGCCGACTTTGTAAAAAACAAATATGGATTGGATTGTTTTGCGGATGATTCCGGTTTAGAAATTGATGCACTGAATGGAGCCCCGGGAGTCTATTCGGCTCGTTATGCAGGCGAAGAAAAAAACATTAATGCCAATATAGAAAAAGTATGGAGAGAACTAAACGGTAAACAAAGGAGTCAGGCACGTTTTCGATCTGTTTTTTACATTCATATTAAAGGAAAAACATACTGTTTAGAGGGGCAAGTTCAGGGGACCATTATTTTTGAAAAGAGAGGAAGCGGTGGATTTGGTTATGACCCTATTTTTGTCCCTCAAGGATACGATCAAACTTTTGCTGAATTGGGGGTCACAATTAAAAATAAAATTAGTCATCGTGCTAAAGCTACCGAGCAACTCGTAAATTTATTAAAAAAATGTTTTTAATTGATTGATGCTTTACAGGTTTCATTGTTTTTTAATTAAATTTATCCCATGAGGAAAATTGTGTTTACTGTACTTTTATTTTTGGTCTACCAAAGCTATGGACAGGATACATTTAACGCGGTGGTTGAAAACGAAACTACAGGTCTGGCAATGCCTTCAGTCCACGTGTTGAATCTTACCCAAGTAATAGGGACAATTACCGATTTAAAAGGTTCTTTTGAAATTGTTGCCCAAGCAAACGACACACTCTACTTTTCCTATTTAGGTTACAAACCTCTAAAAATAGCTGTGACCAACGACATGATTAAATTTGGAAATGCTCGTTTTAAAATGACCGAACTAGCCTTTGCTCTTGAAGAAATTGTGGTTCGACCCTATCAACTTACTGGCTACCTAGATATTGATGTGCGCAATGCACCCATCAATAATGTTAAAAGATACAGTATCTCCGGACTCCCCAACCGAGGATACGAAGCAGGATCAAGAAATCCGAGTACCTTATCCAAAGTGATCGGAAAAGCCTTTAGTCCGGTGGATTTATTGGATAATATTTTTAGTAAAAATGCCATTCAAATGCGCAAACTGAAGAAAATGAGGGAAGACGACGAAATCAAAAATCTTCTAGCCTCCAAATTTGACCGTCAGGTATTGATGCAACTTCTAGGTATTAACCGTTTGGAAATTGATGATGTTCTAAGAAACTGCAGTTATTCCGATGCTTTTATGAAAGAAGCTAACGATTTACAAATTCTTGAAGCAATCAGTAAATGCTATGAGGAGTATCGCATCCTAAAATTGTAATGAACTCTTCACTTGCCCCTTATTTTAAAACCCTAACTGCCACCAAACAAAATCGTTTGAATGCTCTTGATAAGGTACTTTCCCATCCTGAAACGATACCCGATTTGATGCAATTAGCATTCGATTCGAAGGCTGATCGAGAAAATATCTATGCGGCATGGGTCTGGGAATTATATATCCTCGATGATCTTAATCGATTGACTCCTCACATCGTTCAACTTTTAGAATCTTTGGGTAAGATAACGCACTCCAGTATGCGGAGGTCCCACAGTAAAATCTTGTGGTATTATTCGAAAAACAAATTCTTTAGAAAGACCTTATCAAAGTCCCAAAAACAGAAAATGATTCAGTTGCTTTTGGACTGGATCATCACAGAAAACAAAACGGCTCCACTTAGTTTTTCTATCAAAACATTAGATGTATTCCAAAGTGAATTTCCAATCATTCGATCGCATTTAGAAGATATATTGATTCATTCGAAACGAACCTTTCCCAAAGGTGTCCATTCTTCGATTCGATTTTTATTCGGTAGTTAACCTTTTCCCCTATTTGGCTTAGAGTAGTTAATGATGAACTGTTCTATTTTAACTCCAGAGCGAGTTTTTGTTAACATGTTCTTTTAAGTACTCTTAATTTCAACGTATCTTTGCCTTTTTAAGAACTGTATCATGTTGCTTACTGCGTTAAATGCAATTTCACCTATCGATGGTCGATATCGATCCAAAACAAAATCCCTCTCCGCTTATTTTTCTGAAGAAGCGTTGATCAAATATCGGGTTCAGATCGAAATTGAATATTTTATCAGTCTTTGTGAACTTCCACTCCCTCAACTCACTGATTTCAACCCTTCTCTTTTTGAAGAATTAAGAAGTATATACCAACATTTTTCATCGGACGATGCTAAGGAGATCAAAGAGATTGAAAGTACGACCAACCATGATGTGAAAGCCGTTGAGTACTTTATCAAAAAAGAATTTGACAAACTTGAACTTCAAGAGCACAAGGAGTTTATCCATTTTGGTTTGACCTCACAGGACATCAACAATACCGCTATTCCTTTGTCCATTAAAAAAGCGGTAAACGAAATTTACATACCCCTTTTGGAAGAAATAGTCGAACAATTGGAGAGTTTGACAACTGAATACAAAGATATTCCCCTGTTGGCGCGAACTCACGGACAGCCTGCCTCCCCTACTCGATTGGGTAAAGAGATTGAGGTTTTTGTAACCCGTATACAATCCCAAAAAAAGATGTTACTCCAAATCCCTTTTGGAGCTAAATTTTCAGGTGCAACGGGAAACTTCAATGCGCACCATGTTGCCTATCCCGAAATTGATTGGAAAGCTTTTGGAATTGAATTAGTAGAAAAAAAATTAGGTCTTAACTATTCGTTTCCCACTACTCAAATCGAACACTACGATTCCTTTGCCGCTCTATGTGATAATTTGAAGCGAATCAACACCATTTTAATCGATCTAAATAGAGATGTGTGGCAGTAT
Source organism: Flavobacteriaceae bacterium (assembly GCA_038108035.1). Lineage (GTDB taxonomy): Bacteria > Bacteroidota > Bacteroidia > Flavobacteriales > Flavobacteriaceae > MS024-2A. The sequence goes on from JAYNHN010000178.1 coordinate 2,985, forward strand.
ATAGCCATGGATTATTTTAAGCAAAAAATTAAAGAAGGTGAGATTGGATCTTCTGCTATGCCTCATAAAGTCAATCCTATTGATTTTGAAAATTCGGAGGGGAATTTAGGAATGGCCAATGCTGTTTTCGAATTTTTAGCCTCAAAACTACCCATCTCTAGGCTGCAACGCGATCTTACAGATAGTACGGTTTTGAGGAATGTGGGGGTTCCTTTTGGACATACTCTCATTGGACTTCACTCTATCAAAAAAGGCCTTGGGAAATTGGTGGTTAATATTACAAAAATTGAGGACGATCTGAATGCAAATTGGTCTGTAGTGGCAGAAGCTATTCAAACGATTCTAAGAAAAGAAGGATACCCAAACCCCTATGAGACATTAAAGGAGTTAACTCGTACCCACAATACAATCAATCGAGAATCCATTCATCAGTTTATAGAAAATTTAGAAATCGATCCATCGTTAAAATCTAGGTTAAAAACGATTACTCCCTTTAACTATACAGGGATTTAAATCTACCGGTTACAAAGCTTTTTCGTCTTTAAAAAGGGAGCCTACTGAAGACTTGATTTGATCCTCCAACTTATCGGCATCCATTTTTTTGATTAACTGCATCAAAAGGGCTGGATTGATATTAGAACCTATCATTCTCAAAACACCGAAACCCATTTTTTCTGAGCTCAAAAATACGATTCCCTCTTCTACTTGATCAATTTCTCCTTCAAAAAGAAAACTTCCTTTTGCTTGATCAAAAGCTTTAAAGTCCATCAAATGCTGATATCGTTTTTGGGATAAAATGGAATTTAATGTTAACAGTTCGTTTTTATATTCATCCTCTTTACCTTCCTTTTTCTGATAAAACAGAAGGTTGAGTTTGCCTACACTTTCAATGACTTTATTCTCTTCCAAGGTTAAATCTTCATTAAAAAGAGTCTTCAATTGAACGGGTATGTTAACAATCAGGAAAGAAGGATCTTCTAATTTTTCAACGTAATAGCCTTGCAAACTGGGAGATTGATTGCAGGAGCTTAACCCTACTGCAATCAATAATAC
>JAYNHN010000179.1:0-4028 GCA_038108035.1 Flavobacteriaceae bacterium
TCTGTTCTGCATGAGTGGGTCTAGTCCAGAGGTAGGCTCGTCTAAAATCAATAAATCCGGGTTTTCTAACAAGGCTTTACCCAATGCCAATCGTTTTTTTTGCCCCCCCGATAAAGTACCCACCCTTCGGTTTAAATCATTTAGTTTTAAAGTACTCAGAATCTGTTTGTACTGGGTTTCAAAATCCCAGGCTTGTTGTCGATCCATAGCATCAAATGCTTTTTGATAGGCAAGCTGATCATCTGGATTTTGCAATGCTTTTTCATAATCAGCTATGACTTCAAGGATTTTGTTTTCTGAAGCCCAGATGGTGTCTTCAATGGTAAGTTCAGGATCCATCAAGGGTTCTTGATCTAAAAAAGAAATCCGAGTTCCTTTTCGAAAGTTTACCATTCCCTGATCGGGTGTATCCAAATGCGCTATGATTTTTAATAGGCAGGTTTTACCGGTTCCATTTTTGGCTATCAACGCTACTTTTTGTCCTTTACTAATCCCAAAAGAAAGGGAATCAAATAAGACTCGATCTCCAAATGCTTTAGATATTTCTTCAACCGAAAGTAGATTCATTGATCAATTTTTTTGATAAAAATACGGATTCAAAAAAGAGTAGCACCAATTTATTGATAGAGATCAAAATAAAGTCTAAGCATTTTTTTTAATCGATCTGATTTTGTTAAATCCACGGTGAATTTCTTATTTTTGAGAAAACAAAAAAGGATGATTTCCAACGAACAATTCAAGTCCTTGAAGGAACGAGTAGGTGCTTTAAGGCGATATCTTTGACATTGAAGCCAAAGAAATTGAAATTCGAAACGAAGAAGAAAAAACCTTAGCTCCTGACTTCTGGAATGATCCAAAAGTGGCTGAAATTCAAATGAAACAGCTACGGACCCTTAAAAAATGGGTGTCCGATTATCAAGTGATCCATCAAGGTGCAGATGATCTGGAAGTTCTCATGGAATTTGAAAAAAGTGGAGATGCTTCCACAGAAGAAATTCAAGCACAATTTAATACGACCCTTGAACATTTAGAAGCTCTTGAGTTTCGAAATATGCTATCCGATGAAGGAGATGATCTGAGTGCAGTACTTCAAATAACAGCCGGAGCCGGAGGAACCGAAAGTTGTGATTGGGCACAAATGCTCATGCGGATGTACTTAATGTGGGGAGAAAAACAGGGATATAAAATCAAAGAACTCAACCATCAGGCAGGAGATGTTACCGGAATCAAAACCGTGACTATAGAAATAGAAGGTTCCTTTGCTTTTGGATGGCTAAAAGGCGAAAATGGAGTTCATCGTTTGGTGCGTATTTCCCCTTTTGATAGTAATGCCAAGCGACACACTTCATTTGTTTCTGTATATGTTTATCCGCTGGTTGATGAAAGTATAGAAATTGAGATCAATTCCGCAGATTATACTTGGGAAACCATGCGTGCCAGTGGTGCAGGCGGACAAAATGTCAATAAAGTAGAAACTGCGGTTCGACTCAGACACCACCCTACCGGTATTATTATCGAAAATTCTGAGACGCGCTCTCAGCTAGAAAATAAAAACAAAGCCATGCAGTTGCTAAGGTCTCAATTATACGAAATTGAATTGCAGAAAAAAATGGCTGCCCGTGATGAAATTGAAGCAGCCAAAAAGAAAATCGAATGGGGTTCACAAATTCGAAACTACGTGATGCATCCCTACAAATTGGTCAAAGATGTTCGTTCTCAACATGAGATGTCGGACGTAGATGCAGTTTTGAATGGAAACATTGATTCATTCCTAAAAGCCTATTTAATGACCGTGGGACAAAAAAAAGAAGAAGAATGAAAAATAAAGAAATAAAGAATATCATATTTGATTTGGGAGGGGTTCTTATTGATTGGAGCCCAGAATACGTCTATTTGGACGTTTTTGACAACGACCGCAAAAAAATGCAATGGTTTTTTGATGAAATCTGCACTTTTGATTGGAATGAAAACCAAGATGCAGGGTATCCCCTAGCCCAAGCCACAGCTGATAAAATCAAAGAATTTCCTCAATATGCTGAATGGATCGAAATGTATTACGGACGCTGGGAAGAAATGCTGGGTGATCCCATTCAAGGTACGGTGGAGCTTCTTGAAAAATTGGTGAACAATCCCAATTATCGGGTTGTAGCATTGACCAATTGGAGTGCTGAAACATTTCCCGTTGCTTTAAAACGATTTGACTTTTTGCATTGGTTTGAGGGCATTGTTGTTTCGGGAGCGGAACAAACTCGAAAACCCTTTCTTGAAATTTATCAAACCACTATGGATCGATTTCAATTGAAGGCAGAAAGCTCTCTTTTTATCGATGACAACGTCCGTAATGTAGAAGCTGCTAAAAAATTGGGGATTCAAACGGTTCACTTCAGCAATCCTCATCAACTCCGAAACGAGTTAACAGAAAAAAATGTGTTGATTTAAATATTTGATTTGCATACAACTAAATTGAGAATTGAACCGGTACAAGTAGAGGATTTAAGCCTCTTAATCGAACTATCTGTAAATACCTTTATCGAAACTTTTGCGGCGCAGAATACAGATGCCAATATGAAGGAGTATCTTTCCACCCGTATGACTGAAAAACAATTGAGTAAGGAATTAAAAAATCCTGATTCTGAATTTTTTTTTGCATATGTAGAAACCGAATGTATTGGCTATTTAAAACTTAATTTTAACAGTGCTCAGATAGAAACTGTATTCAATAACACAGCCTTTGAAATTGAGCGCATCTATCTCTTAAAGTCTCATCAAGGGATAAAACTAGGGAGTCAATTGCTCGAATGGTGCATTGAATATGGAAAATCCAAAAACTATAAAAAATTATGGTTGGGGGTTTGGGAGTTTAATTACAAAGCAATTGGTTTTTATAAACACAAAAAGTTTAAGCCCTTTGATCAGCATGTTTTTCAGTTAGGAACCGACCCTCAAACAGATATTTTAATGCAGTTGGATATTTAATTGTACTCAATCCTAAAAAGGCGCGTCTTCATCGAAGTCATCTTGAGAAGATCCAAATACATCATCTGGATTGGGAAGACTTGAAGCGGGAATATCCGAATCGTTTGGATTCATTTTGGATTGAAACTCAAAAGGAGAATCAAATGTATCCAAATCTTCAAATTTTCCTAAGTGCCCCACAAACTTGAGACGAATATTGTCCAGACCTCCATTTCGATGCTTGGCAACAATAAACTCAGCCTGCCCTTGAGAAGGCGTTCGTTCATCATCGTCCCATTCATCTATATTGTAGTATTCGGGACGATAAATAAATGATACGATATCCGCATCTTGTTCAATCGCTCCAGACTCTCTCAAATCCGAAAGCATGGGGCGCTTGGTACCCCCTCGGGTTTCAACGGCACGCGACAACTGGGAAAGAGCAATAACTGGAATATTGAGCTCTTTAGCCAAGGCTTTTAAGTTTCTAGATATGGTTGATATTTCTTGTTCACGATTTCCGCTTTTGTTATTGGTAGCTGCGGTCATCAATTGTAAATAGTCGACTACGATTAGCTTGATCCCATATTTAGAGGAGAGTCTCCTTGCTTTCGCTCGTAAATCAAAAATGGACAATGAAGGGGTATCGTCAATAAATAAAGGGGCTTTTTCAAGATCAGATACTTTCACATTAAGTTGTTGCCATTCATGATCTACTAACTTTCCCGTTCTTAATTTTTCAGAAGACAAGCCTGTTTCTGAAGAAATCAATCGAGTAATCAATTGAACTGATGACATTTCTAGTGAGAAAAAAGCAACTGGGATTTGATTTCCAACAGCTATATTTCGAGCCATTGAGAGGGTTAAAGCCGTTTTTCCCATCCCAGGTCGTGCGGCAATAATGATCAAATCACTTGGTTGCCATCCTGAAGTTAACTTATCTAATTTCTCAAAGCCAGTACTTACTCCACTCAAGCCATCTCTTTTCGAGATTTCTTATTTTTTCTTTTTAGCTTCAAGAACTTATTTTTGGGCTGTTTCAGACGATTTTTTAATGTTTCCCTGAGTGACAT
>JAYNHN010000180.1:0-3952 GCA_038108035.1 Flavobacteriaceae bacterium
AGCGCCTAATTTAAGGTGAGTAATTTGGCTGAGGGTTATACTTCCAGAGTCTCCAGTAAATTTAGGTAAATCTACCGTTCCTACATCAGTAGCTGAGAAATCCCCATCGTCATAATTAGGAAGTGAAACTATAGCCGCCCCAGTAATGGTAAGGTCCAAATCTGTTTGTCTTCCTGTAGAGTCCGTATCGTCTAAAGAACCGATATTTAAGTCTCCTCCAGAATCTAAAGTTAGGGTCAATGCATTTTGGCTGTAATAAGGGAGACTTCCTAAATCCATGGAGTCTGCATTATCATAAACGATGGCATTGGCTGTAGAAAAAGTCCCAAAAATTTTTGGATTTCCAGCCCCCGCATTAGGATTGTTTGTAATATTAGCCATTCCAACTTGTCCTACCATTGCTAATTTTCCAAGGTTTACCGCTTTTACTTTATTGTCATAGTTTGTTCCAAAACGAATATCCCCGTTATTAGCTAAGTTGGCAAAGCTGATGTCGTGGTGAACTCCAATTGAAATTCCGCTTGTTGAAACGATGGAGTCAAATTTTACGGTAGCAACCGTTGTGTTTTTAGACAAGTATCCAAATCCACCTACAATTGTTTTTAAACGATTGACTACGTTTTGTAGTTTGATACTGTCCATTTCTGGGATGGCGTAAATTTCTACGTTTCCGTTTACAATGTTCAGCTTGTCTCCAAGTGCATCAGCAAAATCTAACGTTGCAATATTGTTAACGTAAATGTCACTCGAATAAATATTACTAGAAGTAAGCAACTCATCTAGATCTTCTTGTACATCACCAATGTTCGAGTTAATTTCATTTAAGTCCTCTTCAGAGGCTACATTTTCTAGAGAGGTCTCTAGTGTTTCAATACGCTCAAGAAGATCCGTAAGCCCTTCCGTCAGTCCGTCAGAAAGAGCGGAAAGCTCAGAAGAGGATGGTAAAGCGTTGACAGTGCTTTGTAAAGAGCCCACAGTTCCTGCTAGGGAAGAGAGGTCACTCTGAACCTGAGTCGAACTCTTTTTTTGGTATCTTTATACAATGAAGCCTAAACTTTTCGTACTCCTTCTTTTGTTTGTCGGTTCGCTTTCTGCTCAAACTATTTCCAACCGCAGAATCAAAAGACAAATTCAAAAGTGGAAGGCTTTTGAATCTGCACATATCGCTGTGAGTGTGATTTCTATGCATCGCAACAAAACAAAGGTCTCTTTTCGAGATCATGAGTATATGACACCGGCTTCTAATGTAAAGCTGCTCACCTTTCTTGCCGCTCAACAGCAGTTTGATTCTTTGCCCGTACTTCAATATATTGCCCTTAATGACAGTACAACCGTTTTTAGATCAACCGGCTATCCCTTATTGTATCACCCTTTGTATCCTGACCCCGATTTATCGGCTTTTTTCAGTCAAGACAAAAAATGGGATTACGATGCACCCCTTCAAACTCCAAAACGTTTCGGATCGGGCTGGTCTTGGGATGATTTTAACTATTATTTTTCTGCTGAGATCAGTCCGTTCCCAATCTTTGGCAATACGGTTCAGGCTTCTCAAAGCGGACAACAACCCTCCCTTTATCCACCTGCTTTTTCACAAAAGATTCTTTTGGATACGCTCTCAAGTGCTTTTGAGCGTGAAGAAAACAAAAATATTTTTCGATACAATCCTCGACTATGGAAAGACACCGATACCATCTACCGACCCTTTATCACAAGTGATTCCCTCTTTGTAAACCTTTTGGCTCAACAAACTCAGAATCCGGTACGCCTACTAGAATCCCCTTATCAATCCTCCATTTGGAACACCTTATTCACCCATTATGAGAAAACCCTTTACAAAGGGCTCCTTCAGGATAGCGACAATGGAATTGCAGAATCACTTCTTTTGATGATATCTCAACAAAAATGGGGGTACATGGATACTCAAAAAACCATTGACACGCTTCTTCTTAAATGGAAGCCTTGGCTCCCAGATCCCATCCAATGGGTAGATGGTTCTGGTGTTTCTCGTTACAATATGATAACTCCCCGAACCTTGACTGCTGTTTTACAGAAAATATACAATACTGTGGGTTGGGAAACCATCTCTATTCTTTTTCCAAAGGGAGGGGTCTCTGGAACTTTAAAAAAATACAAGGGAGCGACGGTTTTTGCCAAAACGGGAACCTTACGCCACAACCACAACCTCTCGGGGTATTTGATTTCTAAAAAAGGGAAAACCTATCTTTTTTCCATTATGGTCAATCACCACACGGCATCTACTAGCGAGATCCGAGAGGGAATAGGAAACTTCTTGTCTTGGTTAGAAAAAAAGCTGCGTTAATAAAAACGTTTATTCGGCTTGTAAGCCAGCAGCAACTTTTTCTACTTCTGTCAATACACGAAGTAAATTTCCACTCCAAATTTTACCAATGGCTTCTTCGGTATAACCCCTTTTAACCAATTCTAATGTTACATTGAAAGTCTCCGAAGCATCTTTCCAACCTTCAATACCCCCTCCACCATCAAAATCGGAACTGATCCCAACATGGTCAATACCCATCGCCTCCACCAGATAATCAATATGATCTACAAAATCAGAGACATCCACCGGCGGGAATTGTTGTGCTGCTTGTTTCAATCCATCCTCTGATTGGGTTAGCAATAGATCATACTGTTCTTTATAAACGTCTCGTTCTTCTTCAGAGAGTGCGTACTGCTCCCGTGGGGTTAAATACTTCATCCCTATTTCTTGCGCTTGAGCCAATAATACAGAATCTTGGGCGCTTTGATACTGTTTGTGTTTTTCTTGGTTTACAAAAGCCGCTAGTGCTACCGTTTGAACCACGCCTCCTTTTTCTTTGACCCATTGCAATTGTTCATCATCTAAATTTCTTGGGTGATCACTCAGTGTTCGTGCAGAAGAATGCGAGGCGATTATAGGTGCCTTGGAATGCGCTATAGTTTGTCGAATGGATTCTTTGGACGGATGCGATATGTCCACCATGATTCCGTAATAATTCATGGAATCAATGGCTTTCTTTCCGAGTTCACTGATCCCATAGTGAAGGGCCGTTTGATCAAATTCACCCGTATTGGAATCCGAAAACTGATTGTGACCATTGTGTGCCAAAGACATATAGCGTGCACCCAACTTATAATAGCGTTGGATTTCGCTTAGGTCTTCTCCTATCGGATAGGCATTTTCCACTCCGATCATCGCCACCTTTTTTCCTATTTTCCGCAGACTGTCCACATCGGCTGCTGTCAAAGCCAGGGCCATTTTATCCGGAGCATATTTAGTTACCAGTCGATGAATCGCATCAAACTTGGACTGAGCATTCTCAGCCCCTTTTTTATAGCCCTCCTCGGTCAATTCCCCCTGACCCGTGTACACAATAAGCCAAGCAACGTCCAAAGCACCTGCTTCCATTTTGGGGAGGTTTACTTGTGTATCGGTATCTTGGGTATAGTTTAAGCGATCTGAAAAGTTTTTTACATTGATATCGTCATGAGTGTCCAAGGTGGTCGTTTTTAAATGGATTAATTGCGCTTTTTGGATCAAAGAAACATCCTCTTTTTTTGAGGTTTTTTCCGTACAGCTCCATCCAACTAATATCAATAGTGCGCTTGCAATGTATTTTTTCATGAGTTCGATTTTTTTTTATCCGAATCAAAGCTAGCGATTCTAATCAGAACTTTTGGAATTGAATGCGGATTTAAAGTAGAGAATCCCTTGCCTTTATCTACTTTGAATCCGAATTTTTCTTTACCGTGACTCTAATTTGATTTCGAATCCAAGGCATGTTTTCTGTGTTTGTCTTGATAAAACCCCCTTAAATTAACTATTTTTTACATAAAACAATCTTTGGCATGATAGTTGCTACTATTCAATAGCGATTAACGCAACAAACATTTTTAATTAATTAAATTTTTATCAAATGAAAAAAGGTTTATTATCAATTCTTGCAGGAGC
>JAYNHN010000181.1:0-3940 GCA_038108035.1 Flavobacteriaceae bacterium
CCGCGACCCTCACCTTGGCAAGGTGATGCTCTACCCCTGAGCTACTTTCGCATTGTGGACTGCAAATTTAAAATATTTTTGTGATCTCAATTCATTTTACGGCCAATTTTAAATAAAAAAAAGTGATTTTTTATGATTATATTAGAAGAACGTTTTAAATCAATGAAAATGAGTAAACTAGTGCAGATTATCCCGTTTTTTTTGTTCCTCGCTAACTGTACCCTCAAAAGTGAGTCCACTCCACCACCTACCAACCTAATTGTCATTTTTGCGGATGATCTGGGCTATGGAGATTTGAGTACTTTCGGGCATCCTACCATTCAAACCCCTTATTTGGATCAAATGGCAGCCGAAGGACAAAAATGGACTCAATTTTATGCGGGAGCCAGTGTCTGTACTCCCAGTAGAGCTGCATTGCTTACCGGTCGCTTACCCATTCGTAGTGGTATGAGTAGCAACAAAAATCGAGTTCTCTTTCCCGATTCACATCACGGGATCCCTCAAAATGAGCAAACCCTTGCCGAACAACTAAAAAAAGCAAACTATACAACCGCTTGTATTGGAAAATGGCATTTAGGGCATCAAGAGGCTTACCTCCCCCTCCAACACGGATTTGATTATTATTTTGGGATTCCATATTCCAACGATATGGACATTCCCCCCAATATTGTCTCCAAAAAAGGGGGTTATTATACGATGTTGATCGAACCTAAAAACAATCGGATTGAAAACTTTCAAGTTCCGCTCCTTAGAAACAATGAAATTATAGAACGACCCGCCGATCAAACAACCCTTACCAAGCGCTATACAGAAGAAGCAATTCAATTCATAAAAACCAATAAAGAAAAACCCTTTTTCATTTATCTTGCCCACAATCTACCTCATGTTCCGCTATTTGCCTCCGAATCGTTTTTAAACACCAGTACACGTGGTCTTTATGGCGATGTTGTTCAAGAAATTGACTACGGAGTGGGTCAAATCATGGAGACCCTTAAAAGAGAAGGTCTGGCGGAAAACACCATGGTGGTTTTTACATCGGATAACGGTCCTTGGCTTCTCTTTAAGGATCAAGGTGGAAGCGCAGGCACCCTTTATGCAGGTAAGGGAACCACATGGGAAGGAGGAATGCGAGAACCCACCATCTTTTGGTCCCCCACCCATATTCAGCCAGCGATTATCCATCAGCTGGGATCTACCCTTGATTTATTCGCAACCTTTAGTTCCATAGCCGGAGTTCCACTCCCTGAGGATCGGATTTTGGACAGTCACGATTTAAGCCCCACACTGTTCTCCAAAAAAGAAGCGACCCGAAAAAGCGTGTTTTATTACAGGGGTACCGATTTGTATGCCGTTCGTTCGGGAGCCTTTAAAGCTCACTTTATTACAGAAGGTGCCTATGGTCAATTTGGTGAAAAAATAATTCACAAAATACCTTTGCTTTTCAACTTGGATCAAGATCCCTCAGAACGGTACAATATTGCCGAAAAACATCCCGAAATACTTCTTCAAATAAACGAGTTGGTTCAAAAACATCAATCGAAAATGACCCCGGGAAAAGATCAACTCGCTAAAAGGGGAGGATAATCCAGAGAGACTAGTTTTTCTTTTGAGACAATCGCCTTTTGATTTGATTTAACTGCATCAAAGCCTCTACGGGTGTTAACGTATCAATGTCTAAGGCTGTAATTTCATCACGTAAAGCTTCCAAAAGTGGATCATCCAAATTAAAAAAACTCAACTGAAGACTCTCTTCTTTAGTCAATGATTGAGCTCCTCCTTTTCGTAATCCATGAGAAGCTTCCAAGCTTTTTAACTTTTCTTGAGCCGTACGTAAAACATGCTGAGGCATTCCTGCCATTTTAGCTACGTGTATACCAAAGCTATGTGCACTTCCTCCAGGGACCAATTTGCGCAAAAACAAAACATCCTCTTGCGTTTCTTTAATGGAAACATTAAAGTTTTTAATACGATCAAGCCGTTGGGTCATTTCATTTAATTCGTGGTAATGGGTAGCAAAAAGAACCTTGGGACGAAAGGGATGTTCATGAAGGTACTCAGCAATCGCCCATGCGATAGAAATCCCATCATAGGTACTGGTTCCTCTTCCAATTTCATCCAAAAGTACCAAACTCTTTTCGGATATATTATTGAGGATAGAGGCCGTTTCATTCATTTCTACCATAAAGGTTGAAGCTCCCATTGAAATGTTATCACTGGCACCTACCCTAGTGAAAATTTTATCAACAATCCCTAATTTTGCTTGAGTTGCAGGGACAAAACTTCCCAATTGAGCCAATAGAGAAATGAGAGCAGTCTGTCTTAAAATTGCTGATTTTCCGGACATATTGGGACCGGTAATCATCATGATTTGTTGATCTTCTCGATCCAAATTCAAATCGTTAGCAATATAAGGAGTGCCTGGAGGCAATTGCTGTTCAATTACCGGATGGCGTGCCCCTTGAATTTCTAAAGCAGTACCGGTAGTCATTTCAGGACAACAGTAATTATTTTTGAGTGCGGATTTGGCAAAGGAACTCAAAACATCCCATCTCGCAACGGCTGTAGCGTTTTGTTTGAGTACTTCCAATTGAGTTTGTAAGGAATGGACGAGTTCGCTAAACAACTGCTGCTCAAGACCCAAAATGGTATCTCCAGCTTGAAGGATTTCGGCTTCAAAGGTTTTTAATTCCTCAGTGATATAACGCTCTGCATTGACTAGGGTTTGTTTTCGTATCCACTCTTCTGGGACTTTATCTTTATGCGTATTTCTTACTTCAATATAATACCCAAACACGTTGTTAAAGGCAATCTTCAAGGAAGGAATTTGGGTTCGTTGGCTTTCTCGCTCCAGCATGGCGTCCAAATGGGATTGGGACTCGTTCCGAAGGCTTCGAACTGCATCCAAGGCCTCCGAAAATCCTTCCGCAATTACCGTCCCTTTGGATACCAAAACGGGTGCTTCAGGGTGAAGGGTTTTTTGAATCAAATCAATGACCGGCTGACAAGAATCCAGAGTCTGTAGCTGCAATTTGAATACCGTATGATCTTCCCTTCTCAATTGCTGTTTTAGGGCTTCGATTTCCGTAAGGGAATGCTGCAACTGATTCAAAGCTCGCGGGCTGATCTTCTCGGTAGCAATTTTAGCCATTACTCGCTCAACATCCATAATATTAGAGAGTGCCTTTTGGGTAAAGTCCAAAAGAGAATCCTTATCGACAAACCCTTGTACAATTTGTTGACGGGATTCAATTGGCTCTTTTTCTTTTAGCGGAAAGGCAAGCCATTGGCGCAACAAGCGTCCACCCATAGCTGTTTGTGTTTGATCCAAGACAGATATCAAGGGAACACCCTCAGGATGGGTAGATTGAAACAATTCTAAGTTTCTTTGCGTAAAGCGATCCAGCCAGACATATCCCTCTTGACTGATAGGCAAAATACGTGTAATATGCTTTAACTTATCATGTTGAGTCTCTGATAAATAATGTAATACCGCTCCGGCTGCACTAATGCCGGAAGTATAATTTTGAACCCCAAAACCCGAAAGAGAATGGGTCGTAAAATGGGTAATCAATTTTTCATGAGCAGTTCTCTCTTCAAAAGCCCAATCTTCCATATAAAAACAGTGATACTGTCCCCCATATTGTTCGTGAAAAAGCTTCTTTTGGGGCTTTGGCACTAATAACTCGCTAGGCGCAAAGCTTTGGAGCAATTGTTCTATTTGTTCAGCAGTTCCTTCGGCAGCCCAAAAATCACCTGTTGAAATATCTAAAAAAGAGACACCCCATCGTTTTTTACAAAAAACAGCTGCTAGGTAATTGTGTTTTTTTTGATCCAAAACATCATCGTGAAGAGAAACCCCTGGAGTGATCAGCTCAGTCACTCCCCTTTTTACAATAGTCTTAGCCATTTTAGGGTCTTCCAACTGATCGCAAATTGCCAC
>JAYNHN010000182.1:0-1875 GCA_038108035.1 Flavobacteriaceae bacterium
ACCTACGAGTTTAAAGACCATTCTTCAGGCAAGCTTACCGATCGATCCAAAACCATTGAATTGAGAAAAAGTGATTATTTTACTATTAAGGGGTTGAAAAATCAAAATATTTTGGTAATTGGTCAATTTTATTACCCTACTCAGTGAGGTAAAAATCAACGAGGAGGTATCGATGTCCTTATCAGAAGTGAAGATCAAAGAAACGACCTTTCAAAATCTGGTGGGTAATTTCAAATTCAACAAAACCTTTAATCTAGATAGTTGGCCAAGATACTTTTTGGTTGATGAAAACGGAATTTTCCAAAAAAATATTTTGAGTTTTCAGATCAAATTGAAGAGGATATTCAAAAAATTCTATCCAGAAAAAAGGTATACTTAACTATCTAAAAAACTTTAATCCCAAATTCAAGCTTAGGGCTGATAAAACAATAAAAGCGGAGTAAACAAGGTTTTTTATTAAAGGTTTTAAGGGGCATGGAGTTCCTTGTGAACGAATCGGCATTGGCGGATTAAAGTTGCTGCTCAAAAAGATGGAGAGATTTTTTAAATTGGGTATTTAATTCTTCATTTATAATTCCTTTTTCTCGATCAAAATTTTGATTAAAACTGGGCAAAGAAAAAACAGGAATTTCTAATGGACTTTCTCTAGAAAAACGGGAATGCGCCATTTCGAGTACCGTCTTAGCACCCCTTACTCCGGGGGAAGTAGAAAGTAAGAGCATGGGCTTGTGGTTCCATACATCTTTTTCGATCCGGGAAATCCAATCAAAAATATTTTTAAAAGCCGAAGTGTATGATCCGTTGTGTTCTGCAAAAGAAATGATGATACCGTCAGCATTTTTGATCTGTTGTTTAAACCGATGAGCCGGGGCAGGAATACCGTTTTCATTTTCTCGGTCGATGCTGTATATGGGCATCTCAAAATCTTCCAGACGGATCCCGATTGGTTGGGATTCATGTACGAGTTGAGCAGCATAAGAAGCGAACTCCTTGTTTATTGAATTTTTTGAAGAGCTCGCTCCAAAGGCTACAATCTTTTTCATAGAGAAAAGTTGATTCGATTTTAACTTTTTTTGATCTTTTATTCTAAAAGATTGGGCAATCTATAAAAATAATTTAAAATTCTAGATCAGCTACAATGTCAAATCCATCGTAAATGGCTTTGTCTTTGAGTCCGTCAAAGAAACTGGTAGAGCCGTATCGGACATCAAACTTGGAACGATCTATTTTAAGAGAGGCAGTCGCCTTATTCCCGTAAACAGAGAAATTAAAAGTAATGGGTTCGGTTTTTCCTTTGATTACAACATTGCCCTGAACTTCATAGGCACTTTTCCCAGTAGCTTTAGCCGAAGTAAAAATTAAGGAAGCTGTTGGAAATTTTTCCACTCCAAAAAAATCATCTGATTTTAAATGGTTTTCCAATTTGGATTTATATTCCCCTTCTAGATCGGTTACTGTAATTGTTGTCATGTCAATAATAAAAGTACCTCCTACCAAAAAACTTTCTTCGAAGATTAAATTTCCAGATTGAATACCGATCGTACCCTTGTGCGATCCCGTAACTTTATAGCCTTTCCAGTTTACTGTACTGCTATTTATTTTGATTTCTTTTTGGGTTTTTTCCAGGCCTGTAAATGAGAATGTGGTTAAGGCAAGGAAAATAAGGGTGGCTACTGTAGTTGTTTTTTTCATAATTAAAAGGTTTTAGTGGTTTTGAATTTATGCGTTGTAATAGAATTTTTCTTTGATAATTTTACCATCTTTCCATTCTTGAATGGCTACTTGGGTATATTTTCGAACTCCCCAGTCTTTGTGAGTATAATCATAAAACCATTCGACCATAGTCACCTGATCTCCAACGGCTACTTTAAGTGG
>JAYNHN010000182.1:1885-3842 GCA_038108035.1 Flavobacteriaceae bacterium
CTTTAAGGGGTTTGGCATCCCGGAATTCTGTTATGGAACCAAAAAACGCTTCCTCTCGTTTTCTGTTTTCTGATTTACCGATCACTTCAGGTTCGTTGTTTTCTTGCATCGAGACTTCTTCGTGATAAAATTGGTCAAATGCCTCCAAGGCTTTCCCATGGAGGATCAGGTCATTTAATGTGTTGATTTTTTCTAGTAAAGCACTCATTTTTTTTGTTTTAATATTCGGATACAAATCTCCACTAGATTTAAAATCTAAAAAATGAACTAGAACATGAAATAAAGTTAAACTAGATTAACTTGTTATGGATTGTGTAGAAGTTGTGCCTTTATTTTACTTAAAAACTCTTTGGTTATTCCCAGATAAGAGGCAATCATATACTGAGGAACTCGCTGGTCAATTTTAGGATAGGTTACTCGGAAAATTTTGTACCGTTCTTTGGCGTCTAGGCTAAAATTTCGGACAATTCGTTTTTGAGAGGCCACATAAGCACGCTCGGTAATTTTCCGAAAAAAGCGTTCCATTTTCGGAATTTTTTCGAAAAGCTCTTCCATATCTTCGTAGGTACACTGTACCAACTCTGTTTTTTCCAAACATTGAATATTAAAATCGGCAGCTTCTTGGGTACTAAAACTTCCCATATCTCCAGTCCACCAATCTTCTATGGAAAACATGACAATATGCTCTTGACCTGAGGAGTCCATATGAAAGGTTTTGGTACAGCCCGAAATAATAAAATTCACGGTTTTACATATATCTCCTTGTTGAATAATATATTGATTTTTAAGATACGTCCGTGGAACTACTTTGGAAAGAATAATGCTTTCTTCCTCAGCAGTAAGGGCTACGTATTTTTGGATGTAGTCTAAAAAAGGAAGTGCGTATTTCATTATCTAAACAAAGGATAAAAGTACAAAGAAGAATGGTTCGGTCAACAAGCAGGACTGGGAAGAAACACTTAATATGAATGATAAAAATAATTTTATCAGGTGTTGCTATTTACCGATCAACCTACTCTAAATTAGAAACGTAATGATCCCGAAAACCGGTATTTTAATATTCTTTATTCTACCTTCTTCACAACTCTTTCGGAATGGGTCATTTTTTTGTAATTTTATACTTTAGACCCTACAGATAACAACAGCTATTGTTTACCTAAATCTGGGTTTTAACACTATATTTTTGATAAGTAAAAAATAAACGCAAGAGCGTTTTGTCGCCCAATTTGGAAGCCTATATCCCATTGGGTGAATATATACAGTAGTTCTATGCCAAAAAAAGTAAGAAAATAAATAAATGAAATTTGTAATATTTGATATTGACGGAACATTAGCAAACACAAAGAAAGTTGAGGACAAGTGTTTTATGAAAGCGTTTGAGCAAACTTTTAAAATTGATATTTGGACTCAAAAATGGGAAAACTTAAAAAATGTTACGGACTGGGGAATTACAGAAGAAATAATTCAACGGGAGTGGAATAGAACACCGATTAAACAAGAATATGACGCAATGATTTCAAATTTTGTAGCAAATCTGAAAGCAGAAAAATTGGAAGATCTAAGTCAATTTAGTGAAATTAAAGGGGCAAGAGATTTCTTTTACCAACTTATGGAGTTAGATGAATTTAAATTGGGAATTGCAACAGGGTCTTGGGAAAAATCGGCAAAATTGAAACTTCAAACCATCGGAATAGGATTAGAAGGGATTTGCTTCTCTAATAGCGATTCCCACAAGTCAAGAGAGGCAATTACCCAAGATGTGATTAAACAACTAACGCTGAAAAATATGAAAAACGCAGATGAAGTCATTTATTTCGGAGACGGAGAGTGGGATTATAAAACTTGTCAAAATCTTGGAATAAAGTTTATAGGAATTGACATAGAAAATGATGGTAAACTAAGTTGGCTCGGGGCAGAAACTGTCTTCCGAGATTATGCCAATAGCTATCAAATAATG
>JAYNHN010000183.1:0-3837 GCA_038108035.1 Flavobacteriaceae bacterium
ACCTATGGTTCCAGAGGGCGTTAAATCTACTGAAAAAGATGAAGTCAATTCCAAACTCTTTGATGAAAATCACATCAAATTAGGGATTCATTCCTTAAAACAACTAATTAATCAGGGAGAAACCATTCGTCATTTAAAATTTTAAGACTTCTAACCATAATTTCTTACATATGAAAACTCCTATTGTTAAAGAATTTAACTAGAAAATCTCCCATCTGTTGAATTCAATTTTATTTATTATAAATTAGCGTCAAAAAATTGATTGTATGAAAAAAATACTTACCCTATTCTTTTTGTCACTAGCTAGCATTCAAGCTCAAGAATATTTTCCAACTAATACGGGTGTCAAAACAAAGGATTTAAATTATCAAGCCTATACCAATGCAACTGTTTTTCTCAATGCCGATACTGTTATTGAAAACGCAACCCTGCTGGAACAAAACGGAAAAATTATAGCAGTGGGTACCGATGTCACTATTCCAAAAAATACTCGTATTTACAACAAAAAAGGACTCTATATTTACCCATCATTTATTGATCTTCATACCAACTTTGGTGTACAAACTCCCAGTAGAAAAGGTGGAGGTAGAAGTGCTCATTACGGAGCCAGTCGAGAGGGTTATTATTGGAACGATCATATTTTGAGTGATTACAATAGTTTTGATGATTATAGTTACGATCAAGCTGTTGCTAAAAAAATGCGTAATGCGGGTTTTGGAGTGGTCAATACCCATCGTGCTAACGGGATCCATCGTGGCACCAGTACCCTAGTTGTTCTGGGAGACGCGCTTCAAAAAAGTGAACGCTTAATCAAAACGAAAGCTGCAGAGCATTTTTCATTTCGGAAAAGTGTCACCTCCAATCAGTCCTACCCCAGTTCCGTGATGGGTTCCATGGCGTTAATACGTCAATTTTATCACGATGCTCGATGGTACGAAGCCGGCAATGCCACTCACAAAGATTTGGCGTTAGAAGCCGCCATTTCAAACAAAAATTTACCTAAAATTTTTGACGCAGGTGATAAACTCAATACGCTTAGAGCCGTTAAAATAGGAAAAGAAATGAGCCTTAAGTTTGCTGTGGTAGCCAGTGGTCAAGAATATGAAATACTGAGTGAATTAAAAGATCATAATGCCCTGTTGATTCTGCCTTTAGCCTTTCCTAAGGCCTACGATGCCACGGACCCTCTATTGATGAAAAAAATCAACCTTGGGCAACTTAAAAAGTGGAACCAAGCGCCCATGAACCCAGCAGCAGTTGCTCAGGTAGGAATTCCATTTGCACTTACTACCAGCAAATTGAAGTCGCCTGATCAATTTTTAACTCAACTAAGAAAAGCAGTAGCCTATGGTCTTCACGAAAAAACCGCTTTAAAAGCCCTGACCAGTGTACCTGCTAAACTACTCAAGCAAGAAAAACTACTAGGAAATCTCAAACCAGGAGCTTTGGCTAATTTTATTGTTACTTCCGGCCCCCTTTTTGATTCAAAAACCGAGCTCTATGAAAACTGGGTTAAAGGAAAACCGCATGTGATTAAGGATCATACCATTCAAAATCTAGACGGTACTTATGATTTAACCTTAGGGGAAGATACCCTTCAAATGGAAATCAAAAACAGTCAGAAAAAAATTAGCGTAACAGCCAAAAAAGATTCCTTAAAATACGAAACCAAAAGCACTTACAAAGAAGGTTGGTTCTACCTTACTCTCATTGATAAAAAAGGAAAAACTTTTGCCCAGTTAAATACTAAAATTGATGAAAAAGGACTGGCAAGAGGACAAGGAACCAACTTTAAGGGTCAATCCATTTCTTGGTCGGTTGTTGCAAAAGAAGCTGATGAAAAAGAAAAAAAGGGATCCAAAACACCTAGTTTTTATGATCCCGTTCCCGTTACATTTCCCAATAAAGCTTACGGCTTCAAAGAATTGCCGAAAGCTCAAAAAACATTATTTAAAAATGCAACGGTATGGACCAATGAAGCGGATGGAATAATAGAAAACGCAGACGTACTTGTCGTTGGGGGTAAAATTGCTTCCGTAGGAACCAACTTAGATGCTCAAGGTGCACAAATCATAGACGCTACAGGAAAGCACCTCACTTCTGGAATTGTAGATGAACATTCGCACTTAGCAGCCTCAAGCATTAATGAAGGAGGTCATAACTCCTCAGCGGAAGTCACCATAGAAGACGTAATTGAGCCTGATGATATTGGACTTTATCGAGATCTTGCAGGAGGAGTGACTACCATTCAAATCCTTCACGGTTCGGCCAATCCTATTGGAGGCCGTTCGGCCATAATTAAACTAAAATGGGGAGAGACCATTGA
Source organism: Flavobacteriaceae bacterium (assembly GCA_038108035.1). Lineage (GTDB taxonomy): Bacteria > Bacteroidota > Bacteroidia > Flavobacteriales > Flavobacteriaceae > MS024-2A. Next base: position 2,327 of record JAYNHN010000183.1, read on the forward strand.
TAATTTAATTATCAAAAATGCGGATCCATTTATTAAGTTCGCCCTAGGAGAAAACGTAAAACAATCCAACTGGTCCAGCTATTCGCGTTTTCCCCAAACTCGGATGGGAGTCGAACAAGTTTTTGTAGATTATTTCCAAAGAGCCAAAGAGTATGGAGAACAATGGACCCGATACAACAACTTAACCAAAAAACAAAAAGCAGCTGCCAAAGCCCCTCGTTACGATATTGAAATGGCGGTTCTTTTACAAATTCTCCGTGGAGAGCGATTTATTTCAAGCCATTCTTATGTTCAGTCCGAAATTAATATGCTGATGAAAGTCGCTGAACAATTTGGGTTTCGAGTAAACACTTTTACCCATATTTTAGAAGGTTACAAAGTAGCCGATAAAATGGCAGAACACGGTGTGGGAGGATCTACCTTTTCCGACTGGTGGGCCTATAAAAACGAGGTGAAGGATGCCATCCCGTACAATGGAGCGATTATGCACAATGCAGGAGTGACTGTGGCTTTTAATTCTGATGATGCCGAAATGTCCAGAAGACTCAACCAAGAAGCAGCAAAAGCTGTAAAATACGGAGGTATTTCAGAAGAAGAGGCCTGGAAATTCGTCACACTTAACCCCGCCAAATTACTTCATTTGGATGACCAAATCGGAAGTATCAAGGTGGGGAAAGACGCCGATCTTGTATTGTGGTCGGATCACCCGCTTTCTATCTATGCCAAAGCCGAAAAAACACTCATTGAAGGTGTTGTTTATTACGATGCATCCCAAGTGGATGAACAAATTAAAAATGACGAAAAAGAAAAACTAAAGATAATTGGTCAAATGCTTATTGCCAAAGAAAAAGGAGCACCCACACAGAGTCCTCCCAAAGGAGCAAAAAGAGAATTTACTTGTGAAACTTTAGACTAAAAATAGGGACTGATTGTCTATTCATTCCAATCAATCCAAAAAATAAAGAAGATGAAAAAAATAATTACACTCTTATTTACCACCCTAATTACAATAATTACTGCGCAGCAGACACCCGCAGACGATCAAACACAGTCTATTTTAATTACTAATGCCTATATCCACCTAGGTGATGGAACCGTTATTGAAAACGGTGCTTTGGGTTTCTCAGAAGGAAAGATAAACTATATAGGGGCTTCCAAAACGGATCCTTCCTACGACTCTACTATAAATGGTAAAGGTAAGCACCTTTATCCTGGATTCATTGCTACCAATAGCAGTATAGGTTTGGTAGAAATTGATGCCGTTCGAGCCACAAGTGACGTTGATGAACTAGGAGATTTTCTGCCACATGTACGCACAGCTATCGCTTATGATGCCGAGTCAAAAATTGTTGAAAGTATGCGTCCCAATGGAGTACTCGTTGCACAAGTAGCCCCACGAGGCGGACGTATATCGGGTAGTTCCTCGGTGATGCAATTGGATGCTTGGAATTGGGAAGACGCTTTAATTAAAGCCGATGAAGGAATTCATCTAAACTGGCCCAATCCATATA
>JAYNHN010000184.1:0-3834 GCA_038108035.1 Flavobacteriaceae bacterium
CAGTTGTAGGTACTCCTGCAGCCGAGATTTTTGATGTAGAAATGGATACTGTTTTTGAAATTGGTTTGACACCAAATCGAGCCGATGCCATGAGTCATATGGGGGTCGCTAGAGATTTAAAGGCCGTTTGTATGCTAAGAGAAATTCCTTATAGTTGGAGTTTCCCGGAAACTTCCTCTTTTCATGTTGACAATACCCAAAACACCATCCAAATTGAAGTTGAAGATGTGGGTCGTTGCAGTCAATATTACGGTTTGACCCTCTCAAATATTAAAGTAGCTCCTTCCCCGGCTTGGTTACAAAATCGATTAAAAGCTATTGGAATTAATCCCAAAAACAACGTAGTAGATATTACAAATTATGTTTTGCATGACTTGGGACAACCTTTACATGCTTTTGATGCGGCAAAAATAAAAGATAAGGTCTTGGTAAAAACCTGCCCCGACCAAACCCTGTTCACTACACTAGACGAAGTTGAAAGAACTCTAGATTCTGAAGATTTGATGATTTGTGATACGAAAGGTCCTCACTGTATTGCCGGTGTATTTGGAGGTTTGGATTCAGGCGTTGATGATCAAACCACCTCTGTTTTTTTAGAAAGTGCTTATTTTAACCCAATTAGTATTCGAAAAACAGCAAAAAGACACGGTTTGAATACCGATGCTTCTTTTCGTTTTGAACGCGGAATTGATCCCGAGATAGGCGTAATCGCACTTAAACGAGCCGCATTGTTAATCAAAAAATTGGCAGGTGGGCAAATTTCAAGTGAAATACAAGAATTTAGCAAACCACAAGAAGATACGAAACAAATATTCTTGAGTTACGAAACCATCGAGCGAACAATAGGAGAACCCATTGAAGAGAAAACACTAAATACTCTACTCAATGCACTAGAAATCAATATTGATCAAGTTTCCGATTCGGGCATCGGTATGACCATTCCTCCCTATCGAGTGGATGTAACCCGTCCGGCAGATGTAGTGGAAGAAATTCTTAGAGTTTACGGCTACAACAATCTAAAAGAAAAACCTCTTTTGTTTGAAGCCAATCCACCCTACAACTGGAAGGATTCACATAAACTTGAATCGGCCGTGGCGGATCGTTTGACAGGCTTGGGTTTTATGGAAACATTGAATAATTCTTTGGGATCGCCTGAAAACACTGCTGATTTTCACAGTCCGGTGACCTTGGTAAATCCTTTGGGTCACGAATTGTCTCAAATGCGACAATCACTTATTTTTAATGTATTGGAGGTCGTTGCCTTTAATATTAATCGGCAAAACAAAGATTTAAAACTTTTTGAATTTGGATCAATTTACGGTAAAAAGAACGATGCTTTTATCGAAGCCAAACGATTAAGCATTTCCCTAGTAGGAAATGTATTTGGTAATCATTGGAACATTGTCAACGATCCAGATCCATATTTCTATATTAAAGGGGTTTTAGAGGATTTAATGCAAACTTTCGGACTTGAAAATGCTTCTACACAAAAAAGCTCCCACCCTCATTTTAGCGAAGCTTTTGAATGGGTTCACAACAAAAAAGTTTTAGGAGTCTTTGGATTGGTTTCGGATACGCTAAAAAAACGTTTTAACATTGACCCAATGGTTTGGGTCGCTGAATTGGATTGGGGAGCCATTTCCAAAAGAGCTTTTAAAAAGGGTATTCTATACGAAGAAGTCTCAAAATTTCCAAACATGCGTCGTGATTTTGCTTTATTAATTGATCAGAATGTATCTTTTGAATCCATCCGAAAAAAAGCTTTGGAAGTAGAACGAAAGATTTTGAAAGACGTGATTCTTTTTGATGTTTATGAAGGGAAAAATCTTGAAAAAGGAAAAAAATCGTACGGTGTAAGCTTTACTTTTCAAGATAAAAACAAAACCCTTACGGATCAACAAGTGGATAAAGTAATGGAAAAATTACTGAAACAATTTGAAAAGAACTTTGATGCTAAATTGCGCTAATTTTTTTTGTACTTTTGTATAAATGAATTTGAATAATGAAGTTGAAATTAGTACCAAGAACCAATGTTGAGGAGGCTTTATTAAAAAATAAATCTCGCCAATTAAATAATCAGGATCACGAAGTTACTCTCAAAGAACTTTATAGATTACTTGACATAAAACAACTCAATCGTTTTGATTTTGATCGTCTGGACACGGACAAAATCTTCCACATCAATCATATTAAGGCAGTTTGCATTGATTTTCGGCTTCGATTTTTGGATTTGAAATATTTTAAAAACCAACTTCCTCCAGATGCTATCAACGCGATCAGATCTTTAGAAGCTGAACACGACACCCGTTTGGATGGTTTTAAAATTATGGCTCCGTCTGTCTTATTTCGATTAGAAAAAACAGATGATCCTCTGCTCTTCGTTCCTTTGGGTAATAATTATTATTACCTAATTCATAAATGGGGGAATGATCTCAGTCCTTTTCGCCGATTGTTAGTTTGGCCTTTTAAGAACATTTGGAATTTACTTATATTAATTCTTGGATTGAGTTTTATTGTAACCGAACTAACCCCTATGGCTCTGTTTACTAAAACACCAGACACTAGTACTTATTGGATGTTATTGTTTTTTGTATTCAAAGCTATCGCTTCCATTGTTCTATTCTATGGATTTGCTTTGGGTAAAAATTTCAATCCTGCTATTTGGAACAGTCGCTACAACAAATCCTAAATTAAAATATAATGTCCCAAAAAGAGTACAACCATCTTTTTACCGGTTCTTCGGTTGAAGTTTTAGCACTCCTTAATGCACTAAACCAAGTAAATATCAAACCCGTAGTGAAAGACCAAGGTGAGTCGGCTCGTTTGGCGGGATTTGGTGTGACCAATCCTCTTACTCAACAAGTCTTCCTTCATCAAGATGAAATTGAAAAAGGAAAAAAAATTCTGTCTCAACTTTTTTAAGCCTTCTATATTTTATACTTTGCAAGAGAATCAAATTGAATGTATTTTATTCTTTACAAGTAGTACTTTAGAAAAAATTCATTCTTCTTAAATTATTAAACGAATGAATACAAGTTTTGAAACACTTGACTATGCAGTATTTGCTGCCTATGCAATAGTCATATTAGGTGTAGGATTATGGGTCTCAAGAAGTAAAGAAGGAGAAAGCAAAAGCACCGAAGATTATTTTTTAGCGAGCAAATCCCTTCCTTGGTGGGCTATTGGTGCTTCTCTAATCGCTGCGAACATATCAGCTGAACAGTTTATCGGGATGTCAGGGTCAGGATTTGCCGGTGGTTTGGCCATTGCCACTTATGAATGGATGGCTGCATTGACTTTAATCGTGGTTGGAAAATTTTTCTTACCCATTTTTATTAAAAAAAAGATTTACACAATTCCTGAGTTTGTTGAACAACGATTTTCAAGCCAGTTAAAAACCATTTTAGCCGTTTTTTGGATCGGATTGTATGTATTTGTAAATCTCGCTTCCGTTCTTTATTTGGGTGGTTTAGCTTTACAGACCATTTTAGGAATTGATATGTTGACAGCAGTGATCGGTTTGGCAGCTTTTGCTGCAGCTTACTCACTCTATGGGGGACTTTCAGCGGTGGCATGGACCGATATTATTCAAGTGGTTGTTTTGGTATTGGGAGGATTGGTAACTACTTATTTGGCCTTAGATACCGTCTCAGGAGGAGAAGGATTTATCGAAGGATTGACCGCCATATATCAGTCCGTACCAGAACGATTTGATATGATCCTTGAAAAAAGCAATCCCGAATATATGAATCTTCCGGGTATTGGAGTACTTATTGGTGGAATGTGGATTGCCAATTTATACTATTGGGGTTTTAATCAGTAAATCATTCAACG
>JAYNHN010000185.1:0-3833 GCA_038108035.1 Flavobacteriaceae bacterium
TTTAATTAAACATATGGACAAAAATAATTTTAAGAAATGCTGCCCCGAAATCCCATCCGATGTTGAAGAATCAAAAGATTGGCTTGAAGACTGGTCCTCAGGATATATTCAAAGATCTATCCATAAGTTTGCTAAACAAGGAAATAAAAAACCTTGGGTGAACTATCAGGATTATCTTAAAGATTGGTTTGACGTTAAATTTGGAAAAATGGAAGACGGCAACCTGCAGTTTTCCAATACAAAAACCGAATAATAGTTCTTAATGAGATCCAAACTTTCTCTTTGGATATCAATTCTTTTTTTAAATTCTTGTGGCGGTGGCGGTGGCTCTGCTATGAATGTAAATACCCAAGAAATTCAAAGAGATGAAATTCAAATTCCTTTGCAGGTAATAAATGGGATTATTAAAAATTCTGATATCAAAGCCGAACACTTTGCTCAAAATAGCAGTGATAATTCAAACTGTATAAGAGTATATAATAATGAACCCGATGTAATTTATAATTCTAGCTTTACAGAAGACTCTCAATCACAAACCTATTTTCTAAAAACTCAACAACCAGCTACTGGTAACGCCTCCACAGGAAATCCAAATTTTCGGGTGACTGCCCTAGGAGGAGAAGAGAGCCGCTTAAATATATCCTTACCAAATTTAAAACTTATAAATGATCAAATTGATAGGTATTCAAATCCTGGTAATAGGGGATACTATAAAATTACTCCTCTAACCACAGCTGAATATTTTTTTAACAGGAATCTAAATAAATGTGAAATAAATCCAGTAAATACCAAGATAAATGGAGTTTTAGGAATTTCTGAAGATGAAAATTTTGATATCAATACCTTTGATCATTTAGGTCCAAATGAAATAAATGCAAGAAAGATTTATGAAATAAATAATAAGTTAACGTCTCTTGCCCTTGCTTTGAATAATTATAGAAATCATTTATTGGGGGGCAGTCAAACCACAGACGATATTTTTTTGATATTAACCGATCAGCTTGCTGATTCATATGAACTAAATCCGACACAAACTTTAAACCTTAAGTCTGAAACTTTCTTGTCTAATTTTCTTTCTGTTGCTAATAGTGAATTAGTTTTAGGGTTTGATGCAGCAACTAAAAATAAGCTTTTGGTAATGTTAAAAAACATGATGAAAGTTATTCAATATAAAAATTCTTTTGATGCAAATATAAATTCCTCAGCAACAGATGCCTTGGTTAAATTTTCTAAGACAACCTTTCTAGATGATTTTTTGAAAGTTGCAAAGAACGAGGATACTGACAATGTCTATCAATTTTATGAAAACAATTTAGTACAAAGAATTTCACAAATTTCAGGAGTAGACGCAAGTTATTTGAATTTCCAATTAAAAACCGAGCCATTATCATTAACGACACCAGAAGACACTCCATTAGGAATAAACATCATGAATTACATTCAATATGATGTGAATGAATCCCTTAATGTTTCTTTTCAAAATCCCCAAAACGGAACCTTAACAAAAGATAGTTCAAATTTTTTTACATACACTCCAAATTTAAACTTTTTTGGAACAGATTTTTTTTATTACACATTAGAGCAAGGTACTAATTCTCAAGATGGCTATGTTGGCATAACTGTAACTTCTATTGTAGATAAACCAATCTTTTCAAACATTTCATCTCCAATAAATGTTTTAGAGGGCAATACTTTTATTGCCAATATCAATGCCACAGATCCCGATGGCGGCTCAATTTCTTACACTTTATCGGGTACTGATGCAGATAAAGTTACCATGTCAGCTTCAGGAGGAGCTTTGAATTTTAAAGAAGCCCCTAATTTCGATGTTAAAAGTTCTTATAATTTTTCTATAACTGCTTCAAATTTAAATGGACAAACATCTCTTAACCTTGTTGTGAATATCCTAAACGATAATAATCAAATTGATTTACTCATTTATTACGCTCCAGATATGCTCACAAAATATACAGCAGATCATAATATCGAAACAAAAATGGAGTATTTGGTAAGTTCTCTCAATAATTCCTTGGTCAGAAGTGAAGCAGACATATCTTTCAATCTAAAAAAATTACTACCGTATGACATTGATATTTCCAATCAAACAGCAGAACAAATTCTTAACGTTTCTACAGAAAGAGCAAAAATCAAGCAAGATCAAATCCTTTATGGCGCGGATTATCTTGTGTTTGGCTTCTTTAGATACGGCAATAGATTCATCTGATTGGGATTTTTGGGCTGGAGAATTATCCAATTGGACAGCAGATCCAGACTGGCAGGAATTGGAGTGTACAATGTGTGTTCCAGATAAAGTATTCTCCCATGAATTGGGACATAATTTAGGCTCTGCTCATTGGCCAGGTTCGCCAGGACAATCTTATGCTTTTGGGCACAGAGTAGATGGAAATTTGGATGGAGATTATCTGGACTCAGAAGACTGGGGAACCATCATGTCTTACAACGATATTTCTCCAGATTATTTTTCGAACCCTGAGGTTAATTGTAAAGTTGGAGAACCTTGTGGAGTATTGAACGTTAGTGACAATACCAGATGGTTTGATTCATATGGTTCAAGATTTAGTAATATTCTGCCAGCTACTTACCTAAGTGGATCTGGTGCTGGATTCAAGATTAATCTTAAAAATTTCTTCCCGATGATAAATGGGGGTTCTTCGATTTATTCTAATGCTGGAAATCAAAGAACATTTTCAATAACTTCATTAGGAACATATACATCATCTTCGAACAATACCTACAATATTTTTAAATGGGAAAATAGTGTTTCTGGGCAATCAAAGATGGCTTTTCATTTTTATGAACTTAATGGCGAGTATCTTGTTATCAGATCAGACTATGAAGATGGTTACTATTTTTCCGGAGTAGATGAATATACTCTTTATAGCTCAACTGGAACGGATATGTGCCTTTTTGCTCAAAGAAATTCAACAATTGGAAACAATCTATCAAGAACTTGTAAAAATGCTTATGAAGGAAACCCACCAAATTACAATGATACCTTCCATTTCTCAAACTTTATCAAAGAAGAATCCATTACCGTTCCCTATGGAACATATGACGCAATAAAATTTGCTTTTGTTATATGGGATAACTCAAAAGAGCCTTCCTCACTACCCCCATACTTGATGCACGTTATTTTTTGGTTCAATAACGAAGTGGGGATTGTTCAGTATCGAGATCACTTAGGAAGAATCTGGAAATTGGAATCTGCAGATACAGATGGCGATGGCCAAGATAACAAAACCGACAATGATGATGATAATGACGGTGTTCTGGATATAAATGATGCGTTTAAGTTAGATCCAGATTCATCTACAGATTCAAATTCAGACGGGATTCCAGACTAACGTTCAATATAGTCCATTCCCCATTCTTTGGAGACAAAACCCGCATTTCGAGTATCAATAATATAATTTATGGATTTCGATCTATCTTGATTGATCAAGTAAACATTGTTGTTTAAAAAGATTTTACCAAAGGACATTTCGGGACCTATCACTAAAAAAGAATAATTTTCTCCTCTATTAAATACAGTTTTAATGATTTTATTCTGTCCCTTTTTTTCAACAGACTTAATTTCTTTTTGAAAAATTCCTTCTTCAAATAAGTCAATGGTCAAAATATCGCCAGGAATTATGTCTAGAAAGGTATCTTCAAAGTTTAAAATTTCTTTGTAGGCATTTGGATTTTTCTCACCCAATAATTTTTTATCAAGATTAACATCAGATAATTCAAGTTTTAAAATTTTTTTAGAGATTCGTTCGCTTAATGAGGTTAAGTCTAATAACTTTTTTTCATTATTAGATTCAGTTATT
>JAYNHN010000186.1:0-3817 GCA_038108035.1 Flavobacteriaceae bacterium
CATTTTGAAAAAGAAATGACTCAGGCCGGTACCTTATCTTTGTACCAAAGGGTAGAACTCCCTCTCGTACCCGTATTAACCGATATGGAGTGTGAAGGAATCCGTTTAGACGTTCCGTTTTTAGAAGCTTTTTCCAATGATTTACAAACGGACATTCAATCTTTAGAAACCCAAATTTTTAAAGAAGCAGGAGAAACGTTTAATTTGGCCTCGCCCAAACAACTGGGACCCATTCTTTTCGATAAATTAAAATTGGTGGACAAACCCAAAAAAACCAAAACTGGGCAGTATTCTACTGCCGAAGATGTGCTCTCCTACCTCGCCAAAGATCACCCGATTGTTTCAAATATATTGGATTGGCGTTCCCTTCAGAAATTACAGAACACCTATGTAACCGCTTTACCCAAAGAGATTAATCCCAAAACAGGAAGGATTCATACTATTTACAATCAAGCAGTCGCCGCTACGGGACGTTTGAGCAGTAACAATCCCAATCTTCAAAATATCCCAATCCGAACCCCTAGAGGTCAGCAGGTACGAAAAGCCTTTGTGCCCAGAAACGAAGACCATGTTTTAATGGCTGCCGATTATTCACAAATAGAATTGCGTATTATTGCCGCTCTGAGTAAAGACCCAGAAATGGTCAGTGCATTCCAAAACCAAGAGGACATTCATCAAACCACTGCCGCCAAAGTATTTGGAGTCCCATTGGATGAAGTAACTCGTGAACAACGCAGCAATGCCAAAACGGTCAACTTTGGGATCATCTATGGGGTATCCGCTTTTGGACTGAGCCAACAAACCGATCTAAACCGTACGGAGGCCAAAGAACTGATCGAAACGTACTACTCCACCTATCCCCGACTGCGAGATTACATACGCAACCAAATTGATTTTGCACGTGAAAATGGATATGTGGCAACGGTCTTGGGAAGAAGACGCTATCTTAAAGACATTAACTCACAAAATGCTGTTGTGAGAGGGGGGGCGGAACGCAACGCCGTCAATGCTCCCATTCAAGGAAGTGCTGCGGATATTATCAAATTGGCCATGATCTCCATTCAAAATCGACTCAATGAGGAAAAATGGAAATCCAAAATGCTCCTACAAGTTCACGATGAATTGGTTTTTGATGTTCCTAAAGATGAAATAGAGTCGGTAAAAGTTATGGTAAAAGAAGAAATGGAAAATGCCTTTACCCTAGAAGTTCCGCTGCTTGTAGAGATTGGGATTGGTAAAGATTGGCTTGAAGCACATTAACTTAGGTTTTACTCTGGTATTTTATAGAAACTGAGACTGTTACCATTCATTCTCAATATCTTCCCTTTCATTGCCTTTACATAGCCTTTTATAACTTTTGCAATTCATTCTTTAGATTTAATCCTGTTTTGGTGGATATTTACAGCCGTAAACCTAAAAACCTACAAAAAATTGTCCTACGTCCAATCTACCTATTTTTTCTTCACTTTTCTGCTGTCTTTTTCTGTGATGTATTCGCAATTGCATATTGAGGGAAATGTTTATATAGAACAAGATGCAGAAATGCATGTTGCCGTTGACCAGACAAGCTTTGGACAAGGAAAAGTTCGAACTGCTCGGGGAACTAATTATGGCTTACTTTCCTTTGCCGAAGGTATTGGATGGAGTGGTGCCGGTCACAGTGCCCATGTAGATGGATTTGCTCGAACCTACGAAACCGATGCTTTTAGTTTCCCAATTGGAGATCGGGATGTTTTTCAGCCTTTATTTATAAGGAGAATTGATCAAAGCAGCCCGGTAGACGCGAGTTTTAACTTCACTACCTATACTAATTTGAGCACCGATATAGGAATCGATCAAGTGACGGATCGATTCTATTGGACGGTGGTCGGCAGACAGCCGGCATATCTTGCACTTGCTTGGAATGAGTTTAGCAATGTAGAAGAATTGACTGGTGGAGACTTGTCAAGGCTGAGCATTGTCGGTTACGATGGAACCTTATGGCGCAGCATTGAATCTCAACTCGACCAAAGTGATTTTGTGTCAGAAAGCAGTCCTTCTTTCTTAGGGGGCTCCATTAGCTCTAAAAATCCCGTCAATTTAGAAGGCTACAGTGCCTTTGCTTTGGCCGCTGTTGATGCAGACTTGGATATATCCGTATCCCAAGGGTTTACTCCTGATGGAGACGGTGTAAACGACACTTGGATCATTGCCGGAATCGAACGTTATCCAAATGCCCAAATCAAAGTGTACAGTCGTTGGGAACGAGAGGTTTTCGCTTCCTATGGCAACTATCAAAACGACTGGAAAGGTGTTTTTCAAAACAAAAAGGAACCGCTACCCGATGGTTCCTATTTCTACGTTATTGACCTTGATAACGATGGAACACTAGACCTTTCGGGATGGATTTTCATAACCCGATAAATTGACCCAAAAGAATGTAAAATTCAACATGAAAAATATATGACCCAAAAATACTCTTTCTGCCTACTTACCTTTCTCGTTGCCTTTTTAGTCCATGCACAGCAAGATCCTCATGTGTCGCTTTATCGCTACCATATGAATATGATCAATCCGGCAGTTTCAGGGATTAAGGAAGCTTCTTTTCTGAACATGAGTTTACGAAGCCAATGGCAAGGCGTTCAAGGTGCCCCCGAGACCCAGGTGGTTTCTTTTGGGACACCTACCCGAAGTGAACGAGTCGGTTTGGGGATCAACGTCATCCACGACCGAACCTATGTGGAGGAGCAAACCTTGGTTTTTGGGAGCTTCTCCTATCGGTTGCCCTTGACTGAAAAGGCGGATCTCTTTTTAGGTCTGCAAGCAGGAACCAACGGCTACAGTGTCAACGCTGCCGGTCTTGACGCATGGAATCCTCAGGGACAAGCAGTAAACGATGCCAATCTCTTAAACTACAGTCGTTTTAACCCCAATATAGGGGTAGGTGCTTATCTTCAACATGAAAAATACTACCTTTCCCTTTCTGCACCAAAAATATTGGCCACCGAACGATTTAAAGAAATTGACGGAATGGTCACCACAGCAGCGGACCGAGTCCACTTTTACGCAAGCGGAGCCTATTATTTCTCTTTAAATGACCAATGGGAATTGATACCCTCCCTACTGGTTTGTTATGTCAACTTTGCCCCCTTTTTAGTTACCTCCAATCTTTCTTTTTCCTACAAAAAAGCCATTGACTTTGGAGTAGAATACAGCTTTAAAAGTGGATTGGGTGGAACGCTGATGGTCAATACAAATGATACTTTTTCTTTTGGATATGCCTACATCACCTCCTTACACAAGGACATTAATACATTTTCAAAGGGGACTCACGAAGTGGTTATGAAAATTAAATTAAGCTCAGGATTCTCCGAAAAAGATCATCCTATGGAGAGTAAACTTAGTAAGTTGGAAAAAAAGATTGGCTTGAAAAATAAAAATGAATCCCAAAACTTGCGTTATAGAAAAAATTGATATGGAATTTAATTTGAAAAGAATAAGCTTTCGCTTGTACCCAACCTTTTTAATTCTTTTATTCGGGTTGCTTACCTCTACATCGCTTTTTGGACAAGTCAAAATTGGTGATGACACTACTCATTTATCACCCTACTCTCTATTGGAACTGGAAAGTATTAATAAAGGATTGTTGCTGCCGCGTATGTCATCTGAACAAAGAGATCAAGCCTTTAATCAAAATACACCAGAGGGGATGGTCATTTTTAACACTGACCTACAAATGCTCCAGTTTTTCTTTTACCCCAATGATTCCAGCACAGGAAAACGTTTAAATGAAAAAGTATGGAATACCGCAGGAGAAGAAGTCTATTCTATAGAACCC
>JAYNHN010000187.1:0-3073 GCA_038108035.1 Flavobacteriaceae bacterium
GTCCAAAAGTTCGGAAATATTAAAAATGCTCTCTAGGTTAAGTGCTCCTGTATAGAGAACAATGGGAAGCAATGTAAGGACAAAAGAAACCATCAGAAAAAAAGCAACCAAAGTTCGAGTCGTCACATCGAATCGATTTTCTAAAAACTGAGGGATGGTAGTAATACCCATTTTCAGGTACTTGGGTACAAAATAAATCGCTGCTAAAATCAATGCCAATGCGGAAGTTACCTCCCAACCGATAATAACAAATCCATTTTTATAGGACGATCCATTCATCCCCACCAAATGTTCTGTCGAGATATTTGTCAACAACATAGAACCGGCAATAATCACACCCGTTAGACTTCTTCCAGCCAAAAAATACCCATCTTGTGATTCCAATTTTTCTTTTCTAAGTTTTATCCAGGAATAAGTAGCTACAAAAAGAGTGTACGCAACGAAAGAAATGACAATGAGCATGATTTTGGTTTTAGAGTATTTCAGTTAAAGCTACCAGACGATTTTCCTTGATTGATTTCATTGCAGCCAGTCCAATAGCCAGTGATTGTAGTCCATCGTTCGAGTTGACCATACTTTGTTTTCCCGTTTCCAAGAGTTTGATAAATGCCTTCATGATGTTAAGATATGAACTTTGGTAGCGTTCAATAAAAAAATGCAAGGGTTTTTCTTGATGGTAGCCTTCTGAATTAGCTAAATAAGTAGAATCTTCTCGAATATTATCATAACCGCATCTTCCCGATGAACCAAAGGCTTCTAATCTTTGGTCATATCCATAAGTACTATTTCGACTGTTTTCAATGGTTGTAAAACATCCATTCTCAAACTGTAATAAAGTGGTAGCCGTATCAATATCATTTAATTCCTGAATCTTGGCATTTCCAAAAACAGTTCCTTGAGAAAAAACATGAGTCACTTCACTTTGCACAAAAAATCGGGCAAGGTCAAAGTCATGGATTGCCATATCCAAAAATAATCCTCCCGATGTTTTAATATAGTCCAACGGAGGAGCACCTGGGTCACGGCTCGTTATGTGAAGGGTTTGAATATTACCTATAATGTGATCTGTGATGTATCTCTTGATTTTTTGGTTGTTAGGATCAAACCGTCGATTGAATCCCATCGTAAATGGAACGTTTTTTTCTTCAATTTTTTTTACTAGTTTACGGACGGTTTCAATTTCAAGATCAATGGGTTTTTCACAAAAAATAGGAAGCCCTAACTCCAACGTACTGAGAATATGTTCTTTATGTAATGAAGTAGGTGATGCGATGATCACTGCATCTAGCTTTCCATGAGAAAGCATGGCTTTATAATCGGTAAACAAATTGGAAACACCTAACTCTTTAGCATAGCTTAAACTATCGCCTCCTCCACTACATACAGACTGAACCGTAACCTGAGGAAAAAAGTTCAATAAGTTGGAAAGGTGTATCTTTCCTATTCTACCCAATCCAACGATTCCCAACTTTATCATAAATCAAGTCAAATACCAACTAAAACATCAAAGTATCGGGTAAATATTTAGAGATCAGTTTTTGATAATAGGGTTTGAGTGCTTTTGCATCCGGGGGAACGGGAGCTTTGGAATACAAATCGTAAGGATTGAACTTTTTTACCCACTTAAAATTTTCTAGATCTTCATCATTCATCAAATGTTGGTAGGCATTCTCACGATGCTGGGCATAAAAAGAATGGTAACGGATTATGTATTGTGCCGGTTTGGGAAGGTACTCTTTGATAATGTGATACATGTATTCGTCGTGACCCCAACTCATTTTGACATTTTCCAAGCCACAGTTTGCAGAGTAAACACCGTATTTAGTATTGAATCGTTCATCCGAAAAATCAGGATTGTCTTTAAAGAATTCCGGAAAGACAATTTTATCGGAAAATTGACAACCTACCGGGAAGGTATCGCCTACTACGGCCCATTGGGGCTCACCAAACAAACACAAAACCTTACCTAAATCATGGATAAGTCCCGTCAAAACAAACCAATCCGGATGGCCGTCTTGCCTGATAGCTTCCGAAGTTTGAAGAAGGTGCTGCAATTGATCCAATTCAATATCGGGATCACTATCATCTACTAAGGTATTAAGATAGTCAAATGCATCCCAGATTTTCATCTGACGACGATCAAATTTTAAAAATTCTTGTTCTTTATTCTCTACAAACTCATAGGTCTGGAATTTGTGATTCAATCGATAAAATTCTCGTACTGTGGCATCACGATCGGAATCTGAATAATTTCTAAACTCTTCCTTTTTTTTGGCTTTTGGATCCGGATAACGATCTAAAATATCATCCTCCCAATCTTCAATACTTTTTAACGGATTATTGTTATTCATTACTATTATCTAATTTTTCAAAGTAACCAAGTTAAGTAAAAATAAATTTTTAATCCAAAAACCATAGTACAAACTTTAAATGTCTCATATTTATGGCATGAACTTAGTGTTTTGATGAATTAAAATTCCTTTTCTATTCTATAAGAAAAGCATAAATTTGGTAAATCTATATTTTAAAAAACCTTGTTCTATGTTCAGAAAAGTCGATGCTATTTTGCTATTCATTGGGGTTAGTATGTTTTTGGGTTGTAACAAAAAACTCCAGATGCAAATCGATGATTTAAACGATCGAATAGATTCTCTAAACACAAACATAGCAAGCTTATCATTAACCAAGCTAGAATTAGAAAATAAAATTTCAGAGTTGGAACTCAATGTATCCGACTTCAATAACCTTTACGACAATCAAATTATAGGATGCTGGTATTCGGAATCTACAGCTCTCTTCGGAGTTATTGGTGAAATCCAGATCTATCCCGGAGGGCTAGGATCACTCGATTTTGGTAGGGATGTTTATCAAGTTTTCTCTTGGAGTGAAATCAATGGAGTTATCACTTTTCATTTTGGCGATGTTCTATTTTGCGGATGCTTTGGAATAGATTTGAATGAACTTTTTGGTGAAATGTTTGAAGAGGATCAATTTCCAGTGATTGAAATCAATGAAAACGATGAATCGGAAAGCTTTTATTTATCAGATTGGCGTTCAAACAAGATTACTTTCA
>JAYNHN010000187.1:3083-3528 GCA_038108035.1 Flavobacteriaceae bacterium
GTATAAAATCGATGGTGGTATTTTAGAAATTTACTCAACCAATTCTTATCGATTCTTATTTTAATAATCGTCCATAAGAGTTTCTTTCCCCAACTATAAAATTACTTACTTAACTTTTGCTTTTAAATTTATAATAAACTTTGAAAAAAGTAAGTTACACTCCACTTTTTAGGTTTATTAGAATGTGCATCTTTTGCCTTGTGATTTTTGGAATTTAAAATTAATAAAAGAATTCCTAAAGATACCATCACAGAAGACAATCCATAAAGGATGGTCTGATCCATCATGCTTTCCTTTTGGGATAAAAGTAGAAGTATTAAAATGGTTGAAAAACCCCCAAGCAAGAACATACTTCAGAAAATGAAAACTCCAGAAATTATAAAAATTCCATTTTTTATTGGTAAAAAAAGTAGTGATTTTACTATAAATGTACCAAGTTATAAAG
>JAYNHN010000187.1:3538-3754 GCA_038108035.1 Flavobacteriaceae bacterium
TTTGAGTCCTTTTTTCGATTCCATCAATTAAACTCATGTGTGCAAAAGGCCAGAAACTAACAGAGCTCAATGCTAAAACCAAATAAAATAGAATTTCATCTCCGTTGTTTATTCCACAAAAATTGAGTGTACAAGTAGTAAAGAATAAACCCAGTCCCGCTCTAATAAATAAAACAGGAAGAATTTCTTTTAAAGCGTCTTTTGCAAAAATTATTG
>JAYNHN010000188.1:0-3738 GCA_038108035.1 Flavobacteriaceae bacterium
CCGTTATCAGTGCTGCTCGATTTCAAAATGCGGAAATGGAGTTACCGGTAGCACTCGGTAAAACAATCAGTAACGAAACGTTTGTTGTGGACCTGGCCAAAATGCCCCATTTATTAATGGCAGGAGCAACCGGACAAGGGAAGTCTGTTGGACTCAATGCGGTTTTGACCTCTTTGCTGTATAAAAAACATCCCGCCGAAGTTAAGTTTGTTTTGGTAGATCCCAAGAAAGTAGAGTTAAATATTTATAGCAAAATAGAGCGTCATTATCTAGCCAAACTCCCCGATGCTGAAGAAGCGATTATAACAGATAATACAAAAGTGATCAACACGCTCAATTCGCTTTGTATTGAAATGGATAACCGTTATGAATTGCTTAAAAATGGAATGTGTCGCAACCTAAAAGAATACAATCAGAAGTTCCGTGAACGCAAACTCAATCCTAACGATGGTCACAGCTTTCTACCTTACATCGTTCTAGTTGTAGATGAATTTGCAGACTTGATAATGACTGCTGGAAAAGAGGTTGAAACGCCCATCGCTCGATTAGCTCAATTAGCACGTGCCATAGGAATTCATTTAATTATTGCCACTCAACGTCCCTCTGTCAATGTAATTACGGGGATCATCAAAGCCAACTTCCCCGCACGAATAGCTTTTCGAGTTACTTCGAAAATTGATTCCAGAACCATTTTGGACAGTGGTGGAGCCGACCAACTTATCGGTAGGGGTGATATGCTTTATACTCAAGGAAATGAACTCACTCGAATTCAATGTGCCTTTGTAGATACCCCGGAGGTAGAACGTATTTCTGCCTTTATTGGTGGTCAACGAGGCTATGCAAATGCCCACCTTCTCCCTGAGTTTGTAGGTGAGGAAAGCAATAATGTCACAGATATAGATGCTACCGATCGCGATGCCCTTTTTCGAGAAGCTGCAGAGGTAATTGTAACCGCTCAACAAGGTTCGGCATCTTTATTGCAACGAAAATTAAAATTGGGGTACAACCGCGCAGGAAGAATTATAGATCAAATGGAAGCTGCCGGTGTAGTAGGTCCTTTTGAGGGAAGCAAAGCACGGCAAGTTTTGATCCCTACTTTGACTCAATTAGATCAATTATTAAACGAGGAAACACTATGAAATACCATTTTATTTTAATTTTACTAATGGGACTAGGAATCAGCGATGCCTTTGCACAAACCTCGGAAGCCGCTGTAAAACTTCTCGATGAAGTTTCGGAAAACATTGCTGGATATAAAAATCTAACCTTTGATTTTACGTACGTACTCGAAAACAGACTGGAAAATATCAAACAAGAAACCGAAGGTTCTGTGACCGTAGCTGGAAATAAATACAAACTCTTTTTTTTAGGAAACGAACAACTTTTTGACGGTCAAAAAACCTATACCATCGTACCCGAGAATGAAGAAATTACCATCAGCTCCCCTGATGAAGAAGAAGACTTTGGCATCAATCCTTCCAAACTTTTAAATTTTTATAAAGAAGGATACGACTACCAATGGGACATCCAACAAAGTGTCTTTGGACGACCCATTCAATTTGTAAAACTCATTCCAAGTTCTGAAAATCAAGACGTGAATTATCTTTTACTGGGAATTGATTTAAACAGAAAAAGTATTTATAGACTTATTGAAATTGGTAAAAATGGAACTCGAACTACTTTAACACTTTCTAACGAAGCGACCAATACACCCCTGAGTGAAAATTTCTTCACTTTCGATGCTTCTACTTATCCTGATTATTACATCAATAACTAGTGCATTGAAAATCATAGACCGCTACATACTTAAAAGTTATCTCAGTAAACTAATCAGCGTGTTTACGATCTGTATGTTTATATTTATCATTCAGACCTTTTGGCTTTATATTGATGAATTAGCAGGGAAAGGATTGGATATTTTCATTATAGGTAAATTTTTATTGTATTATTCTCCTAAGCTAATCCCTCTGGTTCTTCCACTTTCTGTTCTTTTGGCTTCTCTAATGACCTTCGGAAGTTTGGCAGAGAATTATGAATTTGCGGCCATGAAATCTACGGGTATATCACTTCAGCGTGCATTGTTGGGACTGGTGATTTTTCATTCTTTACTGGGAATTGGAACTTTTTATTTTTCCAATCATGTGATTCCTTATGGAGAATTAAAGTCCTATAATCTAAGAAGGAATCTAGCGAAGCTTGAGCCCACCCTTGCCATTCGGGAAGGAATCTTCAACGAAATTGGAGAGATTAATATTAAAGTTGCAAAGAAATACGGAGATAACGATCGATTTTTGGAGGACGTAATCATTCATGAATATACTCTAAATAACGAAAATAATATTGTAATCAAAGCCGAGCGCGGGGAGATGAAAAGTGAACCCACAGACCCCAATCTCAAATTGCTATTGTATAACGGCAATCGATACGAAGAAGTGATCCCCAAAAAAATAAAAGAACGCGAACGCATCCCGCATGCCAAGGTTTATTTTGAAGAATATGAAATGAATATTGACCTGTCACAATTTAATAATGTGAACTTGGAAGAAGAAAATTATACCTCTACTTTTAAAATGCAAAAGATAGATCAACTCAAAACAAATATTGATTCGCTGGAACTCAAGTTTGGAGAAGAGCAAAGTGCTTTTAGCGAAAATTTTTCGAAGCAAAGTGCCCTGAATGAGATGATCAATAACCAAGAGGATTCCATTCAAAAAGACAGCCTCCCTCCCACTATTTTTGACTTTATTGAAACAGATGAGTATTGGAAGCTTGCCCGGGTACTGGAAGAAAGCAAATCCCAACTTCAGCTTTCATTGAGAAAATTAAACACCAAAAAAAATGTCTTTTTTAGCTTTCAAAAGTTTATCAATTTGCACAAAATTACACTGCATGAAAAATACACTTTGCTTTTTGTATCTCTTTTTTTGTTTTTGATTGGTGCCTCATTAGGAGCAATTATAAGAAAAGGAGGTCTAGGACTACCTCTTGTCCTAGCTGTGATTATCTTCTTGACCTATCATTATATCGGTCTATTTGGTAAAAATGCAGCCGAAGACAACAGTATCTCACCCTTTTTTGCTTCTTGGTTATCGACATTTATTATTGCACCTGCAGCTGTATTTTTAACAAAAAGAGCCTCTTCTGACAAAGGCTTTGTCAGTATTCCAAATTCTATATATCCTTTAATCGAAAAACTACGATCTATCCGTTTTTTAAAAAAAGAAAAAAAAGAAAATGACTGAGGAAAACACCTTACAACTCAATACAATTCCTGAAGCAATTGAATCAATTGAAAAAGGGGAAGTCATTATAGTCGTTGATGATGCCCATCGTGAAAACGAAGGGGACTTCATAGCTGCAGCAGATAAAATTACACCGGAGCTTATTAATTTTATGGCAACTCACGGTCGAGGACTGATATGTGCTCCACTTTCAGAGTTGCGTTGTGAAGAGTTGCAATTGGGAAAAATGGTTACCAACAATACGGATCCCTTAGAGACTGCATTTACCGTTTCGGTAGATTTAAAAGGAAATGGAGTAACCACTGGTATTTCCGCCTCTGATAGAGCGAAAACCATACGAGCACTTATTGATCCCAAAACTTCACCCTACCAATTATCAAGACCGGGGCATATTTTTCCTTTAATTGCCAAAACAGGAGGCGTCTTGAGAAGAACCGGACATACCGAAGCCGCAATTGATTTTGCTCGACTCGCCGGGCTTGAACCAGCCGGGGTC
>JAYNHN010000189.1:0-3725 GCA_038108035.1 Flavobacteriaceae bacterium
GGATCAAAGACTAGTGAACAACTCATTCACTTTAAAAAGAAGGATGATAAATTACTTCTCACTCAAGAAAGTTATGTCAATTTCGCAGATCAAGAAGATCCGATTGCTCAAAGTGTAGCTCAAAACAACTTCCCTCCCATTTTGGCATCCTTTCCGATAAAAAATAAAGAAACTGATCGTTATTTAATTGATGTAAGTCGTTACTTTAATTCAGATTCACCGGGTTTTAACATCATTCGGAAAAGCATTAAAAAAGATTTAGGCATTGGAGGAGTGGATAACAAACGCAGTTTTATTGATACCGTCAAAAGCTTTCCAAAAAATTTAGAGATTCTTCATACTCTTACCTACAGTGTGAGCAAAGCACCTAGAAGTAATACTTCTAAAACGATGAGTTTTCAAGTCAATCATTCATTAATAATACTCCCTGAAGATCCCATGCCTGTTCGATATGAGGATCCGCGAGTAGGTTGGTTTAGTCTAAAAAAATACAACTACAGTTCAGATGCATTAAAGTCTGACGACTACAAAATCATCAGAAGATGGCGCCTTGAACCCTCGGATAAAGAAGCTTATGCCCGGGGTGAGTTGGTCTCCCCTGTCAAGCCCATTGTCTATTATTTAGATCCTGCTACTCCCCTTAAATGGAGACCCTATTTTAAAAAGGGAATCGAAGATTGGGCAACTGTTTTTGAAAAAGCAGGATTCAAAAATGCCATTATCGCCAAAGACCCACCCACAAAAGAAGAAGATCCGGATTTCAGCCCTGAAGACATTCGTTATTCAACGGTGCGTTATGTAGCCTCCACCACGCGCAATGCTGTGGGACCCAGTGTCTCTGATCCAAGGTCAGGTGAGATCATAGAAAGTGATATTATCTGGTACCACAACCATTTGCGTTCCTATCGGAATCGGTATCTCTTGGAAACGGGTGCCGCCAATCCCAAGGCACGAACATTGGATACTCCGGAAGAAGAAATCGGTGAAATGATGCGACGCGTTATTTCTCATGAGGTAGGCCATGCCCTTGGATTACCCCATAATATGAAAGCCAGTGCTGCCTATCCTGTTGACTCGCTTCGATCGGGTAGCTTTACTCAAAAAATGGGGATAGCTACAACCATAATGGATTATGCACGTTATAATTATATCGCACAGCCCGGTGATCAAAATATTCGTTTTGTTCGACAACTGGGACCCTATGATGATTACAGTATTGAATGGGGATACCGCTATTTTGTTAATGAAACTCCCCAATCTGAAAAAAAGATTTTAAAAGAAATGGTGGATGCAAAAAGTATGGATCCTACCTATATGTTTGGTTACAACCGATACGATCCGGACACCCAAACCGAGAATATTGGAGATGACCCAATAAAAGCTAGTGAATACGGATTAAAAAATTTAAAAATTGTTGCCCAAAATCTGGATGATTGGACAACCGATAAAGGAGAAAATTATTCCGACTTAAATGAACTCTACAATGAAATGATCGGGGTTTATCGACGTTATATCTATCATGTTGTAAAGATGATCGGAGGAATTAACGAGACCTTAATGAACAAAGGTCAAGAAAATATCCCTTACAAAAATTTGGATCAAGCGTCTCAAATGGAGGCTTTATTCTTTTTAAATCAATATCTTTTTAGAACTCAAAATTGGTTAATGAAATCGGAATTGATTTCGAAAATCAAAAATGAAGGAGCCTTAGAAACCCTTCAAAACCTCCAAAAAAGTGCTCTCAATAGGATGCTCGGTACTGCACAACTCAATCGAATGCTTTCAACTCAATCCACGCTCCCTGTTGATGGATTGAGTCCGGATGAGCTACTTGATGTAATCTATTATTACTTATTTGAATTCAACGATCCCAACGACGATTCGGTAAAATCCCTACAGGTTCACTTTACCAAACGGATTGCAGAACTTAGAGAAGACTCGAAATTAAACCCTAGAATTCATTCGAGTTTGATGGCTTTTCAAAGAGTCATCCATCAATTGTCCAAAAAGAAAAGTAAATCCGGAAGTCAAATCTTAAAAAATCACTTTCTCTATTTAAAGCAACTCACAAAAAAATCCATTCAATAAAAAAAGATCCCATTGCAACCTTTTAGATAAAAGTTGCGTCTATACTAATAGAACCTTACAAACCTATCAAGTGAAAGTTCGATATTTGTTTGCAGATAAGAAAAAATTAATTGCCAAAGCTCAATCTTTGGATGCGGCTGCGCAAAAATCTCTTTATGATCTATATGCTCCCAAAATGTTTAGTGTATGTCGCTATTACGTTCGGGATTTGCAGTATGCTGAGGACGTAGTTGTTACTGGTTTTTTTAAGGCACTCACCCATCTACATCAATTGGACGATCCCGAAAAATTTGAAGGTTGGCTACGGAGAATCATTGTACGAGAAGCCTTGAGTTTTCTACGTCAAGCCAATCATCTTATATACACCGAAGACGAATTCCCCTTTGAAGAAGCGGTTGAAGAATCGGACGGAGATTGGTCAATAGATGATTTGCAGTTACTGATCGACCAACTCCCTGAGAGTCAAAAAGTAGTTTTTGTTTTGTACGCCTTAGAAGGATATTCTCACAAAGAGATTGGGCACACCTTAGACATTCCTAAAGGCACCTCCAAATCCTATCTCTCCAGAGCCCGAAAAACACTCAAAGAAAACATCCATCAATTTTATTCAAAAAAAAATGATCAATCCAAAGTTTGAATCTATTGTGAAATCCAAATTGGAGGATCGAACGTTAGTCCCTTCAACTATGGCATGGGAAAAACTATCCCTTCAACTAGCCAATGAAAAGGCTACAAAGAGTCGTTCCTATCGTTTTTGGCTCCTCTATGCAGTTGTCTTTTTGCTTTTATTGGGAAGTGGTCTGTATTTTAATCCCGTATTAACGGAAGCAGAAAATTCCATTAGTCCCCAACTAGAAGACGTTTCTAAAAAGAATATCCCTCCTTCTATTGAACCCAGAAAAAAGGCTAGTCTGGAAATAAAAATCCCTTCTAGAATGGTTCAACAAAAACTAAATTCCATTCAGAAACTTCCCTTAAAACTTCTGGAAACCGAACTTGTGGTTTCTCAGATAACGCGCTCATCGATCCCATCAATCGATACCGAAGCGAATTCAGAAATTGAAATTATTACTGACAGTCTTTTGACCCTTGAATCCGATGCGCTGATTGAGCTAGTACTAAAGCAACTAAAAAATGATCAATCCAATAAAAGTAGGCAGGAAGCTCTGGCTTTGGAATTGTTGGTTTCAACCGAAAAAGAACTCCTTTCAGAAACTCAGTTTAAACACAAAGTCATTCATTTGATCAAAAATTCCTATTCCCGAATCAAAGTAGCAATTAACGAATCCGACAAAACAAAAAATCCTAAATAAACTCTACCCTTTATGAAATCAAATTTTCACATTACTTTTCTCTGTCTGTTATTCTTTCATCCAATGCTTTGGGCTCAAAATTTCGGAGACGACCTGCTCGACCAACCCCGATTTAAAGAACTCTCAGTATTTACACAACTCAAAGTTAGTTCAGGTGTTATCGTAAACCTAATTCCCTCAACTGAAAATAAAATAGAAGTCTATGGAGATCGTTACGGAGGAATTGTAGCTAAGCAGAAAGGCAACACCTTAAAATTGAAAATGCGTCTGAGCGAATTAATTCATGATCATTCGATTTATGTGGATTTGTATTTTTCCAAACCA
>JAYNHN010000190.1:0-3711 GCA_038108035.1 Flavobacteriaceae bacterium
CAGCAAGGGTAGGCGGTCGTAGCGGTGTGATGTGGGTCGCTTGCCCTTTTTTATTCGCAAAAGACATGGATAAAGTGGTTTTGATTACAGGAGCTTCCTCCGGACTGGGGCAAGCTACAGCACTTCACCTGAGTCAATTGGGCTATCGTGTTTTTGGTACGAGCCGAAATCCAAAAAAATATAAGTCAACCAAAGCATTTGAGTTGCTCCCACTTGAAATTAAAGATCCAAAATCCATAATAGAATGTGTGAATCAAGTAATAGATAAAGCCGGTAGGTTGGATGTTTTGATCAACAATGCAGGAGTAGGAATTACTGGACCTATGGAAGAAATTCAAATAGATGCCATTCAAGATAATTTTGCAATCAACTGTTTTGGACCCATACTGATGGTGCAAGCTGTACTTCCACAAATGCGGAAGCAAGGATCGGGTTTGATCATTCAAATCACCTCCATCGCAGGGGTGATGGGACTGCCTTTTCGAGGAGTATACTCCGCTTCAAAAAGTGCTTTTTCGATCATGACCGAAAGCTTACGTATGGAAGTAAAATCCTTTGGTATCGAGGTATGTACATTAGCCCCCGGCGATTATGCAACCGATATTGCTTCCAGACGCTATCACGCACCCGTAACCGAAAATTCACCCTACCAAAAGACCTATCAACACAGTCTGGATACTATGGATGCCCATGTAGATGATGGAAACCCGCCTATTGAAATTGCTGAGGCCATAGCCGCTCTCCTCACAAAAAGAAAGCTAAAGGTTCATTACCAAGTAGGGCCCTTTATTCAAAAGTTATCAAAATCCTTAAAAGGTATACTTCCCAGTCGTATCTTTGAAAAGCTGATTATGAATCATTATAAAATCTAAAACTCATGAAATTTTTTATCGACACGGCCAACTTGGATCAAATTAAAGAAGCTCAAGACTTGGGCGTTTTGGATGGGGTAACAACCAATCCTTCGCTCATGGCCAAAGAGGGAATCACAGGTGAAAAAAACATTATTCAACATTATGTCGATATATGTGAAATCGTTGAAGGTGATGTATCCGCAGAAGTCATTTCGGTTGATTTTGAAGGAATGGTCAAAGAGGGAACCGCCCTAGCAGCTCTCCACCCCCAGATAGTGGTTAAAATCCCTATGATTGAAGAAGGGGTGAAGGCATTAAAGCATTTTTCGGATGAAGGGATCAAAACGAATTGCACTTTGGTTTTTTCATCTGGACAAGCCCTTTTGGCAGCAAATGCTGGAGCTACCTATGTTTCTCCCTTTATCGGTCGCTTGGATGACAATTCTACCGACGGATTGGACTTGATTGAAGATATTCGTTTGGTCTATGATAATTACGCTTATGAAACGGAAATTTTAGCCGCTTCCGTTCGACATACCATGCATATTGTAAACTGCGCAAAGATTGGTGCCGACGTTATGACGGGTCCCCTTTCGGCTATCAAAGGTTTATTAAACCATCCCTTAACAGATATCGGTTTGGCTAAGTTTTTAGCCGATCATAAAAAGGGTAATTAAATTCTTGTTTTTACGCATTTAAGAGTTTTTATTTCACACCCCTAAATCTCCTCTTAATAGAGGGGACTTTTTTACAAATAGGAACCTAAGTATTTAAACAATCTCCAATCCTCCGCTAATAAATGAGGTTAGGAGGTGTTTCAGTTTAAGGTTAAGAAACACAACCAATTTAAATCTCATAGAAAGCGATGCTTATGGATTTTCTCCACACACCCCTAAATCCCCTCTTAATAGAGGGGACTTTTTTACAAATAGAATCCTGAGTATTTAAATAATTTCCAATTCCCCCCTAATAAGGGGGGTTAGGGGGGTGTTTATATGCATTCACTGCTTTACAAAAACACATTCTCCTTCACCGTCTATATTGGTAATTAAACCCGTATAGTCCTCATTAAGAACAGCGGTAAAGGAATCTCCATCATCAAAAATAGTAAGGGTTTCTCCTTCTATAGAATACGTAGCGGTAAAAAACCATTCTGGTTCTAATTCTCCTTCTAACTGCACCCAGCCTTGGACTTCACTTTCTGACTCAAATCGCAACTCGTTATAAAGTAAGCCTTCTTGCAAACCTGCGCCTTCCGTACACCGCCATACCGAACCCACAAAACCCTCCCCAAAAACGAGGGGAGTGGCATTGCGGTAGTCTCCTTCGGTAAAGGTATAGGTGTATTCATATTCAAAACGACTAATTTCTTTAACCGTATAGGATTCCCTACAATAAAGATTACAGGGAATAGAACAATCATCAAGTAATGCTCAAAGAGGATAATTAAGTGTTCGTTTATTGTCAAAAACAATAGAAATAGTATCCCACAAGGTAATTCTTGGAAAAGGAAAATTTGAAAATGGTTCAGCATCTTTTCTTCTTAAAACTTCAATCTCAAAAACGGATGTATACATTTTGTGTGCAGCGTTGTTATCAATGTCAAATAATTCCTTTTTACTTGAAATTGAATCATTTAGATTCTTCCAAATACCATAGGCTTGAATATTTGAGCCACTTTTATTTTGAAAAATATAAACTTCTGCAATATCAAAATAGTCTTGGCGACAACAAAAAAAAACACTAATACTGATTAAAAATATTCTGAATTTCATTGCTTAAATTTGGATATAAATTAATTAAATTTTGTTCCCACTCCTCAAAAGAAAACACCTGAATTAAACCTTTTTCCAATATTGATAAATTGAGCATACCCACTGATCCAAAAAAAAAGGTTGAGTTTCGTTTTGAGCGAGAGTAAAACCGGATAGTGATAGAATTAGGTATTTATACATTTTTTGGGGTTTACCTGTAAATGTTCAAGAAATATGCCAGTTGCAATTTAGTGCTAAAGCTCTTCCAAAAGTGTTTTAAACGTCGAATCCGAAAAATTCCCAAAACCTTCAATAATCGTCCCGTTTGAATCTACTACAATGGCCTTGTTGAGCAAGGTCAATACCCAAGCTTTGCTCGCTTTTTCAAAATTGACCAAAGCGTATTGATTGTCCAAGCTGATTTCCATCATTTTTTGAACTTGTTCCACCATGGCATTAAAGGGTTGAATACAGATGCCTACAAAGCGAAGCTTGGGAAAATTATTTTCAAGTTCTCTAACACGATCTATGGTATTCCGATAATGATTCATTTGGGTTTGAGACCAAAAATAAATGACCGTAGTTTTATCTTTAACAAGGGTTTTACTACTGATGGTTTTACGATCGGTATTTTGTAATTTAATTTCAGGTAAAGGTCGTCTAGGTTCCATCCGGTTGATGTCTGAGTGGAGATTAAGTACTTCTGCTAGATACGAAGGAGATGTACTTACCGTTGCATAATACTGCAAAAACAAGTCGTGTTGTCGGTGATTTTCAAAAGTTAAAATTTCTTCAAAGGCTATCGCACGAGCCAAATTATTGCGTAGTAGCGTTCCTGAAATTTGTTGATCAAGGACCTCCAAGCGTCGAATGTTAAAGTCAGTAGATTGTTTCTCTTTAAAATAGGATTCTCCAGGCTGAAGTGCTTGTTTACTGACATAGTTCAAAATATAATTGACATAGGGATCAAAAAATGCTAGGTCATTATCACCGTAGTTTAAAAACTTGCGGTATCCAAAAAAGAGACTGTCTTCTTTTTGATCCCAAAGCGAGCCTCGAAGAAGGGCGTAACGTTCCCGAATGTTTGCATAATTGTATATATA
>JAYNHN010000191.1:0-3689 GCA_038108035.1 Flavobacteriaceae bacterium
ATGAAGGACTTCCCGGTGTCCGAATCGCATCCGGATCACTTGGTCAAGGACTTTCTGTAGCTCTAGGTGCTGCTCAAGCTAAAAAACTAAATCATGACCCAAAGACCGTCTATGTTCTTATGGGAGACGGAGAACTTCAAGAAGGTCAAAATTGGGAAGCCATCATGTACGCTGCCGGAAAAGGAGTGGATAATATTATCGCAACCGTTGATTTAAATGGTAAACAAATTGACGGTTCGACCGATGAAGTTCTTCCCCTTGGAAATGTTGCTAAAAAATTTGAGGCATTTGGTTGGGAAGTGATGACCCTGGCGGAAGGAAATGATATTGAAAAAATAATTGAGACCTTGAAAGAAGCCCATATCAAATTAGGGAATAAAAAACCGGTTGTGATATTGATGGAAACAGAGATGGGAAATGGTGTTGACTTTATGATGCATACCCATGCATGGCATGGAAAAGCTCCCAATGACGAGCAATTGGCCTTCGCATTGGAACAAAACAAAGAAACTCTAGGAGATTACTAAGACACAAACCAACGAATGAAACTATATACAAACCAAGGGAATAAAGATACCCGTTCTGGATTTGGAGAAGGATTAGCAGAACTAGGAAGAACCCACTCAAATGTAGTTGCATTGTGTGCCGATTTGATCGGTTCACTAAAAATGCAAACGTTTATTGATGAAAACCCCGAACGCTTTTTTCAAGTAGGTATTGCAGAAGCTAATATGATGGGAATAGCAGCTGGACTTACTATTGGTGGTAAAATACCTTTCACGGGTACGTTTGCCAATTTTTCAACAGGTCGTGTCTATGATCAAATTCGTCAATCAATCGCATATTCTGGTAAAAATGTGAAAATTTGCGCTTCACATGCAGGGATCACCCTGGGGGAAGACGGTGCAACACATCAAATTCTTGAGGACATCGGTATGATGAAAATGCTACCCGGTATGACTGTCATTAATCCCTGTGATTTCAACCAAACAAAAGCTGCAACTATAGCAATTGCTGATCATAAAGGCCCGACCTATCTTCGTTTTGGAAGACCCAAAGTTGCTAATTTCACAACACCTGAAATGGGATTTGAAATTGGGAAGGGGATCACTCTAAACTCGGGAACGGATGTTACGTTAGTTGCTACGGGTCACCTTGTTTGGGAATCATTGCTTGCCGCAGAGGAGTTGGAAAAAGAAGGAATTCATGTTGAAGTAATTAATATTCATACCATCAAACCTCTGGATGAAAAAATAATCCTTAACTCCATTCAAAAAACAGGATGCCTTGTTACTGCTGAAGAACATAACTATCTAGGAGGGTTGGGAGAGAGTATTGCGGGTCTTTTAGCTCGTAAACATCCCACCCCTATGGAATTTGTTGCTACTAATGATACCTTTGGCGAGTCAGGTACACCTGCTCAGCTTATGGAAAAGTACGGACTTAATAAGGAAACCATTATCCAAAAAGTACACACGGTACTCAAGAAAAAATAAAGGTTTGCCGATTCACTAAGGAGGTAAGCAACAAACCGTTTAATTTGGAATATTCGTTTATAAACTCTATGAGTCTGGATCCAGATAATCCATGATACCATCCCCATCGGTATCATCGCCAATTCCATCTCCATCGTTATCAAATTCGTCTGCCGAAAGAATCCCATCACCATCGTGATCGGTTTGTTTGACAATGTAAAGATTGATTTTAAAGATTAACGGAGAATAAGCAGGAATGGGACCCGAGTTGTTTGAAAAATAACCCAGTCCGGAAGGGAAGAATAAAACTCCTTGTCCATAATTTTTAAATGTTACCGTATTGTCTTCACTTACTTCATACGTACCTCCTTTTAAGGCAGGAACTCCTTCTCTAAAGCCTCTTACTACTTGAGTAAGATCAAACCAAATGGGTTCCTTGGATTGATCAAAGGTATTCCCATTGAGTAACATTCCCTCATAGGATACAAAGGTAGAATCTACCGACGAAGGGTTTCTTCCTTCTCCCTCACGTGCGATAAGATAGTACAAAGTGTGGTCAACGAAGCTGCCATCAGAGGTTTTAACTCGTACTACATTTTTTTCAACTTGGTCTACTAATGGAATTTTACCACTATTTTCACCACTAATCGAATCGATTGTTATTTGAGAATAAGAGTCCGGGTTGGAAAAGTCTTCGTAATTGTAAAAATGATTCGATAAAAAATCTCTTAAGCTTTGATCATCGGCAAGTGATTGTTCAGAAATATCACGAGGTGGTTCTACTTCGTCTTCCTTTTTACAAGAAATAAAAATAACAAAAAACAAAACACAAAGGGGTACAAACTTTTTCAAGAATACTTAAATTTAAGGGCTGCAAGATACAATTTTACTTTATTTTTATACCCAATCTTAACGAAGTTTTAAGCATGCGTATCGATCAATATCTCTGGTGTATTCGAATTTTTAAGTCCAGAAGCATTGCTACTCAAGTATGTAAAAAGGGTCAGGTTCAAATCAATGGTCAATCCGTAAAACCCTCTAGAGAGATTCTGCCTATGGATACAATCAAGATACGGAAAGAACAAATTTGGAGAACGTTTCAAGTGCTTGCTATTCCAAAAAGTAGAGTTGGAGCCAAGCTCGTATCCCTTTATGCACTAGATCAAACCGACAGAGACGAATTTGAAAATCAAAAGCTACAAAAACTCTCCAGCCCTATGCTTCGAGATCAAGGTACAGGTAGACCCACAAAAAAAGATCGAAGGGATATTGAAGATCTTCAGATTTCGGAAGATTTGTAAATTAATATTTTTGAAAATATGACTAGATCACAAAATAAAATAAAATCGACAGAGGACATTCAACGGATTATCGAACGTATAGCCCATCAAGTCTACGAAAACAATCTTGAACAAAACACGCTTGTTATTGCAGGTATTGCACCTGGGGGTGAACGTCTTGGGAAATTACTCAAAGAAGCCATCAGTCGAATCAGCGATTTGGATTTGACTTTTGTAACACTCTATTTGGACAAAGCCAATCCCAAGGATTCAGTAAAAAGCAGTTTGACTCTTGAAAAATTAGAGAATCAATCTATCGTAGTAGTT
Source organism: Flavobacteriaceae bacterium (assembly GCA_038108035.1). Classification (GTDB taxonomy): domain Bacteria; phylum Bacteroidota; class Bacteroidia; order Flavobacteriales; family Flavobacteriaceae; genus MS024-2A. Next base: position 3,083 of record JAYNHN010000191.1, read on the forward strand.
GATGATGTTTTAAATACAGGTAAAACTCTAATCTATGCGGTACACTATTTCCTACAAATCCCCATCAAAAAAATCAATACGGTGGTAATGGTCAATCGAAATCACAAAGAATTTCCTGTAAAAGCCGACTTTAAGGGGATTTCTCTTTCTACTTCCATCAACGAACATGTAGATGTAGTGTTGGAAGGTTCTAAAAGCGGTATTTACTTAAGTTAGTAGCTTTTCAATTTCTGAAGCAACCGCCAATGGTGATTTACCATCAGTAGTTACAGAAAGTTTGGCTTGAGAGTAATACGGATTTCTCTCAAACAAATGTTTGCCAATAAATTCTGCTATTTCAGCCTTAGACTTTAAATGACTAATCAACGGACGTTGGTCAATTTCATCGACTAATCGTTCTGTTAAATTGGAAACACTGGTTTTAAGATAGATCGTTTGAACATCTTCAATAGTTGAAAGGAAATGCATGGTATCAAAGTAACAGGGAGTTCCACCTCCCAAAGAGATAATCATAGGCTTTTTTTCACTTAGAATCCATTCTAAACATTCCCGTTCTTTTTTTCTAAAAAATAGTTCCCCTTTGGTTTCGAAAATTGAATAAATGGAC
>JAYNHN010000192.1:0-1375 GCA_038108035.1 Flavobacteriaceae bacterium
TTTGAGGGTTTACTCGGGTATTTATTGAATTTAAATGATTTAAAATTGAAAATTGTATTCTCATTATGTTTATGAGATTCATAAACCATAGCATAATAAAAACGTATTGTTTTGATAATATTTGATTTTCCTGATGCATTTGCACCATATAAAGCCATTGTCTTCAATACATCTAGATCATCATATTTAAAGGTTTTATTAGACAATGTTTTCGACTTAGCAGTCTTAATATTTCCTGCGAGTAGCTCAAAAATCACTTCTTCATTTATCGAGGAAAAATTACTTAATTTGATTTCTAAAACCATTTTAGCGTCTATATCTGTAATTTTGTTACAGAATTAAGAATTAAAATAGAATATAATGGGATTTAGAAAGAAAAAGTCTGGTAGGTTTTGGCATGATATACAACGGTCTCGTATAACCGTCAGTTACGGATAAAATCAGCAATTATTTTCAGTTTTAAAAATCCGGTCCCTCTCCTTCATCACCGCTGCCAAAATTTTGATTGCGGTTTCTTTTACGATCCATTTTCCTTTCGTTGATCCGATAGGTAAATGTAAATATATAGGTGGGTTGTCTCCACTGAAATTCAGTGTAATTTCTAAAATCTGCGGTCTCGGTGATGCTTTTTCTTCTGGAAGTATTAAAAATATCGCTTGCTCTGAAAGAAAGGGTGGCTTTCTTTTTGAACAAGGATTTATTGAGTGCTCCTGAAAAAGTAAGAATGCCTTTAGATTGAGTTTGCGCATTGGCTCTGGGACCAAAATAAAACCCACGCAGCTGGGTTGTAACTCCAAAAGGAAGTGGAAAACTACCGTTTATCCGAGCAAACCAACTTACGATCTCTCGATCCAGTGGAACTCCTTTGTACGATCCAATGGTTTCACTATTAAAAATATTAAAATTTCCACTGATTCGTACCCTGCGTTCGGGCGAATAAGTGAGGGTAAATTCGGTACCTCTTCGGATATTTTCAGATAAATTGATTGAGGTCGTTCGGAATTGAGGAAGCTCTACCAAGGGGTCTGTACTAACGGCGATTAATGTTCCGGTAGCCTCCGTAATTCGTTCGATCACTTGAGTTGACTTTTGATAATAGATCGAACCGTTAAAGGTGAATTTCTCCCATCGTTTAAGATATCCAAAATCCACAAGATTGGAGTAGGAAGGGTCAAGATCAGGATTTCCTTGTCTAAAAAAGGTTAAACTAGTAAGGGATTGAAAGGGATTAAGTGACCAAGAACGAGGGCGTCGGATCCTTCGACTGTATCCCAAAGTAATATTTTCCTTTTCACTGAATTCATAAGACAAATTGAGGGTAGGGAACCAATCAGTATAGTCCTTTTCTTGGTAAATATTGGCCGTCTTTTGGTCA
>JAYNHN010000192.1:1417-3676 GCA_038108035.1 Flavobacteriaceae bacterium
GCCCATCAGATAGGAAAATTGATTTAGCTTTTTTCCGAATTGGGTGTAGGCAGCGTGGACATTTTGAGTAAAGCCTAAAAAATTAGTTAGATTGACATTGGGAGTTCGACCGGTTTCCAATAAATCAATAACCGAATAATCCGTTTCCTGTACACTAAAATTTCCTCGATAACCCAGTTCAAACTGAGTGTTTTTGTCAACAGGCCAAACATAATCCATCTGTAGTAGCGTTCTTTTTTGATCCTCGAGACTGGTGGATTCTTGATTGAATGTATCGGTGTTTTCGGCTAGGTCGCTTTCGTCTTCCATACTGGTTTCTGTTTGAAATTCGATGACCAATTCATGTCCTTCATCATCAAATTTCTTGGTGAAATTGGCAGAAAATTGTTGTGAGTTATCAATTTCCTCTTCCGTTTGAAAACGTCCGAACTCATTGATTACCATTTTATTAAAATTTAGATTTTCAATCTCGGTCGTATTATTACTTTCGTTATTACTTTGTCTGGTGAATCCACTGAGGGTTAGGGATGTTTTTTCATCAAAAAAGTACTCGGCTCCTAAATTGAAAAAAATATTTTTTCGATTTCTACGGTAATCTCTTTTTTCATTTACATAGCGTAAAGGATCAAAATTTTCACTTTCAAAAATCCCACCTCCTCTTGATTCGGAATCTCGTAAGGAAGTGGTGCTAAAAATATTTAATTTTTTGGTTCTCCAGTTAAGGGTGACATTTCCTCCAAGGGTAGGGGGCAATCCTCCATTGAGAATAATCGATCCATTAAAGCCTTGTAATTCTTCTTTTTTAAGAATGATATTTAAGATCCCGGCGGTTCCGGAAGCTTCATAGCGGGCAGAAGGCGAGGTCACGACTTCGACCTTTTCAATGGATTCAGCCGGTAGCGATCGCAAACCTTGTGGTCCAGATAGACCAATCAGTCCAGAGGGCTTTCCATTAATTAAGATTCGAACGTTTTCATTCCCTCTCAAGGCGACATTACCTTCGACATCCACAGAAACCGATGGGACGTTATCCAATACATCCGCTACGGATCCTCCACGTACTGTTATATCTTTTCCTACGTTATAGATCCTTTTATCCAGTCGAATTTCAACCTCTGTTCGCTCTCCTACGAGTTCTACTTCGTTGAGGGTTTCAGCAGAAATTTCTAGTTGAAAGCTTCCTAGATTTTTATTCTCTTGAAGGCTTTGATTTTCAAGTGTTATTTTATTGAAGCCTATGTATTCAATCGTAACGGTATATACAGCTGGTAAAATATCGATTTCAAAGATTCCTCTGGAATCGGTGATACCCCCCTGAATCTGATTTGGAAATTTGGGATTGGAAAAAGAAACAGTTGCGTATTCTAAGGGTTCTTGAGTCTCTTGATCTAACACGCTACCTGTAACTTTTATTTTTTTAAGATTACGATTGTTTTGAGGAGTTGGACGCTGAGCAAAGACAGTTATAAAACACAAAGTAAATAGGGCGAAGAAAATCTTTTTCATGACAAATTTTAAGCCTTTTTGACTTATTTGCTTAATGAAGGTTTAACGACTTTCTAAAAATAATTTTAAGTTTTCCAAAGGACGAGCCAAAACTCCAGATTGAGAATCCATTACCAGTGGGCGTTCAATAAGTTTGGGGTATTTGACCAGCGCCTCAAGAATTTGTTCCTCGCTTAATTCATTTCTATTTTCCAAAGCTTTCCATTGCGCTTCATTTTTTCGTACCACCTCACTGGGACGGATTCTAATTTTATTCAAAATCTCTTTAAGATTATCTTTTTGAAGAGGTGTGTCCAAATACCGAACAATTTCAATCGGATACCCTTTTGCTTCCAAGTATTGCAAGGCTTCTCTTGATTTTTTACAACGCGGATTATGAAAGATAGTTAACATAATTAAAAGCAAAAAAAACTACCCGAAGGTAGTTTTGATGTTTATTTAATTTTATCGACGATGGCCTTAAAGGCATCGGGATGATTCATAGCCAAATCGGCTAACACTTTGCGATTGAGCTCAATGTTGTTGGATTTTATTTTACCCATAAACTGACTGTAAGACATACCATTGATACGAGCACCGGCATTGATTCGGGTGATCCACAAAGCTCTAAAATTTCTCTTTTTGGTTTTACGGTCGCGATAGGCATAAAGCATGGCTTTGTCTACGGCGTTTTTCGCTACGGTCCAGACGTTTTTTCGTCTTCCGAAGTATCCTTTTGCTTGTTTAAGGATTTTTTTTCTACGTGCTCTTGAA
>JAYNHN010000193.1:0-3644 GCA_038108035.1 Flavobacteriaceae bacterium
GCTTTTGGCTTCGATATAGGGTTGAATAAGATTTAGGTCAATAAGCCAGTTAATTCCTAATGAAAGTCCCGTTAGAAGGGACGAAAAAAAAAGAGTTCTATTAAAATTCTCAGTATAATTATAGTACCACATTCCTGCAGCAAATACAAATATTGCTATAGAAAAAGGATTGATAAGGTATAAAATTTGAACAGTCAAAGTACCTAAAAGAACGGTCAATGCGAAAACAAGTTCCGAGAGTTTAAATTGTTGTTTGTAATGTAAATAAAGCAGTAAGAAATTAATTAAAACAGTACTGAATGTTTGTAAGTTTTGCTCAAGCGATACAAGATAAAAGATGGAGAGTAAACTGATCCCAAAAATTTGTACGATGCTTGCTATCAATAAAATAATATTAATACCCTTTAGCCTTGCATTAAAATAATCTGGATAGCGTTCTGAGGTCCCCAGATTCGTTATTTTCAAGAGAAGAATAGTGATTTTTTGAAGGAAACCGTAGTAGGGTTTGGATTTATTTTTTATGTGCATTTTTGAAGGCATCGGATCAGGGACATTTGTTTTCAAAATTAGTTTTTTATTTTTTGTTTTGAAAGCCGATTTTTAGGTTTTTTGGAACGAATAAAAATCTATGGAAGAGTTGATTTTGAGTTTTGGTCAATTTAAAATCATGGCGACGCCTCCCATAGCGGTAAACAATAAGATAAGTTTTCGATAGCTTTCGTTTTTAATTTTCTTCACTAAAAAGACACCACTGATAAGCCCTACTAAAACAAAGGGCACGAGTTCTAGGCTTTTTAAAACCGAAGTAGATTGGATGGTTTCCCAACTCCAAATATGGAAGGGTACTTTGATGGCATTAATGATAAAGAAAAGCCAAGCGGCCGTGCCTATAAAGGCATTTTTGGGGAGTCGCATGGCTAAAAAGTAAATATTGGAAAAAGCCCCTGCCAAATTCCCTACCATAGTAGTAAATCCGGCTAATATGCCCATAGAACTTGCAAAAGTCCAATGTTTAGGAATCCTTTTGTCTTTTTTGTTTTCCCAATAATACATCATACCTACACTAAAGAGAATGATGGTCGCCATTCCGTATTTAAATAATTGGTCCGAAATATAAGTACCCCCAACGACCCCTAACAACACCCCCGCGATCATCCAAGGCATCAATTGGGCAATATACTTCCATTGAACATGACGTTTGTAATAAATAATTGCAAAAACATCACCTACCAACAACAAGGGCATCAATACTCCTGTTGAGCTTTTGGCACCATAGACCAAGGCAAATCCGGTAACGATCAAGGCTGCGATTCCTTTGATACCCGATTTGGCCAAACCAAGTAAAAAGGCACAACTGGCTACAATGGAAAAATCTATAAGGCTTAATGAACTCAAGAGTGAATTTTAAAATTGGATTCGAAGATAGTATTTATTTTAAGTAGGGAGTTCAAATCATTTGATTTACTCATCTTTGCCAAAACATTATTTTGAAATCCGATCTAAATAAAGCCATCCGATTCATGCTGTTGAGTACCCTCTCTTTTGCCTTGATGAATGCTTTGATAAAGCATTTGGTAAATTACACTACCTTTCAACTGGTGTTTTTCCGATCCATCGGCTCTTTGGCCATTACTTTTGGGTATCTAAAGGCTCAAAACATCCCTCAATGGGGAAATCAGAAAAAATGGTTAACTCTAAGAGCCCTTATGGGATCGATTTCTATGATTTTATTTTTTGGAGCGGTTCATTATATCTCAATAGGCAGTGCCGTTACCTTGCGGTATACCTCTCCTATTTTTGCAGCCATCCTAGCCGTGTTTTTTTTAAAAGAAAAAATCAAGCCTTTACAATGGCTCTTTTTTGGTTCGGCATTTGTCGGTGTTTATTTAATTAAAAGTTACGATCCCTCGGGTTCAAATTTTGGCGTGCTATTGGTATTACTGGCCTCGTTTTTTTCTGCGATTGTTTATATTCTGATATCTAAAATTGGCAAAGGAGACCACCCTGTAGTGGTGGTGCACTATTTTATGCTTATGGCAACGGTCTTGGGAGGAATGGGAAGCTTATTTTTCTGGAAAACCCCATCAATTGAAGACGTTGGATTGTTGCTCAGCTTAGGACTTTTTGGATTCTTTGGTCAGTTGTTTATGACCAAAGCATTTCAAAACGCTGAAGCACATTTGGTAGCTCCCTTTAAATATGTGGAGGTGGTATTAACTCTATTTTTTGGTATTTTTGTACTCTATGAATCCTATGATTTGTATCATTTTTTGGGAACATTTTTAGTTATCGGAAGCTTGATTTTAAACGTTTTGTATCGTTCAAGGAAGAATTCAGATAACTAAAAAACCACCCGAAGGTGGTTTTTTGATTGGAGGGTTCTAAATCACTTAGACCATTCTTCAATAGACTTTTTATTTAGCCGAATGTAGTCTTTATTTCCTTCTTTTGTAGCCAGTTCTAAGGACTTTTTAGCGGCTTTGATTGCGGCTTCTTTTTCGTTAAGCCCTGCCAAGATTAATGCCTGTTGGCGATACATCCAGTATTTGCCTTCTTCCAAGGAAAGTGCTTTATCCATCCATTCTTTGGCTTGGTTTAAGTCTTTACCACTTTGCTTAAAATAAACCGCAGCATTGTAATAATCCCTCCATTTGGGGTCTTTTTTAAGAGTGGACTCAATCGAAGCCATTGTTTTTTGATCTGTGGGTACTTCAAGAGGTAGAGTCACCTGCGTTTTCTCCCATTTAATAGAGATGTTAGCACCGTTGTTGTTGAGTTGATCAATGGCTATGGTGTAGGATTCAGCATTTTGATCTAAAGTTTGAGTTGGTGCCTCTACAACTGCTGCTATGGATTGAGAATCCCAATCTTCGGGTAATCCCCAGTTTTCAGTTTCAGTGTAAAAAAACACTTCCCACATGGACTCTCCGGGACGGATGAATAGTGCGTATTTTCCGGCATCTAATGACTGACCCCCTACGGTGACTGCATCGCTAAATTCAAGGGTAGAATTTTTATTCGCTCCTGCACGCCATAATTCACCATAAGGAACCAATTCTCCCATAATGGTTCTTCCTCGCATGGCTGGACGTGAGTATTCTATAGTAACTTGCGTCAAACCAACGGTTTGTTCAACCTTCGCAGATGGACTGGGTTGAGGTGTTTGAATTTGTGCTAAGCCCATCATAGAGCTTAACAAGATGATCATACTAATTTTCTTCATTGATTGGGTATTTAGTTATTTTTTCAAATATAGTTTTTATTTTTTCGTAAAAGTCACTGTTAACAGTTGATCGCGCCATTGTTAATAAGATTTGATTTATTTTGTTTAATAATAAAATAAAAATATTAAACAATTTTATATCTTTGGTAAAAATTAAGCTATGAAACTGTATCGTTTAGAAACAGTCCAACAACTACCTATATCTCAAGAAAAAGCATGGGATTTTCTTTCAGACCCAAAAAATCTAAAGAGAATTACGCCTGACTACATGGGTTTTGAGATTGTAAGTGGATCGTCTGATAAAATGTATGCAGGGCAGATAATACAATACATAGTAACCCCCTTATTCAATATCCCTACACGATGGGTGACAGAGATTACGCATGTCGATGAAGGGAACTATTTCGTAGATGAACAGCGT
>JAYNHN010000194.1:0-3482 GCA_038108035.1 Flavobacteriaceae bacterium
CCTTTCTATTTCGTTGTTTCGCAACGCAAATTCGATAGTGGTCAAACGGGTTGTATTTCGAATTACATAGACGGGTTCTTCGGGATGCAAAAGCAAATCTTGATATATACTGTCTAAAAGATCTACTGCCTCCTCTTTCTCATTACCATAAGTAAAGAGATAAATTGCTTCCAACTCATTAAAATCGTATACTGCCTGAAAACTATAATGATCTTCAACATAGGCTTTTCCTTTGTCAAGACATGCTTTCATTTCTTCAGGCTGATTTAGCTCATGGTAAGTATTTCTCAATTTGAAATACATGATGGGGATATGATCATAAGTTTTCTTGCTCTCGTAGCCTGCTTCAATATATTTTTGTCCAATAAGATAATATTTTACAGCTAGATCTGAATAGCCCAAATCCCTTAATAGATCCCCTTTATATAAGAAGAAGTGAGGGAATCGAGTCAAGTCAGGGCAATCGATAAATAGAGAGTCAATTTCAGATAGAGTGGCATCATAGCCTTGATCCCAAGCATCGTGGAATTTTAAATACTTTTTTTCAAAATCAGAAGTTTTTAGTTGATCCCTCTCAGAACAGCAAAGAAGTATAAACAGAATAAAAAAACGGAAGATATTCATGATTTTAGTCTGGGGTAACAATCAAATATACTAAAAATGTAATTTTTCTTAATACGATTACACTACAAACTCAAATTATTGGGATTTCGATGCGGTAAGAGCAAAAAAACCTATAGCCAACCAATAGGTAGCTAGAATTAGTATCCCTGACCCTGAAAAGGATTCGTAAAATTTATCTAAGGCTATTAAAGTATCGGAAATAAGAAAGAGAATTGAACCTATTCCTATTCTCTTGAATTGGGAAATTTCGGTTTGTAGCGACAAATGAATTCCTTGCCAACTCATCACTACTAGCACCCCCATATAGAAAACAACAGGAATTAAAAGGGTTCCAAGTTGAGGGTAAATCAAGAATAAAATCAAAACCGCAAACACCAAGAGAGGAAGCCCTATTTTAAATGACCAATGCCAAATAAGAAGTTGTCGAAAAGCCCTAATGAAAAACAAGTGGCCAGTAAAAAAAGAGACCAATCCACAAACAAATAAACACGCTTTCAGTAGTAAAACATCCCCTATAAGACAAAATAGAAAACCGGTAATCAAATCACGTCTATACTGCAGTAAACTCTTTTTTGGAAAGAACAGGGGTAGTAAGAGAATAAAAATTGTGGTTAGGGGCTTTAGGAGATAAAAAACCGATTTATATCCAAAAAAATCAGAGATGATAGCTGCTAGAGCAATCAAAAAAATAATTCTGCAATAGGCCTTTAAATTCAATTTTTTAAGATTTTTTTAGACATTGAATCTAAAATGCATTACATCTCCATCTTTGACGATATATTCTTTGCCCTCTACACGCATTTTACCCGCTTCTTTTACTTTGCCTTCAGAGCCAAAGTGTTCGTAATCCGAATAGCTAATAACTTCGGCACGAATAAAACCCTTTTCAAAATCAGTATGAATTACGCCTGCAGCCTGCGGAGCAGTTGCTCCAATAGGCACTGTCCAAGCTCGAACTTCTTTTTCTCCTGCGGTAAAATAGGTTTGTTGATTTAACAAAGCATAGGCATTTCTAATCAATTTTGCGGCTCCTGCTTCTTCTAAGCCCAAATCTTCAAGGAAAAGTTGTCGCTCTTCAAAGGTTTCCAGCTCATTGATATCTGCTTCTACACTGACCGCTAAAATTAATAATCCCGCTTGTTCATCCTTCACTAATTCTTTAACACGATCTACATGGGGATTTCCTGATTTGGCAGCACTCTCTTCTACGTTACAGACATAAAGCACCGGTTTATCAGTAATCAACTGAAGGGGTTTGATGAAAATTTCTCGATCCTCTTCTTTCATATCAACACTACGAACATTTTTGGAGGCCTCTAATTCTGTTTTTAAAAAATCTAAAATTGTTTTTTCTTTTATAGCCTCTTTATTTCCAGTCCGTGCCGCACGATTTACTTTCTCTAATTTTTTTTCAACGGTTTCTAGATCTTTTAATTGCAACTCAATATCGATGGTTTCTTTATCTCGAATGGGATCCACGGAACCATCAACATGGACAATATTATCATTTTCAAAACATCTTAAAACATGAAGAATGGCATCGGTTTCTCGAATATTAGCTAAAAATTGATTTCCCAAACCTTCTCCTTTGCTGGCTCCTTTAACCAAGCCTGCTATATCGACAATTTCAACGGTAGCTGGAACTACACGTTCGGGATTGACCAAACTTTCCAATTTCTCTAAACGGGCATCCGGCACATTCACCACACCGATATTGGGCTCAATTGTACAAAATGGAAAATTAGCACTTTGTGCTTTGGCATTCGACAAACAATTAAAAAGAGTGGACTTTCCAACATTGGGCAATCCTACAATACCTGCTTTCATGTAAAAAATTTTGGCAAAAATAAGCTTTCTTTTCTCTTTTACATTTACTTTTATCTAACATGTAAAAAAATATCAATGGGGAAAAAGTATTTAATCATTCATGCCGATGATGCGGGCTTGGCATGGTCACAAAACAAAGCTACTCAAAAGGGTCTTTTAGAAGGTAGTATTTCATCCACTAGTTTAATGGTACCCTGTCCTTGGTTTTTTGAGATGGCACAATTCTGCTTAAATCACCCGCAACTGGACTACGGTATTCATTTAACCTTGACAGGTGAATGGAAAACCTATCCATTTCGACCCATTTCAGTAGCTCAAAAAGTACCCTCTTTAGTAAATCAAAACGGACATTTATTTCCCAAGCGCCATCATATTAGAGATCAAGCTAAAATTGATGAAGTACGTTTGGAATTAAATGCGCAAATAGAATATGCCCTTTCTCTGGGTTTAAAACCTTCTCATTTGGATCCTCATATGTACACTTTGGGAATTCGTCAAGACTTATTGGATCTTTATCAAGAGTTAGGGGAAACCTACCAGCTCCCAATTGTATTGAACACCGAATTAATTACCCTTTCGGGTGAAGATCCTTCACGGTTTAATTTACCTCAGGAACGTTGTTTTGAAAATATATATATGCCTACATTCAAAAATTTTAAAGAAGAAGGCTTGACCGCATATTACAACCATATTTTAGACCATCTTCCCGAGGGGGTTTCCATGTTCTTAATTCATCCTGCGTTGGAGAGTGAGGAAATGAAACAAATTGCAGTTGACCATCCAAATTTTGGCGCTGAGTGGCGTGCGGAAGAGTCCAAATACTTCTGTAGTGAAGCACTTGTTCAAAAGTTAAAAGAAAATGAAATCGAATTGGTCAACTGGAAATCCCCGGTCGTTCTCAATCGTTGGGGTGCATAAAACGTTGCTTCCCTAGTAGCGTTTCTTCAGATTCTACTCGATCTTCATCCGGAACACAACAGTCAACCGGGCAAACAGCCGCACATTGGGGCTCTTCGTGGAAGCCTTTACAC
>JAYNHN010000195.1:0-2904 GCA_038108035.1 Flavobacteriaceae bacterium
ATCTTCCAACTCTAAATCCTTACTAATCAAAACAACACTCGCTTTTGTTGTGTATAAAAAAGGGGTATATTTAGGATTGGACAGAAAGGTTAATGAACCGGGTTTTGCATCCTCGATTTTTGCCAGGAGGTATATTTGAACTTCACCATCTCCCTGAAGGGTACCATCTAATTTTTCTGCAAGCTGAATGGCCGTCAAATTCATTTTGCAAAATTAGGGATTTACTGGGACATTTCCGGTTTTGGATAACACAAATAATATTTGAAAATGGGTGTAGAAAAATTCTTGAAATCCAAATAATCAATTGCTTTATCGATTGAGTGTATTTTTCCTGATTTCTCCTTGAGTATAATTTGGGCTTGATCGGAAATGTACATTTGATTGGATACACTTCCGTGAAACACAAAGTAATCTTGACCTTCATCTTGTATTGATAACCGATCCAAAAATTGCTTTTTCTTTTCAATCTCTTTATAATTAAAGGGTTTGGATTGAATTTTAATTTTAGGTAATTTACGTGAAATCAATTGGTAAGAAAGGGTTTTTAAAACAAAATCATCATGTGAAGTCCACGACTTTAATAGATATAATAAATCCGAGTCATCGAGGGTTAAATACTGTTCAAGTATGTCAGTATCATCGGTTTTTTGATTTTTTTGAAAAAAAGGATATAAAAGATGAGAAGAATCGATTTTCTCACTCCCATTTTCAATTAAAAAACGAAAACGAGACAGAGTTTTCACCAATAAAAGCTCGGCAGCCAAACTTGTTTTGTGAAGGTAAACCTGCCAATACATCAATCTACGGGCGAGTAAAAATTTCTCCAGAGAATGCACTCCTTTGCTTTCAAACACCAATTGTCCTTGATCTACGTGCATCATGGCAAGGATGCGATCTGTATTGATGTTTCCTTCGGTCACTCCAGTGTAAAAGCTATCCCTTTTGAGATAGTCCAAACGATCCACATCTACTTGACCCGAAACCAGTTGATGCATAAAGGGACGGGAATAGCGGTTGGTAAAAATTTTGAGTGCTAAATCCAATTTACCCTTAAACTGACGGTTCAAAGATTGAATCACACGAATGGAAATTTCTTCGTGATGAATACCCTTAAGTAAGGTGCTCTCCGTGGCATGAGAAAACGGACCGTGACCAATGTCGTGAAGTAATATAGCAATCAACATGGCTTCTTGTTCAGCAGTTGAAATGGAAATCCCCTTCTTTAGAAGAATTCCAATTGCTTTCTGCATGATATGCATGGCCCCAATAGCATGTTCAAACCGGGTATGATGAGCACCCGGATAAACCAGATTGGAAAGTCCCATTTGTGAAATCCTTCTCAATCGTTGAAAATAAGGATGGTTGATTAAATCTAAAATCAATTCTGAATCGATAGCAATAAAACCATAAATTGGATCGTTAAATAGGGTATTCTTTTGATTCACAAGAAGATCAATATTTACAACAAATATACTAATATGGATCCAATCAAAATTTTGTGGGTAGATGATGAAATCGAACTTCTGAAACCCCATTTACTTTTTTTATCCGAACGCAACTATGATACCACTCCTTGTACCAATGGTCGAGATGCATTGGATTTAATAGATGATCATAACTTTGATATTATTTTATTGGACGAAAATATGCCGGGATTAAATGGCTTGGAGACCTTAAATGAAATCAAAAACAAAAAACCCAACCTTCCCGTGATCATGATTACCAAAAATGAAGAAGAACACATAATGGAGGAGGCCATTGGATCTAAGATATCCGACTACTTAATCAAACCGGTAAACCCTCACCAAATTTTGTTATCTCTCAAAAAGATTCTCGATCATAAACATCTAATAGCCGAAAAAACATCGCTAGGATATCAACAGGAATTTGGAAAAATATCACAATCGCTAATGGACTTAGAAACCCATCAAGACTGGGAAGGGCATTTTAAAAAGTTGATGTATTGGGAATCTGAACTAGAAACTTTAGAAGATTCGAGTCTGTTAGAAATTTTTGAAAACCAAATAAAAGAGGCTAATACTCAATTTGGTAAATTTATTGCTACTCATTATGCTGATTGGATGCAAGGTGAATCGGGTCCCGTTCTATCGCATCAAGTTTTTCAAAAATATATTTTACCTGAGATCAAACAACACAGACCTACACTTCTGGTTGTTATTGACAATTTACGATTTGATCAATGGCGTGCCATCCAACCCGAAATTCAATTGTTTTTTACAATTCAAAAGGAAGAAGCTTATTACAGCATTTTACCAACTGCGACCCAATATGCCCGAAATGCTCTTTTTGCAGGTCTGACTCCATTAGAAATCGAAAAAAGATATCCACAATGGTGGAAAAACGATACGGATGAAGGAGGAAAGAATTTGTATGAATTTGAACTCTTGGATGAACAATGCAAGCGTTTGGGAGTAAAAAGACCCATTAGTTATCATAAAATCACACAACTTAAGCAAGGACAACAGCTCATCAAACAATTTCAAAATCACACTCATGAAGGATTGACGGCTGTTGTCTATAACTTTGTAGATATGATTTCTCACGCCAAAACAGAAATGGAGGTCATTAAAGAATTGGCCCCCGATAACAAAGCGTATCGATCGTTAACTCAAAGTTGGTTTAAAAACAGTCCCCTTAAAGCGCTGTTAAAAAAAGCAGCCTCATTAGGATTTCATCTCTTACTGACCACAGATCACGGAACCATTAATGTAGGGCATCCCAGTGCAGTTATAGGGGATCGAGAGACTAGTTTAAATTTGAGATATAAAACTGCAAAAAGTTTGACTTTCGAATCTAAAGATGTTATTGAATGTAATGATCCTAAAAGCTTTCAACTGCCCTCCATCTCATTCAACAGCCAATTTATTTTTGCCAGAGGAGATT
>JAYNHN010000195.1:2914-3454 GCA_038108035.1 Flavobacteriaceae bacterium
ATTTTATCGTATTATTGAATCTTTAATTTTTATCATCTGAGTTATATGGAATTTATTATTAACAAGACCAAAAATAATATATATTTCAACAGATCCACCTTTAATTATTCCTTTTGTTGTATTAGAATCGCGATAAACATACATTTGCAGCATGAAATTGATCTTTAAAAAAGATGAGTTGGAAGAGGTTGCTCATAAAATCACAAAACATTTTTCTCACAAAGTGATTCGTATTGACGGACCCATGGGTTCCGGAAAAACGACTTTAATACGAAATATAGGTAAAGTTTTGGGAGTAAAAGAAGAGATCAGTAGTCCTACTTTTTCTTTGGTAAATAGCTATAAGGGATTAAAAAATACGATTTATCACTTTGATTTCTACCGATTAGAACATCCCGATGAAGCCTTGGACTTTGGTGTGGAAGAATATTTTGAATCGGGTGCTCTTTGCTTTTTGGAATGGGCTGAGCATATTAGGCCCCACCTCCCACTTCAATACGATCATTTTAAAATCGATTTTATAGATAATAATTCTAGAAG
>JAYNHN010000196.1:0-3433 GCA_038108035.1 Flavobacteriaceae bacterium
GTATTGGCTTTAGCCGGAATAGTATTATGCTTATTTCTATTCTAAAAATTTATTTATGGGGTTAGTTTTTTGTATTTTTATACAAACCCAAAACCATGAAAAAAATAATTCTTCCTTTTTTGTTTTTACTCTGTACGCATTCATGGGGTCAGGAACTTCAATATGAAAAAGACGGTTTGCGTTCTCATTTTTATCTTTTAGATACTAAAAAATCTCCTAAAAAACTCAAAAAAATTCTAAAAACCGACCCCCATGCGTGGAACCTCTATAAAAAAGCTGAAAGACAACGCTTGGGATCAGCCGCACTAATTTTACCCGGAGGACTTTTGAGCGGTTATGAACTGGGTAAGTGGACAGCCAGAGGAAAAATAAACCAACAAAATTTGTTAATTGGTGCGGGTGCCATTGGAGCAGGCATTTGGCTTAGCAAAGGACTTCACCTAAAATACAAAGAAACAGTCCGGCGATACAACCAAATTCTTACAAATAAGAACAACACCAGCATTGCACAATTTAAAATACAAGCCTCCCATACTCAAATACAATTAATTCTTATTTTTTAAAAAACTAAATCTTGAATCATAAATAATTAAAATAATTTTTGGTTTATATAATAAACTAGTTTATATTTGAATATAATTAAAAACCCATTTATATATGAACTCAGCGGAAATGAACCCAAAAGAAAGTTTAGAACTGATCAATCAGGTAATCAGAGATGCAAAAAATCGTTTTGAAGATAATGGCTTCGCCTTTATACTTTGGGGGAGTTTGATTGCTTTATGCAGTTTTACTCAATATTACCTAATCACAATTGGTAGGAGTACACAAAGTTGGTATCCTTATCTACTTTTACCAATAGTGAGCATACTTACCATAATATACTATGCAAAAAAAGAAAAAGGGAAAAAAAATCATTTAAGTCAAATTTCTTCAAGACTTTGGATTTTTACCGGTTTTAATATTATGATTACAGCCTTTGCGTTTAGTCCCTATCTTGAAAGTCATCTTATTTTCGTGATCCTACTCCTAATGGGAATTGCCACAGCCGTTTCGGCCAGTTTTATCCGCAGTCGGGTTTTACTCTTTAGTGGGCTGGTCTTGAATGTAGCGGCCTACCTTAACTTTTTCATTCCTTGGAAAGAACAAATTCTTTTAATGGGTGGAATTTCAATCCTTGCGGTATTGCTTCCTGGGGTTTTTTTATATCTAAAAAAACGCAAACAAAGTGTATAAAGATCTAGACCCTCTACTCCACGCCCCTTTACGTTTGGCGGTGGTTTCACACTTAATGACGCATCATCAAGCCAGTTTTAAAGAGCTCAAAGCCGTTACAGAAGCCACTGCGGGCAACCTAAGTATACAAATTAAAAAGCTGGAAGAAGCAAAGTATCTGACCGTACACAAAAGTTTTTTAGACAACTATCCCCATACCCAAGCGGTCTTAACCAAGACAGGAATTCAAGCCTTTGATAATTATGTAAAAACGTTAAAAAAATTATTGGAATAACTCCTTTTATCCCATCCAACCCTCTCGATCCAAACTTCGATATTGAATGGCTTCGGCAATATGATTTTGACTTAGGCTTTCCTCCCCTTGCAGATCGGCTATGGTACGGGCTACTTTTAAAATCCGATCGTAAGCACGAGCAGAAAGTGAGAGTCGTTCCATAGCGTTTTTTAAAAGCTGAGAAGATTGGGAATCCAGTTCGCAATAGGTACGGATCAATCGTGTACTCATTTGGGCGTTGTAGTGGGTGTTATTGGAGGATTCAAATCGCTGGTGTTGAATGGATCGGGCGGCACTTACCCGTTTTCGGATGGTCTCTGAAGATTCTGCTGGACGTCGATCGGACAATTGTTCAAAGGGAACAGGTTCTACCTCAATATGCAAGTCAATTCGATCCAACAAGGGACCGGAAATTTTCCCGAGGTAGCGTTGCATTTCCAAGGCGGAGGGGCCCAACTTAGAGTGGGGATCGTTAAAATAGCCCGAAGGACTTGGATTCATACTGGCTACCAACATAAAAGAGGCGGGATAGGTCACCGTAAACTTGGCACGAGAAATGGTTACCTCTCGATCCTCAAGGGGTTGCCGCATGACTTCTAAAGCACCTCGTTTGAATTCGGGTAGTTCATCCAAAAATAAGACACCATTGTGTGCCATGGAGATTTCTCCCGGTTGGGGATAGGTTCCGCCTCCTACAAGAGCAACATCACTAATGGTATGGTGTGGCGATCGAAAGGGGCGTACACTAATCAGTCCTTTGTTCTTAATTTTACCCATAACCGAATGGATTTTAGTCGTTTCCAAGGCTTCCTCAAGAGTCATCGGTGGGAGAATGCTGGGTAAGCGTTTTGCCAACATGGTCTTTCCGGCTCCAGGGGGTCCGATTAAAATAATGTTGTGCCCTCCTGCTGCTGCAATTTCCATACAACGTTTGATCGTTTCCTGACCTTTAACATCTGAAAAATCGTGCTCGGGATATTTGAGTTGACGTTGAAACTCTGCTCGTGTATCCACCTGAGTGGGTTTTATGGTTTTTGGATCTTTAAAAAAATCCAAAACCTCAGTCAAATGCTTCACTCCATATACTTCTATATTTTTGACAATGGCTGCCTCCAAAGCATTTTCTTTGGGCAAAATCAAACCCTTAAATCCATCGTTTAATGCTTGAATGGCAATGGGTAAGGCTCCTTTTATAGGGCGAATTCCTCCATCCAATGCCAACTCACCCATAATGAGGTATTGATCCATTCCCACCGCATGAATTTGTCCTGAGGCGGCCAGTATCCCCATGGCTAGGGGCAAATCATATGCTGATCCTTCTTTACGAACATCGGCCGGAGCCATATTGATTGTGATTTTTTTTCCGGGTAATTTATAACCCGTATTGGTCAAAGCAGCCGCAATTCGAAAGTTGCTTTCTTTAACAGCATTGTCCGGCAATCCTACCAAATGATAACCGATACCCTGACCAATATTGACTTCAATGGTAATTAAATTGGCTTCCACACCAAAAACTGATGATCCAAAAACGGAGACTAGCATGGGATAAGTTTGGTTTTTCTAAATTACAGTTTTATCTTGATGAAAAAAATTAGGAGACTATTTTTTTGAATTCCATCTATATAAAAAAAGCTCCTTTAATTAGAAAACAACATTTATGAAATCGGCTTTTTTTCTTTTGATTACCTTCTTATTAGTCAACTGTACCCATGATTCATCCGCTAAAAAAAACACCTCCCTTACCGAATCGTGGGCGTTTCCTTATTTTAAAAAAGTAGATTCATTAAATCCGATACTTCAACCCACAAAAAATTTGAGTTTTATCGATCCCGTCACTAAAAATAAAGTCTTTTGGGAAGAACGCAATGTCTTGAATCCCGCTGCCATTGTTAGAAACGATACGGTTTATATGCTGTATCGGGC
>JAYNHN010000197.1:0-1453 GCA_038108035.1 Flavobacteriaceae bacterium
GATTGCTCTCGATTTGTTTTCAAAATCAAAACTTAATAAAATTCGAGAACTCCATTGAGAAATCGCACCCACTGTAAAAGCAATTAGGATAGATAACAAGCTTCCAAAAATGATTTGAGTGGCTTTGTCTGTATTAATATAATTTGATAGTTCGACGAGTGAACCTCCTTTATCAAGTATTTTGATCGTGGCCATTATAACAGCCGCGCCTAAGAGTTCAAATACGATAGAAACCGTTGTGGATGTGGGTAGTCCAAGCGTGTTAAAAAAGTCCAACAAAAGAATGTCAGTCATCATAACGGCCATAAATATGTAAATAATCTCATCGAAGTAAAACACCTCGGGATTAAAAATTCCCTTACGGGCAACCTCCATCATTCCACTAGAGGAAATCGCACCAAAGGCAATTCCCAGACTCGCCAAAATCATGATGTTGCGGAACGAAATGACTTTGGAACCAATGGCTGAGTTAAGAAAATTCACCGCATCGTTGCTAACCCCTACGATCAGATCCCCTATGGCTAGGATACAAAGTAATATAAGAATGTATAAATATGGATTTTCCATCGAAATCACGAAGGTATTAAAATTTAATCGAGTACCCCAATGAAAATTGTCGCCCTGGGTGTCTTAAGCTAAAATATTGACTTTCGCCACCAAAACCTTCAAATATACTTTCTCGATCATCGTTTAGAATATTTGTAACTCTCAGTGTTAAGTTACGGTTGTTCTTAATTTTTTTAATCAAATTAAAATTTAAACTATTAAAAGGCATGGTAAATACATCTGGATAAAAACCATCTCCGACTACTTCCAAAGTTTTACCCTGAACATTAAAATAGAGTCCAGCTTGAATTCCTTTATCGATATTGTTGTAATCCAATCCTGTGTTGATCAAATAAGGTGATTGTCCTTGAAGCGCCCTTGATGTTCCAATAGTTTGACCTTCACGTAAACCCAAGGTCCTCAATTTTAATTCATCTTCACTGTACTTTTCATCAGAAATAATATACGATCCATTAAAGTTGAAGTTTAGATTTTTTAGACCCGTAATCCAATTGGATAATTTTTTCCGAATCTCCAGTTCTAATCCAAAAACATTTGCATTTTCTAAGTTCAACGGTTTGTAATTGGAAGTTGATGCAGCCACAAAACCAATTTCAATAGGATTTTCTAGTTTTTTATAAAAGGCACTCAATGCAAATAATTGTGCATCGACCCCGAAGGCTTCATAACGCAGATCAAAATTGTCAATATAAGTGGGCTTAATATTGATGTTTCCAATAAAAAATAAATTGGACAGTGGATCGTAAATTTCAGCGATGGAAGCTTCTTTAAAACTGGGTCTCGCGGTAGTTAATGAATACGCAATTCGTAAATTTTGATTCTCTTTCAAGCTGTAAATTAAGTTCAGCGAAGGAAACAAATTAGTTTCTTGTAAGATTTTTTTTTG
>JAYNHN010000197.1:1463-3162 GCA_038108035.1 Flavobacteriaceae bacterium
ACCTGACCCAGTTGACTGTTTTCTCCTGAGTAAAATACTTGATAGTTTTCAAAACGGAATCCCACAACAGATTTTATTTTTTCTGTGAGATTGAATTCATTAGAAATATAAGCGGCTCTATTTTGTTGAACCGCGTTGAAAAGATTAGCATCTTGGCGGATAGTGGTTTGAGGGTTGATATAGGTACCTTCGGTATTATTAGGTGCAATTAGATTGTTGGGATTGAATAATTGATTGGGGTCTCCTGCGTATCGTGCCCAGTCTTGTTGAGACGTAAAATTGGAACTAACCGAGTATTGAGCAATTGAAAAATCTCGTTCTTTTTGAGATCCATAAAGGCCAAATTTTAAAATTGCGTTGGCATTCAAAAATTGAAAACGTTTAGTTACATCGACTTTACCCACTAGATTGTATTCATCCAATGTTCTCCAAATTCGTTTAGGTTCTGTATTTTCTTGAAAACTAAAAACCCCTTCTTCATCTTGAAAAGTGGTATTTCTTACGTCTTTATCATGAACCTTTGCCAAAGTTCCAGCCAAAGCCCATTCTACTTTAAATCCGGAATCATAAAAGTCGTGAAGTCCAGATAAGATGCCATTAGAAATACTTCTTTCGTTGTATTCAAGATTGAATTTATTGAAATCAATAAAGTCTGAAAATCGAGTAAGTTGTCTAAAACTCCCGGATGTACTTTCTCCATTTTGAATATGTAAGGCATTCAATTTAATTTTTGTGTTAGAAGATTTGTAGGTGATTCCAAACAATCCACTGGCAATTATATTTTGACCACCGATAATCCCTGTTTGAAGACGATTTTCTTCAAAAGCAAATTCACTTTTTATGGGATTGTAATTATAAATATTGTTTTGTGTGTCTTCAAAAACGGATTGTTGGTTTTTATAAGATAGGGAGCCAAGAATCCCTATGGATTGATCTTCTCCAAATTGAAATCGGTTGCCATAAGACACCCCAAATCCAAAATTCATTCCGCTCGTACCAATTGTTGGAGCCATTTGTGGGCTAAACTGGTTGGCCACTCGATTAACCAGATCCAGACCTTCTTCACTTGTATTGAATCTAGGATCAAATGTGTTACCCAAAAAGGAATTAGCAATTTTATTTTTTCTGGTTCCATCATCAAAACCCAAAAAATCAGTTTGACCTCCTTCGTACTGAAGATAATTGGAATTAAAGTGCATATCGGGATTGTAGGCTGTATTGACTGAAAGGGTAAATTCTTCCTGATTGGGAAATTCTTTAGTCACAATATCAATGACTCCTCCTGTAAAATCTGCGGGTAATTCAGCACGTGCGGATTTGATCACCAGTATATTGGAGAGCATATTGGTAGGAAATAAATCCATTTGAATCGTATTCCGATCTGGATCCAAACCGGGAATATCAATCCCATTGAGTATAGACTTGGAGTATCGATCTCCCAAACCTCGAACATAAACATATTTTCCTCCTTGAACCGAAACTCCCGGCACACTTTTTATGGCTCCAGCAATGTCACTGGCTCCAATTTTCTTAAAAGCTTGAGCCGAAATTCCGTCCAAAAGACTCGCAGATCTTTTTTGTATTTCCAAAACGGAAGATTCCGTATTTCGTTTTGCTTCTACGGTTACCACAACTTCTTCAAGCCCCTGAGCTACCGTTCCCAACACTACATCTATTAAGGTGTATTCGTCTCCTGCAA
>JAYNHN010000197.1:3172-3432 GCA_038108035.1 Flavobacteriaceae bacterium
AAGTATAATTTCCTGCCTACAATTCTCGCGAATAGTTTCCGACAAAATCGGTTGTTACCCCTTCGCCTGTTTCTTTTACTAAGATATTGGCGAAGGGTAGAGGCTCGTTGAAGTCACCGTCTATAACCGTACCGCTAATACCAATTTGTCCATAGCTGGAAAAACTTGAGATAATAAAAAAAAATATAATTTTGATAAATTTTGATTGCTTTTCCATTGATTAAGTTGAGTAGTACTCTTTTTTTAGCGAGCGTAAAATG
>JAYNHN010000198.1:0-2846 GCA_038108035.1 Flavobacteriaceae bacterium
TCAGAGAAACCAAATTGGATTCAAAACTGGATTGATTGAAAAACAAAGGTTGAAATTCTAGGTAGGAGAAGGTAATATCCTTATCCAAATAGTTTAAGATGGGACTGTCATAATTGGAATCAAAAACAGGACGTTGAGATTGAACTTGAAGCGTGGCGTTAAAACGATCGTTACTGTATGCTGAAAGATTCAAAACAAAAGAACAAGTGATTTTCTCTTGACTTAAAAGCTCTTGATTTGTCCATACTTGGGTATTGATAAATTCGTTGAGTGATCGTTCCAAGGTCTTAAAAATCTGTTGATTCGTTTGGTTGACTAAGTCCGAATTTACGATGACTTGGGCATCGAGTTCTTGACCGAAGAGCTGACCATAAGTCAACAGTATTGTTATATAAAAAAAGTTACGAATCATTGGATAAAATTTGGTTAAAAATGTCTTGTGCACATGCTTGCTTGGACTGAAGTGGAAAAGGATGAATCGAGTGATTTGCATCAATAAATGTAATCTTATTCGTTGAAAAACCGAATCCAGCCCCTTTGTCTTGAAGTGAGTTTAAAACGATCCCATCTAAATTCTTTCTCTTCAGTTTTTCTATGGCATTCTTCAATTCATTTTCTGTTTCCAAAGCAAATCCCAAAAGGTATTGATGTTTTTTATGAGCACCCATATACGCTAGAATATCTTGGGTGGGAGTCAAAGACAAATTCATGAATCCTTCTTTCTTTTTTACCTTTTGAGAGAAGGTTTTATTTAGTTTAAAATCGGCAACAGCTGCTGCTGCAATGGCAATATGGGTTGAGTCGTAATACTTTTTTACGGCTTCAAACATTTCATCTGAGCTCACTATTTGAATCACTTTTATGTTTGGACTCGAAATTTTTTCATGAGTAGGTCCAGTGATCAATGTAACTTTAGCCCCTAAGCGCATGGCCACCTCAGCCAAAGCAAAGCCCATTTTACCCGAAGCGTGATTGCCTATAAATCTTACGGGATCAATTGCTTCAAAAGTGGGACCAGCGGTGATCAATATATATTTATCTTGTAATGGAGTCGCTGGATTTAAAAAAGAAATTACTTTAGTTGCAATTTCTTTGGGCTCCAACATACGCCCTTTTCCTTCAAGACCACTGGCAAGCTCTCCTTCACCTACGGGCAAAATGTAGTTCCCAAATGAAGATAGCGTTTTTAAATTCTTTTGATTGGAGGGATGGGCATACATATCCAAATCCATAGCCGGAGCAATCAGCACTGGACATTTTGCTGATAGATAAACAGCGAGTAAAAGATTGTTGCAACGACCCTGCGCCATGGAAGAGAGTGTATTTGAGGTAGCTGGAGCTATCAGAATTAAATCTGCCCACAAGCCAAGAGCCACGTGGTCGTTCCACATGGGATTGTCCAGATCTGTTTCTATAAAAGTAGAAAGCACCTGATTTTTAGAAAGGGTAGATAAAGTAAGCGGAGTAACAAAATCTTTAGCAGTAGGAGTCATTACCACTCGAACCTCTGCCCCGTGTTTAACCAATTCTCTTACTAACAAAGGAGTCTTGTAAGCGGCAATTCCTCCCGAAATCCCGAGTAAAATCTTTTTACCACTCAACAAACTCATTGGAGATTATTTGGGTTCGTCCGTCTTGCGGTGGTAAATTTTATCATTCAACCATTCCTCAACAGCCATTGCATGAGGTTTTGGAAGGCGCTCATAAAATCGAGACACTTCGATCTGTTCTTTATTTTCAAAGATTTCTTCAAGACTGTCATTGTGGGTAGCAAACTCATCCAACTTTTCATGCAATTCCTTTTTGATATCAAGGTTGATTTGAATGGATCGTTTTGCGATAATTGAAAGAGCTTCGTAAATATTTTCCGTCGACTCTTCCATTTGATTTCGATCGTATGTCTTCGATGTAAGTGCTGCCTTTGATTCTCTGTACTTTGTCATAGATTTATTTTGAAAGTGATGTGTTCGTCTTGTTTAGTCGATTAATTTCTGAATCCACTTTTTTAATCCTATTTTCCAACTCTTGCAGAAAAAGGGTTTCAGGGTAATAACGTATTATTGTGTTGTATTGTTGTCTCAAAGTTTCGAGTCGCTCTAATTTTTTGGATTGAATGCTATTGATTGCTATTACGTAAGAAGCCTTAAATTTCACGAATAGGGCTTCCTCTCTAAATTTTGTCCCCGGAAAATTAGCGATAAAATTATCACATGCTTTAATCGCCGGCTTGTAATCTCGGGTTGTGTAGTACTGTTTGGCGATCTCAAAATTCTTTTGCTCTAATTTTTCTTGTAGTTCGGAGATCATTTGATTGGCCTCTATGGCGTATTCGGAATTCGGATAGAGGTTGATAAAAACCTGAAGCTTTTCAATTGCATCAAAAGTACTGGACTGATCCAAACTATATTTTGGAGACTGAAAATAATAACTTTTAGCAGCCTTGAACGAAGCCTCTTGCAAACGATCACTTTTAGGATAGGTTTTTACGAATTTTTCGTATTCGTAAGCTGCCAATCGATAGCGTTTTGTCTGGAAATAAGAATCTGCAAAAAAGAAGATAATTCTTTGGGCTTGAGGCTTGCCTCTGTACTTAGGTACAATTTGTTCCAACAAGCGATTTGCTCTGCGGTAGTCACCCTCATTATAATAGATCTCTGCCTGTTTGTATTTTTCTCCAGCATCACTACTATTTAAGAGTTTTTGATAATCCGAGCAAGAAGCCGAGGATACCAAGATCAAAAACGCAAACGCAAAAAATGTGGGTTTTGAATTCATGCTGCGAAAGTACTAAATATCACGGAGATTGGAAATTTTTATTCCAAAGACCATGTTAAATTAATCTTTAG
>JAYNHN010000198.1:2856-3398 GCA_038108035.1 Flavobacteriaceae bacterium
TTATACTGTACTAATCGTACTTTCAAGGACGGTCTCGATTCGTTGACAAAGATCCTCCGATGCATTAACCAAAGGGAGCCTAACCGTTTTGTTACAGATGGATAGAGAATCCATTAAGGCTTTAATACCGACAGGATTTCCCTCCTCAAAAAGTAAATCGATAAGATCTGCCACTTGATAGTGCAATTGATATGCTTTTACCAGATTACCCTGCTCTACTAAATGAAACAAACGAACCAAAGGAACGGGAAGCGCATTACCTAACACAGAAATTGTTCCTACCGAACCTGCCAAAAGCATCGGAAGGGTCATTGCGTCGTCTCCTGATATAATTTGCACATGGGGAGGAGCTTTTTTTAAAATTTGTTGAACTTGATTCAGATCTCCACTCGATTCTTTGATTGCGATGATGTTTTCAAAATCATTTGCCAAACGCAAAAAAGTTTCGGGCTCCACATTGCTCCCTGTTCGAGAGGGTACATTGTAAACAATTATTGGAAGGGGGCTATTCAAGGCTATTTGTTTGTAATGCTGATAGATAC
>JAYNHN010000199.1:0-3397 GCA_038108035.1 Flavobacteriaceae bacterium
CTATGACCCCTTTAATAAAAGAATGGGTTTGAGCAAAATCTAATAAAAATTGGGTTTCTGCCTCAGAAGAATCAGCCTGAACGGCAATACATCCCGACACGGCATTCTTTTTTAAAATAGGTTCGAGTTCCACCGGTAAAAAATCCCTTTTCAGTCGTCCCATCGATTCGTCGATCCAAGTGTCACGCTCAGGAATGAAGTGCCAAAAATGTTGATGGGTGTCCAGTATCATTATAAGAGTTTACTGATAATCTTTTACCTGTTGTTTGGAAGTCCCTAAACCTTCTATTCCCAATTCAACCACATCCCCTGATTTCAAATATTTAGGGGGTGCTAAACCCAAACCAACTCCAAAAGGGGTTCCTGTAGAAATAATATCACCAGGTAGTAAAGTCATAAATTGACTAATATAGCTAACCACTTGTTGGACATTAAAAATAAAGTCTGAGGTCGAACTGTCTTGCATCGTTTGGTCGTTTAATTTTAACCATAAACGAAGATTGTTCGGGTCATTAATTTCATCTGATGTTGCAATAAAAGGCCCTAAAGGTGCAAAGGTGTCGCAACTTTTCCCCTTTACCCATTGTCCTGATCGTTCCAATTGAAATTCGCGTTCACTGACATCGTTATGTAATACATAACCCGCTACATGCTTTAAAGCATCGGCTTCAGAAACATAGGATGCCCTTTTGCCAATTACCACAGCCAGTTCGACTTCCCAGTCGGTCTGAGTACTCCCTTTGGGAATGATAATGGCATCATAGGGTCCTACCAGAGCAGAAGTTGCTTTAAAAAACAAGACTGGCTCTTTGGGAACTTCCATTCCACTTTCTGCGGCATGTTTGGCATAATTAAGCCCTACGCATACGATTTTAGAGGGTCGGACAAGGGGTATCCCTAAACGTTGATCCGGATCTATTTTCGGGCAATCGTTTTGATTTTTTTCAAGCCAGGCTTTTAAATCCTCTATTCCACTACCTCCAAAAAAGTCTTCGTCGTAATCACTACCCCACTGAGAGACATCCAAACGGTCTCCATTGGGAAGTTGAACACCGGGTTTTTCTTTTCCTATACTTCCAAATCGTATGAGTTTCATTTCTTTTCGTTATAATTTATCCGTTCAATTTTATAAATCCTCCGTCAATAGGGAAATCCGTACCTGTGATAAAAGAGGCTTCGTCCGAACACAAGAATAAGGCCAAATCTGCTATTTCCTGTGGAGTACCCATCCGACCAATGGGTTGAGTTTTTGATAAAGTCTCAAACATTTCTTTTTCTCTGCCGGGATAGTTTTTTTTGATAAATCCATCGACAAATGGGGTATGTACTCGTGCAGGAGAAATACAATTGCAGCGAATTTTTTCTTCGAGAAAATCCTTGGCTATAGAAAGGGTCATAGTCAAAACAGCTCCTTTGGTCATAGAATACGCAAAGCGATCCGAAATTCCTACGGTTGAAGCAATAGAGGCCATGTTAATCACCAGTCCGCCCCCTTGTTTTTTCATGAAGGGGATGCAAGCTTTTGTACAATTAAAAACGCCTTTGATGTTTACACTATAAAGACGGTCTAAGTCTGCTTCCTCAACGGCTTCGATTGTTCCCACATGTGCAATTCCTGCATTGTTAATCAGTATATCAATGGTGCCTTGATTTCCAATCTGACCTACCACTTCATTGACCTGTTTAGAATCCGCAACGTCACACAGATAAGCAGTTGCCAATTGATTTTTTTTATTGATTTCGAGTACCGTGTCTTCGGCATCCTTAACTTGAAAGTCTAAAATATGAATATGAGCTCCCTGTCCTGCAAGTGTGATGGCAATTGCTTTTCCAATCCCACTACCACCACCTGTTAGAATAACTTGTTTCCCGTTTAAATCAAATTTTCCCATATTTTATGCCTTCATTTACATGGTTTTTATTCTGAAATTTAAACTAAAGTTAAAAAATCGCGTGACGCAAACCCTTTTGGAGGCAAAAATTTAACATAAAGAAGCATTAAGATTGATAAAATAAACGAAATGAATTCTTCGTCATGTGTCATTCTCAGCCCAAATTAGTCTCTATTCTGTCTCAACCAAAATGACTCCTCCGGAACCCACAAATCCATAAATTGCAATGTCTGTTGGGTTTTTTAGCACCTGAATACTTTTGATCGCCATGGGATTGATCATAAAG
The DNA here is from genome assembly GCA_038108035.1 of Flavobacteriaceae bacterium. Lineage (GTDB taxonomy): Bacteria > Bacteroidota > Bacteroidia > Flavobacteriales > Flavobacteriaceae > MS024-2A. The sequence continues at coordinate 2,179 of JAYNHN010000199.1, forward strand.
GCAGCGCGCGAAAAATTTCCAACTTGTGCACCATTTACAATAAACAAAACTTCATTTGGATTGTTGATACTAGAGATTCCGCGTAAAAAGACCTGTGCATTTTCACCTTGGCCTCTTGTATAGATTCCTGGGTAATTTTGAATTCGATCCAGTAACCCAATGTTTGGTTTTACGCTTGGGCTTTGAGATTCTACTGTAGATTGAGTTGCGTAACAAGCTGTAAACAATAATAGCAGGAGTAAAATTGATGAAAAATAAAATGGTCGCATATATATTAAAGTATTATTTAAATATATAAAAATCGTTTTAAAACTACATTAGAAAAATGGGTTATTGCTCCTAAAACACAAACCCTACTCTGTTCGTTTTTTGATATAAAATTTGAAGTAATTTCTGATTTTCCTCCCTGACATCCTTAATGATATTTCTGTAGAAAAGGTATTCTCCTGTGTACGCATCCAAATCAAACATTAATTTCTCGGAGGTAATCAATTGTTTAGAATACTCCAGATCCAACTGAACCGATAAATAATCGTCAGGTTTTTTGGCAATGGATTGATCCATTATTTTTTGTCCAAAGAAGGATAAAGAAATAAACGGGAAGTGTTTATTAAAAAACTCGATTCCAATTTTATCAAAATTGGTGTTGTTATCGGAAAGTCTTTTAAACATCACTTCATAATAAAAGGACAATTCATTTTTTAAATATTCATCATCAATATTACTAAGAAGACCAGAAGATTGCATGTTTTTAAAAGTAGAATTATCTATAAAGAGTGTTCCATAAGCGGGAAGCATGCCAAGGTTTGTTATCTCTTTTTTTATTTCTGGCCAATCTTTATCTCCTTTGTGAAATTCATATAAAAGTGTATTAAATAGAACCAATTGATCTAAAGAATGATTGTCCTCCCTTGTAAGGATCGTCGCGATATTGATTGAATCTTGCCTTAAGTCGTTTACTAATGAATTGAAATTTTTAGATATATCTTTTTGAATTGAGTAATTTTCTCTAAAATTGTCAGCCAAAAAACCCATCGAAATAGCCAAAAAGACCATCGTAAACTCTGTCAAATATTTAAACAAATGGTTTTTCATCTCCTTCCTATTTTTAGAATTAACTAAATATAAATTATATTAAAAGTGAATTGGATACGCTCCTGAAAACTTTTAATTGGTTCTAAAGGCATAGACTCCGGAGCTGCTTTGGTTTCCATTGGAA
>JAYNHN010000200.1:0-3382 GCA_038108035.1 Flavobacteriaceae bacterium
CACCTGCCTCGAATTTTTCGATGGCATCTTCGGGTGAGTGAATACCCCCTACTCCGATAATTGGAAAAGCACGATTACTATTATCTGCTAAAAAACGAATGACTTCAGTACTTCGGTTTTTGATCGGCTTTCCACTTAAGCCTCCTAATTCTTTTTGATTAGTTGACTTCAATCCTTCTCTTGAAAGTGTCGTATTGGTGGCAATCACCCCTTCAATTTTCACTTTTTTAACGATATCAATAATATCTAACAATTGTTCATCGGTCAAGTCTGGAGCAATTTTGAGTAAAATAGGTTTGGGATGGTCCCTTTTGATGTTCTGTTCTTTGAGGGTTTTCAATAGTTCGGTTAAGGGTTTCTTTTCTTGTAGGGCTCTTAGATTAGGTGTGTTGGGCGAACTGACATTAACCACAAAGTAGTCTACATAATCAAACAAAGCCTTAAAACAGTAAATGTAGTCTTGAATGGCTTCTTCATTGGAAGTAACTTTGTTCTTTCCGATATTGCCTCCAATTAATACACCTTTGTTCTTTTTTAATCGCTTTACAGCTGCATCAACTCCATCGTTATTAAATCCCATACGGTTAATAAGGCCTTGATCTTCCGGCAAACGAAACATTCGTTTTTTGGGGTTTCCCTCCTGAGCTTTGGGAGTAAGTGTTCCTATTTCCACAAACCCAAAGCCAAAATTAGACAACTCTTGATAAAGTTTGGCATCTTTATCAAAACCGGCGGCAAGACCCACAGGGTTTGTAAAAGTCAGCCCGAAAAGCTTTCGTTCTAAGCGCGGATCATTTACTTGATAAATAGAACGTAAAATATAGGCTAAAAAAGGGATCTTGTTAGCCATTTTAATGGATTTAGAAACTAAATGATGAACCCATTCAGGATCAAAAAGAAACAGTAAAGGTTTAACAATAATTTTGTACATGGCTCTAAAAAAACATCCCGCTGTTAGCGGGATGAAACTGGTTATTTTTTTGTGACAGGGGCATTCCGTTTGGAACTCATTTCCAACGAAATGGCTGAACGCTCAATCTTGAGTTTTCCTGCCAGGGTCTCTATGACACAAGTATTGTCTTTGTCATTGAGCTCCATGACCTTGCCATGAATTCCACTTTTGGTGATGATTTTATCTCCTTTTTTGAGAGAATTCATAAAGTTTTTTTCTTTCTTCTGTCTTCGCTGTTGGGGAAGAATTATAAAGAAGAAAAAGACTACTAACATAAGTAGTAAAAATGGGAGCTGCCCCGAAAGACCTTCTGACATAGGAATGTGATTTAATTTTGTTGGCGCGCTTTGGCTTGTGCCTCACGCTGTTGCTGTTTTACTGGGTCAGGTGTTACATTAGATTTAATTCGAAGCATTTCTCTTCCCGAAGCAGTATTGGCAGATAACGTTACTGATTTTTGCTGAATTCCGGGTTTGTTACTCGAATCAAAACTTACTAAAATTGAACCCGTTTCTCCGGGAGCAATCGGTGTATTTTTAGGATATTGGGGGACAGTACATCCACAACTTCCTCGTGCATCGACTATAATTAGATCAACGTCACCAGTGTTGGTGAAGTTAAAGGTTGTCGTTACTTTTTCGCCTTCTTGGATCGTTCCAAAATCGTGAGAAGTTTTATCAAAACTAATCACTGGAAAGGTAGTAGGTTGTGCTTTTTGACCGGGCTGAGTGGACGTTGTCTCGGCCTATACTTAGCATGCCGCACTATCCTGACAGGAAGTAAAAGCGATCGCTACTAGGGCGAGACTAAGAATTGCTAATTTTTTCATTTTCCGTATAAATTAAGTTCTTCAAAAGTAACAAAAAAACTGATTATAACAAGCCTCTCCCGGTTTTGTTCAGTCGCTTTTCTTCTTGAAATTCACGAACCAATTTATCCAAAACCCCATTTACAAAATGATTGCTGTTGGGTGTCGAGTAATCTTTTGCGATTTCTAAATATTCATTGAGAGTTACTTTGACTGGGATATTTGGGAAGAAGAGTAATTCAGCAATAGCAGTCTTAAGAATGATATTATCTAAATGAGCAATGCGCTCTTCATCCCAATTGGGTGTTTTCCCATTTAGCTCTTTTTGAAGTTCGTCTTCTTTGGCTATTACCTGTTCCAAAAGATGAACACCAAAATCCATGTCTTCTCTATTTTCAATGGGCATGGGAAACTGTAAACTTTGAAGATCGTTTGTTTTGATGTTTTTTAACATTTTAAGCAAAAAAGTATTCACCAAAGGCAAATCATCCGTCCAGGTCAAGCCCTTATCTTCAACATGACCATAAACATAAGGGGAGGGAGCTATTTTTTGTTTAAACAACACCACTAGGCACTGAATGTGATTTTGTTCGGTGGGTTCATTAATCCTTAAATACTCTAGAAAAAAATCAGATTCAAATAAACTGTCTAAAAGTTCCTTCAAGAATTTAAATTCTAAATCCCATCGGATGAATTTTTTTCTTTGAATGTTTTTTTCTAGTGTTGGATGGTTATGAAAAAAACGCAGTGCGGGATTGTGTGCCAGTTTTTTAAATTTTGAGTAGCGTTCATCGGCTAGCATATTGTGCTGATGATAGAGGTCTATTTGTTCGTCTACATAATGAGAGATCGATCTAAAAAGTCCCAATAATAACAAATAGAGATCAAAAGTCTGAGCCACACTATCTTTAAAAAAATTGACCTCGTCTTCCAGATTGTGATTTTTCTTAAACGAAAAGGAATAGACCGATTGCATCACTTTTATGCGAATGTGTCTTCGTGTTAACATGCTTCAGAACTTTTTGATGGGCAAAAATAATCGAATAATCGGAATGGGGCATCGGATGACAAAAAAGTTTCAAGAGAAAAATTGATTTAAAGCCTAGGTATTTACTTACCTTTGATAACCATTTTATGAAAGAGCTTCTCTATTTAAACAAATATTTTTTCAAGTACCGGACGAAACTTTTGTTGGGATTTTTGATTACTGTAATTGCTCGTATTTTTTCCTTATTTGCTCCGCGATTGATCGGAAATTCGTTGACAGCAGTTGAACAATTTCTACAATCAAATCAAGATCAAACGTCAGATATTCAAAAAATTCTCCTGATCAATATTTTGGTTATCATAGGTACTACCCTTGTATCTGGTTTTTTGACTTTTTTGATGCGTCAAACCATTATCAATGTTTCGCGTTATATTGAATTTGATTTGAAAAATGAAGTTTTCTGGCATTATCAGAAACTCACACAGCGATTTTACAAAAACAACCGAACCGGAGACTTAATGAATCGCATTAGTGAAGACGTAGGTAAAGTTCGGATGTATGTAGGTCCTGCCTTTATGTATAGTACTAATACGATTGCTTTGTTTATCATTGTCATAAGCTATATGATCAGTAT
>JAYNHN010000201.1:0-3258 GCA_038108035.1 Flavobacteriaceae bacterium
GTTTTTTATTCATCGTTTAATTGCAATAGAGACTGTAATCCTTGTAATACTTTTTTTTGATCCTCCGGTGTCGCTAAATCCAGACTTTGAGCACATAAAAAAAGGTTTTTGGAGTTTAAATTACAGGCTTCGAATTTTTTGTCTATGTATTCAGGTCCCCGATTGTGGGGCTGCATATAAACTGCTTGGGATGATTCAAAATGGGTTGTTCCTTTTTGGATTTCCAAATGATTGGCCAAAGAAACCGTATTGAACTGTTCGTAATTTCTAAAACGATAAGAAATATTTTTTTTAAGGATTTCTTTATGAGATTCAAAAAAAGATTCCAATCTCCTTTTGTTAAGTGCCAAAGGAGTGTGCCCTGATCGGAAATAACGGAATCGGAATCCAAGTAAAGCTGCTGCTTTCCACTGATTGACTTGAAAAGAAGCCGGCAGATCGATTTTCTTTTTGGGAGAGACCATTCGCTTTACAGTTCTTTTAATTGCATCCCACAATAATCGTTCGTATGGCGGAAAAAACCATACTCCTCTCAAAACAGGACGTTGAGCACGAAACCAATCAGAAGGCTGAATAGGACGAAGTAAAAAAATATCATCATTGAAATATACAAATTGATTGGACAAACCTTTAATCCTCCAAAGCATGTTGCTGATACAAATACTGTTAAAAGTAGGTAAAAATTCTTCGTACCCTTCAAAAATCTCCTTGTGATCAACCAAACGGATATCTTTTAATCTTTCCGGAAAATACTTTTGAACCGCTGAATCTATTTTTGGATCCTGCTGATCGGTAACAATAAAAAGTTTGCGGACGAACGGAGCAAATTTTAAAATTGACAACACACAATATTTTACTTCATTTAAAGAATGAAAGCGAGTTGCATCGGCTCCTGGAGAGGATTGTACTTCCTCTTTGTTTAAAAACTGGGAGCGTTTTTTTTTAAGATTGGGATCCGAACCATCTACCCAGGCAATAACAACATCTATAGAATTTGGACTTTCTTTCACGAATTGTATGTTTACAATTCAAATATACGTATTTGATAAGGAGTTGTAAAATTGTTTAAAAATCAAGATATAGAATTATTCTAAATTATTTTAACTTTAGTAATCGTATATTTGAATAACAAATTTAATAACATTTAATCTATGCGCCTATACGCTCTTATTCTCTCAGCCCTATTTTTAAATTTAAGTTTTAGTCAAGATCAAAATCCGAATATAATCTTGTTAATTGGTGATGGGATGGGACTTACCCAAATCAGTACTGGAATGTATGCAAACAACAATTCTACAGTTCTAGAATCTTTTGAAAATATCGGTTTATCTAAAACAAATGCTTACGGTCAATTGGTTACCGATTCTGCTGCGAGTGGAACTGCAATGGCAACCGGTGTAAAAACCTACAACGGGGTCTTGGGCATTGACTCAAAAAATACTCAAGTTAAAAGCATTTTGGAAATTTGTGAAGAAAATGGGTACAATAGTTCATTACTGGCTACATCCAGCATTGTTCATGCTACACCGGCTTCTTTCTATGCCAAAGTTCCCTCAAGAAGAGAATATCAGAAAATTGCGTTGCAATTAAGTGCCCACGATGTTGATCTTTTTATTGGCGGTGGAAAAATGCACTTTAACAAAAGGGATGATAAAAGGAACCTAATTGAAGAAATGAATTCCTATCATTTTGTGGAGGGATTGGACGAATTGGAAAAAAGTACCTCGGATAAAATAGGGTATTTTACCTATAAAGATGAACCTCCTCAAAAACGTGATGGAAGAAAACCCGCATTAGAAGATATGGTTTCAGTAAGTCTTAAGAAAATGGAATCAATGGGCGCTCCTTTTTTTATGCTAGTAGAAGGATCTCAGATTGACTGGGGAGGTCACGCCAATGATACGGAGTATATCGTTTCTGAGTTTAAAGAATTCAATTCGGCTATTCGCAAAGCTTTGGATTTTGCAAAAGCCGATGGAAATACCTTAGTAGTTGTTACCGCTGACCACGAAACCGGAGGGTTAGCTCTTATTGGTGGAAATATAAAAAAACAAGCAGTTAATGGTGCTTTCAACACCAAAGGTCACTCAGCATCCATGGTACCCGTTTTTAGTTACGGACCCCACTCAGAACTGTTTAGAGGCATCTATGAAAATACCGCTATTTTTGATAAAATGGTGGAATCCATCAAATAATATTTTGAAACCTTTGCGGTTGTTTTCAAATTTTTACAACCTCTAGAAGTTAACATACTCAAACACAAATGTGTTTGGTTTCTAGATGGGAATTTATTTATTATTAAAAAGAACCCTAATCGCATGAACAAGAAGGGGTTGAAGCAAAAGATTTGAATCTTTATAAAATCGCAGTCCATTTCACGCTCAGATAAAACTTCTGAACTCTTTTGAAATGAATTTATCTTCAAGTGGGAGCGTTTAAAAGTATTATTTTACGATATTAATAAGGCCATTTCTATTTGTAAGGAGTACCCATGATGAATAAATCCGTTAAAAAAGATCCTTATTGGAATCATTTAATTCGATCGTTTACAAACCAACCATTTACCTCTATTAAAATAGAAGTGGGAAATCCTTCACAAATAGTCGAAAAACCCATAAAGACACCTCTTATAAAAAGGCCTCTATGGGTTTTTAATTAGTAATAATGGGGATGTTGAATGTAGTAATTGAATAATTTTTTCAAATTAAACCCCTAAAACGAAACAGCGTTTTCTTAAAATTTCTTTACGATACAATAGGTCTATCAGAAGATATTATTTGGTTCTTGCCTGGTCGACTATTGATTTTTGGAATTTTTTATCATCTTCTAACACCTCGTAGAAAGCCTCCATAAAATCAAACATATTTTTGTATTCTTTGGTATCATTGAATTCAGCTTCATAAGAAGCAACCATATTCATCATTTCGTCTTTTTGATCGATAAGTTGCTGACGAACCTGATCAAAATATTTTTGCTCTCGTTTAAACCCTCTATACTTTCGTTCTTGAACAGAACTTATTCCCAAAGTTGTATTAACCGTTGCATAACTGGGGTTGACCCATCCTGTCATATCAAAATCATACGGTAGAGGAATGATTTGTTTGTCTATATACAATAGTTTACCATTGTGCTGGTAAGCAACCGAAAAGTCGGTATTCCCCAATAAATATTGAAAAAATGCATTGTGGACTGAGGTTAAATGTTGCATAGCCATTGGGTGAACATAACGCTCAAATACTTTTCCTGTGTGACGCTTAG
>JAYNHN010000202.1:0-2370 GCA_038108035.1 Flavobacteriaceae bacterium
TGTGGTGATTTGTGGATAAAGTGCTACTCCGGAAAAACCTGTATCACCAGCTAAAGAGGCTGTAGTTGCGTTTATACCTAAGTAAAAAGAATCACTTAAGTCAAAACCACCTGTAAAATCTATTTGAGCGTAATCCTCACCACCTAAAAAGTTAATGTACTGTCCATAAAGACCTAGCTGAGCTCCAAAGGCAGTGTATCGAGAATAATTTGCTTCTGTTTCATCAGTTTGGTTAAAAATACCAAGCATCAGTGAAACGTCATCTGATATGGATATATCCGCTTTGATTCCTGTGTGTGAGAATGGACCGTAGGAGAACATATATGATGTCGAATAATTGAAATTGGCAGCAGGTGAAATAACTTCATAACCTAAAAATGTGTTGAAATTACCCATTGTTATAGTAAGACCATCGCTTAGGTTGTAGTAAGCGTATAACTGATTTACCAACTCAGATGAATTGCCTACAGATCCAAAAACAGCATTTGATCCTCTAGGTCCAACTACAACGTCAGCCACGAAACCCGACTTTTCTCCTTCATAGGAAACGATAAAGTTAGCCATACCCAATGCAAAACCATTAAGATCTGCGAATGAAGTTCCGGGTGCTACAGGGTCTTCAGAAAAACTACTACGGAAGTAGGTGTCTACAGTACCACTGAAGTTAAAGCTGGACTCTTCTGCTGTCTCTTCGGTTTCTTCTGCTTCCTGAGCTGAAACGTAGAGTGTTGGAGTCATAAATAGCGTTAATGCAAGAATTGTTTGTGTAATAAATTTTTTCATAATTATATTTTAGATTCATTACAAAACTATACTTACAATCAAAGAACAATAAAAAAAAGGGGGGTACGTTTTAAATTTTTATTAAATATATAATTATACCCCTAAAAAATTTAGGGTATAATAATTCAAAAAGTATTTTTTGGAATTAAGCCCAAAAAAGTCTATTTCCTATAAAAAATTATTTAATCCAATAATGACCCAATGCAACCCAAACCAATCCACCAATCAAACTCAGGATCGCATAGGTTGTGAAAGTTAAATAATTACCGGTCTTAAGAAAGTAAATACTTTCCATGCTGAATGTAGAAAAGGTAGTAAGTCCTCCACAAAACCCTACCGTTGCAAACAGATAAAATTCTGATCGAAAGGAGTCATTTTTCAAAGCCCAACCCAAAAACAAACCGATTAGTAAACAGCCTAGGTAATTTGCACACAAGGTACCCCAGGGAAAACTTCCTTTCGGTTGGCTAATGATTTTAGAAATTATAAAACGCATTAAGCTTCCTAAACCTCCTCCCAAAAAAATAAAAAGAAAAGTTTTCATCTTGTGGTTAGGTATTTGACAAGTACCAAAAAACTAATCGCAACAAAAAAGCCAATTACTATTTTATAACTTCCTTTGAAATATTCAGGTAAACTTTTCTTATCCATCCTGTATGAATAAATTGTTATAGTGATGAATGCAATTACGAAAGCGATTGCAAAAATCAATTGTCCTTTAGAAAACATCTCTTTTTTTTGACTAATTTAGAAATAATAAAACCATTAACCGTTTCAAACCATCATGATAAAAAAACCAATTGACGCAGTAACTGAATTTCATAAAGCCTATGGACTTGATTTTGAGCTGAAACCAACAGCTCAACTTCCTAAAAAAATCTTAGAATTGAGATACAATTTAATGAAAGAAGAAAATGAAGAATATCTCGAAGCTGCGAAGGGAGGGGATCTTGTCGAAATTGGTGACGCATTGGGTGATATGTTATACATATTATGTGGAACGATAATAGCGCATGGATTTCAAGACAAAATAGAAGCGATTTTTGATGAAATTCAGAAAAGTAATATGAGCAAATTAGATGTAAACGGAAAACCCATTTACCGCGAAGATGGGAAGGTTATGAAAGGACCAAATTACTTTAAACCCAACTTAAAGAAAATACTCAATTAATTTATAACTCTACAGCATGCCTCCAGTTAAAGGGGTCTGGAGATTGATTGTATTGAATTTGTACTAAAGTATTTTTCAATTCCATTGCTAGAGGACTTTCTTCAGAGAGCGAATAGGACTGATTTTGATGAGAAAAACGATGAATAGGAAGGACAACTACAGCAGTCCCTGTTCCAAAAACTTCTTCAAGAGTGCCATTTTGGTGAGCTTGTTTTAGTTCCTGAATTTTTATGGGGCGCTCTTCCACTTCAATTCCTTTTTCCTTTGCGATTTCAATAATACTTTTTCGGGTAATTCCATCTAAGATACGATCATTGGTGGGAGAGGTAATGAGCCGATTGTTAATTTTAAAAAAGATATTCATTGTACCTGCTTCTTCCAAGTATTCGTGATTGTTGGCATCCGTCCATATAATC
>JAYNHN010000202.1:2380-3228 GCA_038108035.1 Flavobacteriaceae bacterium
AAAACCTTTTTTGAGTGCTTCGGAAGTTGGGTAAAATTGAGCGGCATAATTACCAGATGCTTTAGCAAAACCAACACCTCCGGAGGCTGCTCTACTGTATTCTTCTGCAATCAATACACTGATTTCTCCACCTGCGTAATAAGACTTTACGGGTGCACAAATAATCATAAAAATGTATTCTTCGGCAGCTGAAGCCTGAACGCTAGGTTGGCTTGCAAAAACAAAGGGTCGTATATAAAGAGAGTTTTCTACTCCTGGTTGGATCCAATTGTGATCGATTCGAAGCAAATGCTCAAGTCCCTCGAAAAAATAAGATTCTGGAAATTCTGGGATTTGCAGACGTCTGGCTGAACGATTGATTCTACTAAAATTTTCTTTAGGGCGAAACAACCATACCTTACCGGCATCATCTTTAAACGCTTTCATGCCTTCAAAAACAGCTTGCCCATAATGTAAAACACTAGCAGAGGGATCCAAAGTAATGGGTTGGTAAGCTTTTATTTCTGGGGTTTGCCATTTTCCGTTTTGAAAATGACAAAGGAACATGTGATCTGAAAATGTTTTTCCAAAAACAAGATTGTCAAAATCGACTGAATCAATGTTTGAAACCAAATTTTTTGTTACATTCATTTTGCAAGGTTAATATGAAAAGTAAAATTAGTTTTTTTCAATTAATTTTTGATTTGGATTTGGATAATTATTCGTACAATCCAAAGTATTATTAAATTCGTAACGATTCTCCTTTTAGATTTTTATTTTTAAAATTAAAATCAATTATTAGATAGTTTATTTTAGCGAATATGAATTACAATAAAAATCCTATAATTACAGAAGATGGATCTTTAACC
>JAYNHN010000203.1:0-3228 GCA_038108035.1 Flavobacteriaceae bacterium
TATCCCAATCCATTCGTGCGATCTTGGCCTCTGGAAATATGATTTTTAGTTGTTATTCTATTTGCTTTGTACCTACTCCTTTGGTCGTCAATGTGGGCATTCCGCAAGCATGACATTGAGAAGGCATCGGAATAGAATAACCACAATAATGGCATTTGAGTTGATTTTTAGTTTGATGGTAGGTCAAAGAGACATCGCATTGGGAACACTGAGGCGTATGACCACAACTTAAACACTCGGATATAGGTGCATAACCTCTCCTATTTTGAAATAAAATTACCTGTTTTTTTTGATCCAGTGTTTTTTGTATTGAGTGGATTAGAGTTTTGGAAAACATTCCGTTCATTGTTTTCCTTCTGTTCGCATCTTTAAGGTCAATCAATTCAACTATGGGGAGAGACACTCCTCCATAGCGTTCGCTTAATTTTACCCAACCGTATTTACTGGTTCTGACATTTTCAGCAGTCTCCAGAGAGGGAGTTGCACTGCCCAATAGTACTTTTGCATTCATTCTTCTGGCTAAAAAAATAGCACTGTCCCTAGCTTGATAGCGAGGTGCCGGGTCAAATTGTTTATAAGAGTTTTCATGTTCTTCATCTATTATTACTAAACCTAAGTCTTGAAAAGGAAGTAAAACAGCAGAACGTGCTCCCACAATTATTTGACCCTGAGAACTACCTTCTAGAGTTCTCTGCCAAACTTCGGTTCGTTCATGTATGGAGTACTTCGAATGGTAAACGGAAACTTGGTTCCCAAAGTGGGTGGCCAAACGGGTGACAATTTGGGAAGTCAAGGATATCTCCGGCAAGAGATAGAGTATTTGTTTTCCTTTACTGAGTTGCTCTTCAATTAATTTAATGTAAAGCTCTGTTTTTCCTGATGCAGTGACCCCTTCAAAGAGTATAACCTCTTTTTTTTTAAAAACTGTTTGAATTTCTACTAAGGCCTTTTGTTGTGCGGGAGAAAGAACTTTTTCTGAGTTGCGCTCTCTTTGCTGTCGTATCAACACCCGATTTTCTTCTTGGAAAATTTCTTCAAATACAGCTTTATCTAACAAGGTTCGTATCTGAGAGCTGCTAGCTTGGGTTTTTTGTTTAAAATCAGAAACTTTTTGCCAACTATCCAATGAATTCGAGTCGGACAAAAAACCCATAACCAAGGCAGATTGTTTGGGTGCGTTCTTTAGGGATTCAAAAAGAGACTCTAAATTTTGCTCTTCTTGAAAAGGAGGAGATAAACGAATGTAACGAACTCTTTTGGGTTTGAACTTTTCTTCGATTTTTTGATAAATAAGAGCAGCTCCCTTTTCGAGCATATCCAAAACCAAAGGCATCACCTTTTTTTGATCCGTTATTTGACTAATTTCCTCCAAGCTGAGCGTTTGCTTTTGAAGAGCTTCAAAAACTAAAAATTGATCATCTGTAAGAGTTTCCATTTCGGGAGGCTCTAGCTCATTACGGGTTAAGATTGTTTGACTCTCAATCAATAAAGCGGCTGGTAAAGAGGCACGCATAATATCACCCATAGAGCACATATAATAACGAGCCATCCATTCCCAAAATTCTAACTGAATTGGAGTAACCATGGCGATTTTATCCAAAATCATTACAATGGATTTTGGTCCATAGGTCTGAGGTGCAACCCTATGAACTCGAATCACGACAGCTGTGTATACCTTTTGTTTTCCAAATGGAACGGCTACTCTAAAACCGGGAGCCAATTGGTCGTAATGGTCTTCTGTAATTGTATAAGTATAAGCTTTAGGAAGTGCTAAAGGGAGAATAACGTCAATAAAAGCGAAGGGGACTTCAGGCTCTTCCATCTTCATTCTTATCTTTTTTGGGTGATCTTTTAAAACGGTCTAATGTCGCATTCAATTCAAATCCTAACAACAAAATATTGGAATTCATCCAAATATAGAGCAAGAAGATCAACAATGCTCCGATAGAACCGTATAGCTGGTTGTAAGTTGAAAAATTTTCAATGTAAATCCCAAATCCATAAGTAGTTAAAAAGAATAGAAAAGTGGTCATCAAAGCACCGGGAGACAGCAATCGTATTTTTCGATACCCAATGGTTCCAAAGTGGTAAAGAATAGAAATTGTTAGATAAATAAATAAACCAAAAAAGGTAATTTGACCCATTCGTGTCCATCTAACCTCAGAGGCGATCCGGGATTCTAAATTGTGAAGAATGTAAAATTCGAAATAAAAGAAAATTACGACCCCTACTAGAGACATAAAAGCCAATAAAATACTAATCCCAATCGAAAGTAAATATTGGCGGAAGAAACTTCTGGAAAATTGGACATGATAGGAAACCTCAAAACTCCCTAAAATGGCTGAAACCCCATTGGCAGAAAGAAAAATGGAGAGAATAAAAACAGAAGATAAGAGACCTCCTCGAGGCTTATTTCTGATATCGTCAAAAATATCCATAAAAAAAGATTGAGTCTCTTTGGGTAAAATCAATTCGATATAGTTAAACAAAGTTTGATCAAAATTATCAATCCGAATCAAAGGAATCATGTCCAGAAAAGGAATCAAATTAAGAATGAACAGTAAAAACGGAAACAACGCCATAAAGAAACTAAATGAAATACTTCCCGCTCGGTGGGATAAAGCTCCCTTGACTATTCCAATCACATACATCTCCAATAGGTCAAATACAGAAAACTCTTTAAAACCGGGCAATTTGATCGCTCGTAAGAAAAGAACAATTTGCTTAATCAAAGGAAGTTGGAAGCGTTTTTTCATGACCTTGATCCATAATTGAAAGACAAAGATAATGGGAAAATCATTCAACTACAGAATAGCCTAAAAAATAGAAAGCCTTTGTACCTTTGACTGATGGAAATACAATTGCTTTGCGTAGGAAAAACAGATCGCTCTTTTTGGACCAATGCAATAGAAGAATACGAAAAAAGATTGATGCATTATGTCAAATTTTCAATTCAATTTATATCCGAACCAAAAGCCCGAAAAAAAATAAATCCACAACAAATAAAAGAACAAGAAGCACAACTCATCTTACAAAAAATTAAACCGTATGACCAAGTCATACTCTTGGATGAAAAAGGAAAATCTTTTAGTTCCAAAAAGTTTTCCCAAGAAATCAATAAATACTTACTCTCTGGAAAAAAAAGAATCATTTTTGTGGTAGGCGGCGCGTATGGATTTAGTGATCTACTTTACCATAAATTTTCGGATAAATTATGTCTCTCAGACA
>JAYNHN010000204.1:0-882 GCA_038108035.1 Flavobacteriaceae bacterium
AGCATCACCTTGCCAAGGTGAGGGTCGCGGGTTCAAATCCCGTCTTTCGCTCTGACGTTTGCTCGGATGGTGGAATTGGTAGACACGTTGGACTTAAAATCCAATGACCATTGCGGTCGTGCGGGTTCAAGTCCCGCTCCGAGTACAAAAACCCTTCTAAAAGGAGGGTTTTTTTATTTCTATATAATTGGTTTGTAAAAAGTGTTTAATGTTATTAATATATGAATAGGAATGGAGTCGAAGTCCTATAGAAAATCGAGTAATCCGAGTCTTTAAAAGAATTTAGAAAACTATTTAATCCTAATTCTCATCTCGTATTCTAGACTCCTCTTGAGTAGGATTGCGTTTGTTTTGATCTTTTCCGAATTTTGAACCAAAGCTGTAGGATGCTCTCAGTTGAATATTGCGTCGGGAACCGTTGCTGTTTACGTTGGCAAATCCATTTCCATAATCGATGGTACCGATAAATCCCCGGTTAAGGATTTTACTAAGCCCAAGATTGATCTTGAGTCGGTCGTCCATTAATTTTTTGCCTAAAGACACATCCAATTCAGCGAGCCAATCAACTTCAATCTGACCTTCCAACGATCCGGTTCCATAATTCCAGCTCATCTCAAAGTTAATACCGAGAGGTAATTCGTAATTTGCTTGAATGAACCAGAATAAATTCCATTGATTTAAATCCAAATCATACATTGCAGATTTGTAGTCTGTATTTACTAAAATAAAACCTGTATAACCTTCGATACCTTTAATAAAATCTAATGGACCTAGCAATCTAAGATTCCAATTGACATTTTCCTCTATATTTACCTCCAGTTGTCTAATTTGGGCAGTTGCATTGTCTTGTCGAATCAATTCAAAAATCACATCTTTTGTATT
>JAYNHN010000204.1:892-1361 GCA_038108035.1 Flavobacteriaceae bacterium
TGCTGTATCCTACAGTAAAAAATGGCTGCCCTTCATAGGTCAAGTTAAACTGATATTTATGGGTATAAGCGGGAGTTAGGTTGGGATTTCCTTCACTTGCCGAGAATGGATCCAGAAATTCTTCAAAGGAATTTAAACTACTGTAAGAGGGTCTACTGATCCGATAACTATAGGAAATACTTGTTCCCAAAATTTCAGATATTTCGCGACTCACCGATGCACTGGGAAAAAATTTAAGAATAGGTCTTTTTTTAACCGTGGTGTTTGGAACTCCATTAATTAAAAAAATGGAAGTACCATCTGTATTACTATCTTCATAGCGAAGCCCACCTGAAAAAGACCATTTTCCCTTTGTCGCATTCACTTTTGAATAAAAAGCCAGAATCGTTTCATTGATTAAAAACTGACTGCTACCTGATTCGTTAAAATCAAAAGAACCCAAATTATTTTCATTAAATGACTGTAGGTC
>JAYNHN010000204.1:1371-3193 GCA_038108035.1 Flavobacteriaceae bacterium
GTCATTATCCGTATCTACGTCTGCATAGCGTGTTCCTAAACTCAATTTGAAGAAGTCAGAAAAGGTTTTTGTATAGTCTAACCGATAGGTTTTTATCGCAAACTTTCCATCTTGAATGTATCTTCTATTCGTAAAAGGGATCGTACTTCCCGTTAAATCGTATAGATCATTTGTATTATTGTATCTGAAATGGATATAATTAAAATCAATCAGTAATTTATCGGTTTCTGTTTTGAATTCGTAATACGGATTCAAGTTATAATCGACCCGATCGATATCAAAACTATTTTCAGAAAACAAAGTATTGGATTCCTTTGTATTGGAAATAATCGTTTTGCTAGAGGCAATTCTCTGAGAAATTCGGTTATTCCGCCTCCCTCCAATTCCAATGCTATGGTGTTCATTTAGATAATAATCCAAATTTGCACTCATTCTAAAGTTTTTAGGATTATAGGGTTCTATGGTCGTTTGATCATAGGTTTCCTCCCCCACGGTTCTTATTAAAAATAAATCGTCTCTCCAAGTGGGCTCGGATTGGTTAAAACGGGCTTGCCAGTTAAGTTTGTTTTTATAACTCGCGATCGAAGCACCTGTTCCGTACTCAAAACCTTGATCCCTTCCAATCCAGGAACTCAGATTTCCATGGGTACCCAAGCGAACATTTTTCTTCAATATGATATTGATTAATGCTCCAGACCCTGAAGCTTCGTATTCTGCGCCCGGTTGCTCTACCACTTCAATTTTAGATATATTGTCTGCTGGAAAATCACGTAACAAGGTCTGAATATCCATATATTCTGTAGTTTTACCATTGATAAGCAATCGAACATCTCTATTACCCGTAATCGAAATTCCATTGTTGGTCACTAGCACTCCGGGAACTTTACGCATAACGTCTTTTAGACTGGTGTTAATCAGTTCCGACTTTTCAAGGTCAACCACTAATTTTTCGGCAGTTTGCTTAATAACAGGTAGTTTGCTTTTTACAACCACTTCGCTTAAAGTCTGAGCCTCTTCTTCCAGTTTAAAATTTAGAACTTTATTTTCTAAAAGTGAAAACTCCTCAGATTTTTTTATGCTGTATCCTAAAACAGACACCTCAAGTTGGTAGGTTCCATCGGGTATATTTTTAAACGTATAGGCACCATTATTATCAGAGATTGAACCCTTGGGTAGTGTATCCCCTCCTTTTTTCTGTAAAATGACATTGGCATAGGGAATTGGGTTTTCAAGTGGGTCAGTTATGGTGCCTGTGATCGAGTTTTGCGCTTGAATAGGAACCATCACCAAGCAAAAAAATATTTTGATTAAGGCTGATTTTGTCATAAAAAATTGAGCTTTAGAATTGATTTTTTGGCTCAGTAGTGATATGATGGGATTTCTTTTAAAATGTTACATAAATATTTGATAAAGAAATCAAAAAAAGAAAGTAAAGCTAATAGGTCGTTATTACCTTGTAGAAAACCCAAAGCATAAAAAGACCAAAAAGGATGTTAAAAAGTGCCATATTGAACTTATATTCAAAAATCATGCCCTTGGAAAAGGGTTTAATTTCTGCCAGTTCAAAGCCTCGTGGGTTTAATAAAAAAGGGCTTTTGCCAAGTGGTAGCCAATATATAGAAGTAAAAGTTCGAATAAAATCATAACACCAATTAAAACTCAAAAATCATGCCTTTATAGATTGCACTACCCATATGTAGGAAATGAAAATTTTAATTCTAATTAATTTTTTTTTTGTAAATTAAGGGAAATTTAAAGTGATGAAAATAACCATGAAGTCATTTTTTTTAATAGTCATTTCAATTTGTGGTCTTCAAGCACA
>JAYNHN010000205.1:0-3192 GCA_038108035.1 Flavobacteriaceae bacterium
AGCAAATAAAAAGAAAGCAACTAAATAATAGTTTGTAATTATGGCTAAAACAGCAAGTAAAAAAAGAAAGGTTATTGTTGAATCAATTGGCGAAGCTCATATCAACGCCTCCTTCAACAACATCATTATTTCCCTAACCAATAACAAAGGCGAAGTAATTTCTTGGTCATCGGCCGGAAAAATGGGTTTTAGAGGTTCTAAAAAGAACACACCCTATGCAGCCCAAACCGCTGCTGAGGATTGTTCTAAAGTAGCTCAAGAAGCAGGATTACGTAAAGTAAAAGTATTTGTTAAAGGTCCTGGTAATGGTCGAGAATCCGCCATCAGAACATTGCACAATAGTGGAATTGAAGTGATGGAAATCGTAGATGTCACTCCGTTACCGCATAACGGTTGTCGACCTCCCAAAAGAAGAAGAGTATAATTTAATTTAATATCGAAAGTTGAGCGATAGCTATCGAAGGAAGTGACCTTAATTCATAGCTTTCAATTTCACTAAAACCAACAAAATGGCAAGATATACTGGTCCAAAAACAAAAATTGCTCGAAAATTTGGCGAGCCAATCTTCGGAGATGATAAATCTTTCGAAAAACGTAACTACCCTCCAGGGCAACACGGAAATGCAAGACGAAGAGGTAAGAAATCTGAGTATGCAATCCAGCTTATGGAGAAACAAAAAGCAAAATTTACTTACGGCATTTTGGAGCGTCAATTCCGAAATCTTTTTGAAAAAGCAAGTCGTAGTAAAGGGGTCACCGGTGAAGTATTGCTTCAGTTGTGTGAATCACGTTTAGACAATGTTGTGTACAGATTAGGACTTTCACCTACTCGAAGCGGTGCACGTCAATTGGTTTCCCACCGACACATAACAATCAATGGTTCCATTCTAAACATACCCTCCTATCAGGTAAAAGTAGGAGATGTCATCGGTGTTCGTGAAAAGTCTAAATCACTTAACATTATTTTAGAAGCCAATAGTAAAGATGTTTCTACTTATGAGTGGTTAAGTTGGAACAAGGATCAACTTCAAGGAACTCTTGTCAGCGTGCCTGAACGCCTCCAAATTCCTGAGAATATTAAAGAGCAGTTAATCGTAGAATTATATTCTAAATAAGAAAACGGAAGCAAATTATGGCAATATTGAATTTTCAAAAACCCGATAAAGTAATCATGATCGACTCTTCTGAGTTCGAAGGCAAATTTGAATTTCGCCCTTTGGAACCCGGATATGGTCTGACGGTTGGAAATGCATTGAGACGTGTATTATTATCCTCATTGGAGGGTTTTGCAATCACTTCTGTGAAATTGGACAAAGTTGAACATGAATTCTCAACCATTCCCGGAGTAGTCGAAGACGTGACTGAAATTATTCTCAATCTTAAACAAATACGCTTTAAGCGTCAAATCGAAGATTTCGAAGAAGAAAAGGTTTCGGTCTCTATAGGAGGGCAAGATCAACTCAAGGCAGCTGATCTGCAGAAGTTTATTTCCGGTTTTCAAGTTTTAAACCCGGACTTGGTTATTTGCAACTTGGACAAAAGTGTTCAGTTAAACATGGAGATCACCATCGAAAAAGGACGAGGATATGTACCGGCAGAGGAAAACAAAAAAACCAATGCGGATTTAGGTGTCATTGCTATCGATTCTATTTTTACTCCAATAAAAAATGTAAAATACAGCATCGAGAATTTTCGTGTAGAACAAAAAACCGATTACGAAAAACTCGTATTTGAAATCATCACGGATGGTTCTATTCATCCTAAGGATGCCCTTACCGAGGCCGCAAAAATATTGATCCATCACTTCTTGTTATTTTCTGACGAACGCATTACGCTGGAAGCAGATGAAATTGCTCAAACAGAGACCTACGATGAAGAGTCATTACACATGCGCCAGTTATTAAAAACCAAGCTAGTGGACATGGATCTTTCGGTTCGTGCTCTCAATTGTTTGAAAGCGGCAGAGGTGGATACCTTAGGAGACTTGGTATCTTACAATAAAAATGACCTTATGAAGTTTAGGAATTTTGGAAAGAAGTCCTTGACAGAGCTTGAGGAATTAGTGGTTCTAAAAGGCCTTTCATTTGGAATGGATCTAGCGAAATACAAACTAGATAAAGATTAATTCACATTTTTAAAATAAAAAAATGAGACACGGAAAAAAAGTAATGCATCTAGGGCGCAAAACCGCGCATAGAAAATCCATGCTATCCAATATGGCATGTTCTTTAATTGAACACAAACGCATTAATACAACAGTAACCAAAGCCAAAGCCCTCAAGCGTTTTGTTGAACCAATTATTACCAAGTCTAAAGAGGACAGTACACACAACCGTCGTTTGGCTTTTAGTGCGCTTCGTGATAAAAATGCAGTCTCTGAACTATTTAGAGATGTTGCTTCTAAGGTAGGAGACCGACCTGGAGGCTACACGCTTATCATTAAATTAGGAAATCGATTGGGTGATAACGCTGCTATGGCACTTATTGAGTTGGTAGATTATAATGAGGTGTACAAAAGCGAAGAAAAAGCCAAGAAAAAGACTCGCCGCCGCGGAGGTAAGACAAAAGCCGCTTCAGCTCAAACAAATGAAGTAGTCGAAGAGCTTGATGATACTCCAGAAGTTGCCGTTGAAGAAGCACCCATTCAAGAAGCAACAAGCGAATCTAAAAAAGAAAATAAAGAGGAAAAAGAGGAAGGTGACCAATAATTCAATATTTCTTTTCAACTCTTAGTTATATTAAAGGATAAACGTTTTAGTTTATCCTTTTTTTTGGTTTATTTTGTAAGTATTATCATGAAGTATAGATCTAGAAAAAAAGCATTTGTTTTATTGGCG
This sequence comes from Flavobacteriaceae bacterium, assembly GCA_038108035.1. Lineage (GTDB taxonomy): Bacteria > Bacteroidota > Bacteroidia > Flavobacteriales > Flavobacteriaceae > MS024-2A. The sequence continues at coordinate 2,838 of JAYNHN010000205.1, forward strand.
GATGGCACCCAATTTTTTGGAAGATCCATTGGGATAGAAGGCAGTGCATTCGGAGAAATTTGTTTTAACACCGGGATGACCGGATACCAAGAAATTTTTACAGACCCCTCTTATTCCGGACAATTAATGGTTACCACCAATACCCATATTGGAAATTATGGTGTGAAGGAATCAGAGGCACAGTCGGACGGAATAACCATAGCAGGTCTTATTTGTAAAGATTTTAGTTTTCCGTACTCTCGTCCATTGGCCGAAGAATCTCTTTATGACTATCTTGCGAAACACAAGTTGGTCACAATATCAGATGTAGATACCAGAGCACTGGTAAATTACATTCGCAAAAATGGAGCTATGA
>JAYNHN010000206.1:0-3176 GCA_038108035.1 Flavobacteriaceae bacterium
CAATTGCAATATTGTTATGACCTCCATTAGTTTGACCAATTATTGTGCCGATTTGGATATCTGAATCACCCGTAACAAAAGTTTGAGACGATATGTTTGTAACTTTAGCATACTCTGCAATAGGAACACTTTCAACTTGCTTAGTGCCCATATCCTGATATCCACTTCCTGTATCTAACTCCTCTTTCATAAATACACTCTGTGACCAATCTATATCAGAGAAAGTACCGTTTACAACTGTACCTCCACCAACAGACAGGTTAACCACACCATCAGCAGGAGTGTTTATATCGTGTTCTTCTATAAATACTGGTGTTGCCGTAGAGGACTGATACATCAAACTAAACTTTAGTTTAATGTCGGCATTCATCATCACCTTGCCATCGTTGTCCTTTACAATAGCTTGGTAGTTGAACTGTGCATTTAGTCCAACAGATACAAATAATAATAGTATTAGTTTCTTCATCAATTTTATATTACTCAAATCTAAAAAAAATCAATGAATCATGAGAGGTGGAAAAAATTTTGTCTTGAGAAACTCCCTGAATTGGTGCCAAGAATTGCATTTTACCGAGAGTCCTGTAGCCATGAAATTACACATGTAATGTAAGCAGATGAAGTAAAATGTGCCCCCTCACAAGTTTAGGAGGCTTTTGATGTTGGTGGTCCCACCTGTCCCAGAACCAGGAATGTATATATACTGATTATCAAAAATTATGTGATGTTTGTGGTTCGGAATTAGGTAAATTGAGCGATGTAATCCCTAAGGTTAGTTTCACTTATTTTTACATTTGCTCCTGCACTTCCTGCTACCAAAGCGCCCATAGCACATGCTCTTCTAAGTGCATCATTCAGACTTCGGTTGGTTAAAATTCCTTCCAGAAGTGTTGCCAAAAAGGAATCTCCTGCGCCAACAGTATCAACTACTTTTACAGTAAAGCCATTTTGATTGTAATAGTTTCCTTCGTGATAAAGTATTGCCCCGTCGCTCCCTTTAGTAACGCAGATATAAGTAGCTTTGGTGTGCAAAGCCATGAAAGCTAATTGGTCTTTCAATTGACTTGATTGACAGCCATAGTATTTACTTATTTCATTAAGCTCTTCGTCATTGAATTTAATAAAATCTGCACGACACAATAATTTATCAAGCAAAAGATAATCGTAGTGAGGCGGGCGAAGATTTACATCAAAAACTTTGAAATTAGCACAAGATAATAATTTAATTAGGGTGTTTTTTGATGCCTTATCTCGAGCAACCAAACTACCATATAAAAAAACAGAAGAATTTGAAACTACATCTATCAATTCGGGTGTTGTTTCAATTTTATCCCATGCTACAGGATGGGGAATTTCATATCTAGCAGATCCCTCGGTGTCTTTGGATATTATGGCAACTCCTGTGGAGAAAGATGAAGAATTTTGAATGAATTTGGTATCCAAATTACTTTCTTCTAAGAAAACTATTAAACGTTTTCCAATAGAATCATTTCCTATTTGACTTGCAATGAACGTTTCAATACCTAATCTATTTAGGCAGAGTGCGAAATTTAGAGGTGCACCCCCAATCTTTTCTGCTTCCGGAAAAACATCCCAAAGTACTTCGCCAAAGCATACCACGGTTGGTGTTTTTTTCATTGAATTAGTAAATTGTCTTAGTTTAGATTCTTTTATTCTGTAAGACTAAGTTTTATTATTAGATATTTCTTGAGAATTTTGTAGAGATATTTTTTTACATCATCCCAAAATATTTCAACAAATAATTGATATACTATTGATTCTATTGTAAGTTTTAGCGTAAAAAAGGTTAGTGCATCATTTCCCTATTGGTTGGAAGTTTCGCTGTCACTTTTTTTCTTGACGAGATTCGACCAACAGTCTTAAACTAAAAAGTACAATTAAAATTCCTGGAAGTGTAGCCAGTCTGTATAAAGTGTCTGAGCCAGATGTATCCATATCCATAACCATTCCCATAGCCCATAAAACGATGGCTACAGAGAACATCCCCAATCCTCCCATCAATGATAAGCCTAATGCCCCACTGCTTGGAATTTTTTCTGCAACAAAAGACAGCATAGTGGGCCAAAAATAACAAACTCCGATAGCAAACACTGCAGCGGCCATAAAGGACGCTAATCCAGTAGCACTAGACAACCACATTAATCCCAAAAAGGAAAATACTGCGGAAAATAATAACATTTTGGTGATACTCAATCGGTGAACAACATCTCCAGCAAATAGCCTGCCCAACATCATAATTCCATTGATAAAAGCAAGGACTAATATAGGGTTGGAAACTGTTTCCTCCAACAAAGATGAAATTCTTTGGGTAGTGGCCAACTCGGTCGAAGCCGTCAATAACATACAAAAGCCAATGAACCAGAAAAGAGGGTTAGCAAAACAGGCTTTGAGCATATCACCATAAGAAACGCCACTAGAAACACGTTCTGTTACTGGAAATTTTTGGCCTCGGAATAGATACATATATACAATCAAGGGTATGAAAAGAGTTCCTACCAAAACCATCCAACTCATTCCCATAATATCAACAATTAAATAGGCAAGTATACTTCCTATTACGATTCCCCCTGGGAACCAAACATGAAAACGATTAAGCATTTTTGTCTTTTCATTTGGATATAAAGTGGTAATCAGCGGATTGCAAGCTGCCTCTACCATCCCATTTCCAATCCCTATCAGTAATGTGCCTGAAAACAAAAGCCAAAAATCCCTAGCGAATAGGGTCAAAATAATCCCTCCCAAATGACCAATAAAAGCCAAATTCATGATTTTTTTCATCCCAAAAAGATCCACTAGAAATCCCCCGATAATCATGGCCAAAGTGAATCCATAAAAAGCAGGCCCAAAGGCTATCCCAATTTGCTCGAGTGTCAAGCCGTAATCACTGTTAAAAACAAGTTCAATTTTGGCACGTACTGCAAATGTCATCGCGGTAGTAATAAGCGCAAAACAGCTTGCATTGAATAGTTTATTTTTCATAATTAATACTAGTTTGGTTTATCGTTTAAATAAAGGCTTAAAAATGTTCTTTATATCGAGTCTAAAAACTGTTGGCCAAGATTCTTTCGTAAAGCTCTTGCTTGCCGCTGGTATGGGCAATATTTCCTTGATTCAGCCCTATTGTGTACAAATCTTCAACGGACAACTCCCCTTTCTCG
>JAYNHN010000207.1:0-503 GCA_038108035.1 Flavobacteriaceae bacterium
CCCACTTCATTTTGATGATTTTAAAATCAATGACTCTACGTCAGAAGGAAATCTAAATCTTCCTTTAACCCCGGACTTTGCAATTTGTGAGTCCTGTAAAAAAGAAATTTTGGACCCCAACAGTCGAAGATATAAATACGCTTTTACTACCTGCGTTTCGTGTGGTCCAAGATATGCCATCACCCATACATTTCCATTTGAAAGAAAAAATACAACGCTTGCTAATTTTGAAATGTGTCAAAAATGCCAAGAAGAGTACAGCCAAGCGTCTGAACGAAGATTTCACTCTCAAACGAATTCTTGTAAAACATGTGGAATTCGCCTTTCATTAAAAGATGGTGATAATCAAATAGTATCGGAGGATCAAAATGAAATAATAGCAGTAGTAGCTCAACTCATTTTAAAAGGAAATATAATTGCAATAAAAAATACGAGTGGATATCTACTCTGTTGCGATGCAACCAATCCGCAGGTGCTTAAAAAATTACGGAAAAGAAAAAACA
>JAYNHN010000207.1:513-2530 GCA_038108035.1 Flavobacteriaceae bacterium
CAGTGATGTATCCAGACATTAAAAAGATTCAAAAGGAATTTTATCTCTCCAAAGAAGAAGAAAAAATTCTATGCTCAAGCATTGCCCCTATCTTAATTGTTAATCCTACTGAAAAATGTAGTGTTGCCAAAGAGGAGATAGCCCCTAAGCTGAGCCAAATAGGGATTATGCTCCCAAACTCAGGACTTTTTACTTTACTCATGAATGAATTAAAAAATCCCATTGTATCCACAAGTGGAAATAAAAATGGGGATCCCATTTTAGCAACAGAAAAAAAAGTGACTGAGCAACTCAAGAATACAGCCGATTATTTTTTGCATCACAATATGAAAATTCTTTTCCCCCAAGACGACTCCATTTTCAAGTATACAGATAATCATACGATCATTCAGAGACATGCCCGAGGACTAGCGCCCACCTACCTCCAAATGAAAAATCCAAAAAACACTACAACCCTATCCATGGGTGCCTCCTTAAAAAGTACTTTTACGTATTTTCCCAATGAATACATTTATTTTAGTCAATATTTTGGGGATTCAGAAAACATAGAAACTTTAAATCGTTTTAAAAAAACAGTCGCTCAGTTTCATTCTCTTTTCAACTGTACACCCTGTACCGTCCTTATCGATCAGCATCCCTTGTATTCAAGTCATCAATTGGGAAAAGAATGGGCAAAAAAATGGAATGCTGATTTGATCTCAATTCAACACCACAAAGCTCATTTTTGTAGTGTTTTGGGTGAACACAATTTATTCGAGACAAAGGAACAGATTTTAGGGGTAATCTGGGATGGAATGGGCTTGGGAGAAGATCAACAAATTTGGGGTGGAGAATTTTTTATCTATGAAAATCAAAAAATCATAAGGGCAGATCATCTGGAATATTTTGATTGGCTTGCCCATGAAAAAATGGCCCGTGAACCTAGGATTTCTCTTTTGAGTTTGACAAAGGATATCCAACAGGTCCAATCGCGTTTTTCCAAAACAGAACTGCAGTTTTTTACTCAGCTTAAAAAGAAGAATCGATTAAAAACCTCATCGATGGGACGTTTGTTTGACGCCGTGGCTTCTGCACTGGATTTAATTGACCAAAATAGTTATGAAGCAGAAGCAGCCATTCTTTTGGAAAATTGTGCGAAAAAATACGACCAGTCAAAACCAATAGATCTTTTGGAAAAACACCAAAGACTTTCTCCCTACTTAATCATTCAGGAAATTCTGAAATTCCATAAAAAAGGAGTGAAAAAAAACAGGCTGGCATTTAGTTTTATTTATACACTGAGCAAGCAAATTTTTAGAATAGCCAAAGAGAACAAAATAAAAACTGTTGCGTTAAGCGGAGGTGTTTTTCAAAATACCTTATTGATTTCTACTATATCAAAAATAGCAGCAAAAGAAAAAATTAATTTAAAAATTAATTGTAAATTACCTCCAAATGACGAGAATATTTCGTTTGGTCAATTTATTTACCTCAACCAAATAAAAAACTGAATATGTGTCTTGCAGTCCCCGGAAAAATCAAAAACATCGAGTTACAAAATCATGGTAGGGTCCGAATGGCCAAAGTCAACTTCGGCGGAATCATCAAAGAAGCTAGCCTTGAAATGCTAACGGAAGCAAAAATAGGAGATTATGTATTAGTGCATGTGGGTATTGCTATCAGTATCATCGATAAAGAAGAAGCAAAAAAAACCTTTCAGTATTTAAAAGAAATTGGAGAAATTGGAGCCCTTACTGATGTGGATCAATACCTCCCCAAGGATACCCATTAAAATTAAATCGAAGCACCCCAAAACAATAAATTCTTCTCAATCCGATAAAACCTATGAAATATCTATCCGAATATCGAGATCCTAAACTTGCAAAAAAATATCTGAAAACGATAGAGAAAACCGTTACAAGAAACTGGTCTATTATGGAAGTATGTGGAGGTCAGACGCATAGCTTAGTCAAAAACGGTATATTAGACATGCTACCTGACTCAATTAATATGATCCACGGTCCGGGCTGTCCAGTAT
>JAYNHN010000207.1:2540-3131 GCA_038108035.1 Flavobacteriaceae bacterium
CCCCTGCTAATGCCCTTTCTTTGCTTCGTGCTCATCAAATCAAATTGCCAAACTACTCCCTTCTTGCATCCCATGTTCTTGTACCACCTGCCATCAAAGCTGTAATCCATGATGATGAAAGTAAAATAGATGGCTTTTTAGCTGCTGGACATGTTTGTACGATTATGGGATACCATGAATATTATCCGCTTTCGAAAAATTACAAAGTTCCAATTGTAGTTACAGGGTTTGAACCCCTAGATGTTTTACAAGGTATTCTAATGGTTGTAAACCAACTCGAAAACAGAAAATTGTCAAAGAAGAAGGAAATAAAGAGGCACAAAAAATTATTCATGAAGTTTTTGAAATTCAAGATCAAAACTGGAGAGGCATTGGAAAAATTCCAAACAGTGGTTACAAAATCAAAGAAAAATACCATTCTTTCGATGCGGATAAAAAATTCAAAATTTCTATTGAGGAGACACCAGAGCATCCCGAATGTATTTCAGGACAAATCATGAAAGGACTCAAAAAACCTTTTGAATGCAGCCAGTTTGGAAAAAAATGTAAACCCTCCTTTCCTTTAGGTGCTCCTATGGTAAGTAATGAAGG
>JAYNHN010000208.1:0-3104 GCA_038108035.1 Flavobacteriaceae bacterium
AATTTCAAATGAAATTATTGAAGACTCTTTTGATGAAACTAAAGATGTATTTGATTTATTAGACAAGGCTGAGTCAAAATTATATGATGTTACTCAAGGTAATATCAAGAAGTCCACCGAAACTGCTCAAGATTTAGTTTTTCAGGCCAAGAAAAAAATAGAAGAAATTTCCAACAAAGAAGGATTAAGTGGTATACCATCGGGATTTGAAAAGGTTGATAAAATTACTTCAGGCTGGCAAGAAAGTGATTTGATAATAATTGCGGCAAGACCAGGAATGGGGAAAACGGCTCTTACATTATCAATGGCTAGAAATATAGCTGTAAATCAAAATATTCCCGTTGCTTTTTTCTCACTTGAGATGTCATCTGTACAATTGATCACTAGATTAATTTCATCTGAGACAGGTTTAAGCTCTGATAAACTTAGAACAGGTAGATTGGAAAAACACGAGTGGGAACAGCTAAATGTCAAAGTCAAGTCTCTAGAAAAGGCTCCACTTTATATTGATGATACACCATCTTTATCAATTTTTGATCTTCGTGCTAAAGCCCGGCGTTTAGCATCTCAAAACGGAATTAAATTAATTGTTGTAGATTATTTACAACTTATGACTGCTGGTACTAGTCAAAAATCAGGAAATCGTGAACAGGAAATCTCAATGATTTCAAGAAATTTAAAAGCTCTAGCAAAAGAACTAAGTTTACCTGTAATAGCTCTATCACAACTTTCTCGAGCTGTTGAAACTAGAGGAGGAAGTAAGCGACCAATTCTTTCTGATTTAAGAGAGTCTGGTGCAATTGAGCAAGATGCAGATATTGTTTCTTTCATATACAGGCCTGAATATTATAAAATCGATGAATGGGATGATGAGGATAATACTCCTTGTGAAGGACAAGCTGAGTTCATAATTGCTAAACATAGGAACGGTGGTTTAGATAATATAAGATTAAAATTCATAGGTTATCTTGGAAAATTTGAAAGTCTTGAAAGTTTTGATTCTCCATTTGATGCCGAATTTCATTCTAAAATGAATGCTGCTGCTAATGATAATACATTCTCTGAGGATAGCTCTGGCCAAATTTACCCTGATGATGCTTTTGGTTCCGACAATGATAACTCTCCATATTAGTTTTAATTTAAATATTATTAATGCAAATTAAATTTATTCTAATTTATTTTTTCGTTTGTTTTTCATCTTTTTCATTTGGCAGTCAAATATTGATACCAATGGATTCTGATACTCAAAAAAATCACTTAAAGTCATACGGGATTGCTTACTGGGTTTTAAGTCAAAATCAAAAAATTAAGTGGTTGTTAAATTACAGAGGAGGAGCTTTTTTAATTCCTAATTCAACTCAAATTGTTAAGGAGTGTAAATTGAGGGGAGTATCATTTGAAATAATTTCAGAAAAAAATACTAATGAAATATTGAATGAAATTAATAGTCCAAGTCAGAATATGGAAGCTGTAGCCTTAGAGAAGGCTCCTAAAATTGCTGTTTACTCTCCTAGCGGTAAACAACCTTGGGATGATGCTGTAACACTAGTTTTATCTTATGCAGAAATTCCTTACGACGTAATTTATGATACTGAGGTTTTAAATGATGGTTTACTTGTATATGATTGGCTGCATTTACATCATGAGGATTTTACAGGACAATACGGTAAATTTTATAGAGCCTACAAAAATGCAGCATGGTATATTGAACAGAAAATACAATCCGAAAAATTAGCACATCAGCTTGGATTTAGCAAAGTTTCAAAACAGAAATTGGCAGTTGTACAAAAGATAAAGGACTATGTCTTGGGTGGCGGATTTATGTTCGCTATGTGTAGTGCAACTGATAGTTTTGATATTGCATTATCTTCTCATGAAATTGATATTTGTGAACCAATGTTTGATGGTGATAAGACCACACCAAATTACCAATCTAAACTTGATTATTCAAAAACTTTTGCTTTCAAAGATTTTATTTTAGAGCGAGATCCTAATGTGTATGAATTTTCGTCAATTGATTTAACATCAACTAGAAAAGTCCCTAAAGAATTGGATTATTTTATTTTAATGGATTATTCTGCTAAATGGGATCCTATACCAACAATGCTCAATCAAAATCATACCGCAATGGTTAAGGGATTTATGGGTCAAACCACAGCATATAATCCAAATCAAATTAAAACAAACGTATTAGTTTTAGGGAAAAATAAGTTGAATGGTGAAGCCAGATATATTCACGGCATTAAGGGAAAAGGTTTTTTTACTTTTTTTGGCGGGCACGATCCAGAAGATTATACTCACAGAGTTGGAGATCCAAAAACTGAACTAGAATTACACCCCACTTCTCCAGGTTATCGTCTTATTTTGAATAATGTATTATTTCCTGCAGCAAAAAAGAAAAAACAAAAAACCTAATTATTTATTTAGTTTTTTTATAATTTCTTCGAAAGCTCTAGGGTCATTCATAGCTAAATCAGCTAGAACCTTTCTATTTAAAACAATATTTTTTTCTTTTAACTTACCCATGAATTGAGAATAGGTCATACCATATTTTCTGGCGCCAGCATTTATTCTTATTATCCATAATGCACGAAATGTACGTTTTTTATTTCTTCTGTCTCTGTAAGCATATTGCATTGCTTTGTCAACTGCATTTTTAGCAATTGTCCAAACGTTTTTACGGCGTCCAAAGTAGCCTTTAGCTTGTTTTAAGACTTTTTTTCTACGGGCCCTTTTGGCCACTGAATTTACTGATCTTGGCATTTTTGTTTTATTTTTTGTAGTAGGCGCTCATAAAATACGAGTCTTAATTAGCCTAACTCCACGGTTAATTTTTTAGTTAACTCTTTAGTCAATTATTTTAATCGCAACTGTTGTTTGATGTTGGCTTCATCACTTTCGTGTACTAGTGTGCTGTGTGTTAGGGCTAGTTTACGTTTTTTCGATTTCTTCGTTAAAATATGACTTTTAAAAGCATGCTTTCTTTTAATTTTTCCGGATCCAGTAACTTTAAAACGTTTTTTGGCACTGGATTTTGTTTTCATTTTTGGCATTTTATGCGGTTTACAATTAGTTACTATTTACTTTTTATAGGAGCTATAAAC
>JAYNHN010000209.1:0-973 GCA_038108035.1 Flavobacteriaceae bacterium
ACAGCTCCAAGCCAAAGGACTTGAACCTGTTGCTCCCTTTAAACTAGATTCTTTAAAGGTTATCGGATCGGTAGGTGAGCCAATTAACGAGGAAGCATGGCATTGGTATCACGATCACATAGGTAAAGGAAACTGTCCTTTAGTGGATACTTGGTGGCAAACCGAAACGGGGGGGATCATGATTTCCCCTTTGGCAGGGATTACACCCAATAAGCCGGCACATGCGTCTTTACCCCTCCCAGGTGTTCAACCGATTATTGTGGATGCAGATGGCAATGAACTTAAAGGTAACAATGTAGAAGGTAACTTATGTATAAAGTTTCCATGGCCTTCAATGATTCGAACTACTTATGGCGATCACAAACGATGTAAAGAAACTTACTTTTCTACTTATCCAGGCATGTATTTTACGGGTGATGGAGTGAAAAGAGACCATGATGGTTATTTGCGAATTTTAGGTCGTGTAGATGATGTAATTAATGTATCGGGACACCGAATGGGAACTGCCGAAGTAGAAAATGCGATCAATGAACACCCTAAAGTTATTGAGTCTGCTGTGGTAGGATTTCCACATGATATAAAGGGTCAGGGAATTTATGCTTATGTTATTTGTGATCTGGAGGGTCGAACGAAACAAAGTTTAATAGAAGAAATTAAAGATACCGTTCGAAAAATTATTGGACCCATCGCTAAGCCTGATGCCGTTCAGATTGTTCCGGGTCTACCTAAAACACGCTCAGGCAAAATCATGCGTAGAATATTACGCAAAGTAGCGGGTAAAGACATTTCTAATCTAGGAGATACTTCTACACTTTTGAACCCGGAGGTGGTTGATCAAATTATAAAAGGAGCCAATCTGTAGGAATCAACTTAAAATTCAGGCTTAGGCATCAGAGCAGTAGTCATCACCTACTTCAAAGGAATCATAAATATCTTTTGATACAGAGCCTTGTCTTACTCCATCGTCAGGAAG
>JAYNHN010000209.1:983-3065 GCA_038108035.1 Flavobacteriaceae bacterium
CTATTTGGAGTATTAAATTGATTGATAAATTCATCTGTTTGGAGAACAAAGTAAAACCCTCCATTGATCTCTACTTTTTGAATAATTTGCCCGCAGCGTTCGTCATTTGTTTGGCAGGCGAAAGTCAAAAATAGAGATAAGATCAATATTGTTTTTTTCATTGGATTTGTGTTTTAAAAAAAGGGATTAAATCTTCCAATTGCATTGAACGAGATCCTTTAATGAGTAGGATATCAAAATCGATTTTTTTATTTTTCATCTGGGTTCTAAATGCTTGGCAATTGTCAAATTTTTCAATTCTTGGGTCCTTGCGTTTCGTTGATTTAAATTGTGATCCAATCGTAAAAATAAAGCCTATTTTTGTTTGAAGACATAAATCCAATAATGCTTCGTGTTCTTCTGATGCTACTGTTCCTAACTCCATCATATCGCCTAGAATCAAAGCACTTTTTGAACTTGCTTTTTTCGAAAAAGAATTAAGGGCAGCTTGCATACTTGTTGGATTTGCATTGTAAGCGTCTAGGATGAGAGTTGAATTTTTTATTTTGATCTTTTGGGACCGATTGTTGGACGATTGGTAAGAAGCAATCGCTTTTTGAGATGCACTTATCGGAATATTGTAAATGGCTCCGAAAGCCAAGGCAGCAGCAATATTGGGAAGGTTGTAACCACCGTATAGTGGGTTCTGAATGATAGAATTTTGAAAGTAGAGTTTTAATCCGTTTTCTGTATGTTTATCATATTGAATTTGGAAATCGTTACTTTTATCTGAACCAAAAGTAGTTGTTGGATATCCTTTTGTTTGTCGTATTTGAATAGGATCGTTTGCGTTGACTAAAATATTTTGATGATTCTGAATCAAGTGCTGATACAATTCAGATTTGGCTTGAATCACTCCCTCTAAACTTCCAAAGCCTTCTAGATGCGCCTTTCCAAAATTGGTAATATATCCCCAGTTTGGTAAAGCAATATCGGATAAAAACTGAATTTCTTTTGAGTGATTTGCACCCATTTCAATGATGGCCAATTCATGTTTTCTGTTTAACTTTAGAAGGGTTAGGGGTACCCCAATAGTATTGTTTAGATTTCCTTCTGTAGCTCCTACGTTATATTTTCGTGAGAGTACCGATCGAATTAATTCTTTTGTAGTGGTTTTACCATTGCTCCCAGTAAGAGCAATTACAGGAATATTTAGTTTTTTTCTGTGGTGACGAGCTAAATTTTGAAGGGTTTGTAAACTGTTTTCAACCACTATAATTTTAGGTCCTAATTTGACCAGATCGGGATCGTCAACAACGACACCATTTGCTCCCATATCTAAGGCTTTTTTGGCGAAATCGTTTCCGTTGAAATGAGGTCCTCGAAGGGCAAAAAAAAGTGAGTCCGGCTTCAATACTCGGGTATCGGTTGATACCCCCTTTGAGTTTAGAAATCGATTATAGAGTGATTTCAATATCATGTTAAAAAAAAGCACCTAATTGGATTGAGGTGCTTTTGAAATTTGTTAGCTATCCTTGTCTTTTATGGCGAGCACTCTTTTTAACTTTGGATTTCGAGCCCAATCGAGTCATTGCACAACGGAAACCAATGTAATCGGTTGCGATGTATTGAGGAAGGAATCTTCTTTGGGCTGGATCCAGCCAGTAGGCTCTGTCTTTCCAAGATCCACCCTTGTACACTCGGGTTTCGTCAGTAATTAAGGTTGTTTTCGTTTTTGATTTATCAAATTTTCTCTCAGCTACACCTTCATCATTATAAGTAACTCTGGCTTGGGTAGGCGCTTTGTACATACTTGATGTTTCTGAGGGCGCATTGGGATCGGACTCATCGCGCTTTCCACTTAAAAATTCGCGGGAAGATTCGATATCTCCATCTCTGAAATTTCTATTGTCACTTTCGTAGAAGTTTTGACGTAAAAAAGTATCTTCTTCATCTATAGCGACTTGATCTAATTCACCGGGTAGCCTTTTGAGCAAAACTTTACCATTTGGTAATGTGTCGAACACGAGTTGATCGGGTTGAATTGTTTGAGCTCTTCCATCTTCACCAATAACATTTTTAAGATATACATTTCCTCTGTAG
>JAYNHN010000210.1:0-915 GCA_038108035.1 Flavobacteriaceae bacterium
GGCTCTAAGCACGTATAAAAAGACCACACAGGAATACACCCGTCTTCACCATCAAGAAAATCAATCCAAAGAATCTCTGGAATATAAGCAGTTTTTGTTTGACGAACTGCAATCTGCGAAATTGGAAGTAGGTATCTATGAAAAATGGGAAGAACAATATACGTCCCTCACTCATATCGACTATCTTCAAAATAGTCTAGCAGAGGCAATTCAATTGATAGAAAATGAGTCCTTAGGGATCTTAGACCAGTTGTTTCGTGTTAGAAGTTTGGCAAACGGTTTGGAAGAAAAATCCAAACAATTTCTATCTCTGAGTAATCGTTTTCGAAGTCTGACCATTGAAATGGAGGACGTTAATGAAGAATGCAAACAACAATTAGAAAATTTGGAAGCCAATCCTCAAGAAATGGAAATACTCCAACAAAAAATGGATCTGGTCCATTCATTATTTCAGAAGCATAAAGTACAAACAGTATCCGAGTTAATAGAAATACAAGAGCAATTAGAAAAGGATTTAGAACAAACTGCTGATTTGGAAGAGACCCTAAAAAAATTGAAAGCGATTCAATTGAGACAAGAACAAGATTTGATTCGTTTATCCGATATCCTTACCCAAAATCGAAAAAAGGCAACTTTTTTACTAGAGGCTGAGTTGGTTGGCTTAGTGAACCAAATGGGCATGGAAAATGCCCGTTTTAAAATTGATCTAAGTCCCAGTGAAGATTTTCTTTTTAATGGTAAAGACCAACTGTCTTTTATGTTTAGTGCCAATACAGGGGGTGAATTTCAATTGCTCAAAAAAGTTGCATCCGGAGGAGAACTCTCAAGGATTATGTTATCGATCAAAGCGGTTTTATCTCGGTACAAAAAATTACCAACTCTTATAGTTGATGAAATTGATACGGGTGTTTCCGG
>JAYNHN010000210.1:925-3012 GCA_038108035.1 Flavobacteriaceae bacterium
TTACACATCTCCCTCAGGTAGCAGCCAAAGGCAACCATCATTTTAAGGTATATAAAAGTATCAAAGAAGGCAAGACCTATACGCATTTAAATGGGCTTTCAGATGCGGATCGAATACAAGAAATTGCTATGATGTTGTCGGGAAATCAAATTACGCCTACCGCTATAGCACATGCCAAACAATTAATGAATTAACCGTATCTTTGTCTTTCAAAATTGAACGCATGTCACATAAAATTTTAGAAGGAAAAAAAGGAATTATTTTTGGTGCATTGGATGACCAATCAATCGCATGGAAAACAGCGGAATCTGTAGCCGATGCAGGCGGAATTTTTGTACTTACTAATGCGCCGGTCGCTTTGCGAATGGGAACGATCAACGCTTTGGCAGAGAAGACAGGATCCCAAGTGATTGCTGCTGATGCAACTAATTTGGAGGATTTGAATCAATTGATCGATCAGGCACAAGAACTCTTGGGAGGAAAGTTGGATTTTGTTCTCCACTCCATCGGGATGTCCGTGAATGTTCGAAAAGGAAAACACTATACCGACCTAAATCACGCTTGGATGACAAAGGGGTGGGATGTTTCAGCAGTTTCTTTTCATAAGTTGATGCAATGCCTTTATCAAAAAGACGCCATGAATCCATGGGGGAGTATTGTCGCTTTATCTTATGTTGCGGCACAACGTACCTTTCCAAATTATAATGATATGGCTGATAACAAAGCCTATTTGGAATCCATTGCACGAAGCTTTGGTTACTTTTTTGGTAAGGATAAAAAAGTAAGGGTCAATACCATTTCTCAATCTCCAACGCTTACTACAGCAGGCAAAGGAGTATCGGGTTTAGATGGTTTCTTAAAATACGCTGAAAAAATGTCTCCTCTAGGGAATGCAACCGCAAAAGAATGTGCCGACTATACGGTATCTCTTTTTTCGGATTATACCCGAAAAGTGACCCTACAAAATTTATTCCATGACGGTGGATTTTCCAATGTTGGGGTGAGTCAAGAGATTATTGATTCGATTAGCAAGACGGAGTAAATATTCACAAGGAATGGAAGAATATGTTTTTCAAGACAAACGGAATTGAAAAGATTTTAAAGCGGTTTCCCAACCGAGGCCGCTTTCATTTTTTTTTACTTTTTGTTTTTATTTCTTTCACCTTTTGGTTGAGTACAAAACTCTCTAACAGTTACGAGATCAATCAGAGATTTATATCTCAAATGCGAAATGTTCCTCGTGAGGTTGTTTTGTCCCAAAACGATCTACCTTTGGAATTATCTATTAGAGCCAGCGGTGTTGAAATCCTCTGGTACCGTCTTTTTCGTAATACGATTGAAATCGATCTCTCTCGTGTTGATTTTTCGGTTTCTCCCGTTCGTTTGGATTTAGATAATCAATTTTATAAGATCAAGCAGCAGTTATTGTCTGGGACTCAGCTCAATGAAATCAACAACTCCATTTTGGAAGTAACGTTCAGCAATTTGGATCGAAAGAAAGTAAAAGTTGTTCCGCAATCGATCCTAAATTTTCGTCCCGGTTTTATGAGCGATGCAGCCCTTCAATCTACTCCCGATAGTGTTTGGGTAGTAGGTCCTAAAAGAATATTGGATTCACTTACTCATGTTAAGACTAAGAATTTCACCAAGGAGGATGCCCATGCTTCAATCAATGAAAAATGGAAACTCCAAACCATTAAAGGACTTCAACTTGAAACGGATGTTGTACTGCTTCAAATGTCTGTTTCTCGCTATTCCGAAAAAGAGTTTTCCATTCCTTTGGAAGTAATTAATTTACCTAAAGGTATGCGCGTTAAGTTGTTTCCTCCTAAGGTAAAATTAAGAGCCACGATGCCACTTTCCTTATTGGGAGGGATTCAAAATTCAGATTTTACGATGGCGGTTGATTACCGTGAGATTTTAGATGCTTCGAAAAAGAACCTTTCAGTAGGTTTGATTAAAGGCCCTCCGGGTATAAAAAAAGCAGTATGGGAACCAGAAGCGGTTAACTATTTAATTCGCAAATGAAGGTAATTGGTCTTACAGGGGGAATCGGAAGTGGAAAGTCCACCATAGCCGATTTACTT
>JAYNHN010000211.1:0-2944 GCA_038108035.1 Flavobacteriaceae bacterium
GTCTTCAACATACTTGCGAAACTGCTTGTCAGTAAAGCTTAAATTATCAACTGTTTTGCAGGCGTGGAGAACGGTGGCATGGTCTCTTTTACCGATTTGACTTCCGATACTTGCCAATGAGGCTTTGGTGTATTTTTTTGCAAAATACATAGCCAGTTGGCGAGCTTGTACAATGTGTCTTCTTCGAGTTTTGGATTGCAGTGTTTCAACGTCCATCTGAAAGTACTCAGACACCACCTTCTGGATGTAGTCAATAGAGACCTCTCGTTTGGTATTTTTGACAAACTTCATGACGATCCCTTGAGCGAGTTCCAAGGTAATTTCTGCTTTGTTGAACGAGGATTGGGCGATTAATGAGATAATCGCACCTTCGAGTTCCCGTATGTTGGTTTTGATATTTTTGGCAATGTATTCAATAATATCGTCTTGAATGTCAACACCATCGCGATACAATTTGTTTTTTAATATCGAAATACGGGTTTCGTAGTTGGGCAGCTGTAATTCAGCTGAGAGTCCCCACTTGAATCTTGACAAAAGCCTTTGTTCGATATCTTGCATATCCACCGGCGGTTTATCCGAGGTGAGAATGACCTGCTTGCCGTTCTGGTGTAAGTGATTGAAAATATGAAAAAAGACATCTTGTGTTCCGGTTTTTCCGGATAAAAACTGAACATCATCTATTATTAAGACGTCGAGCAGTTGGTAGAAATGAATAAAATCATTTCGAGTGTTTTTCTTGACGGCTTCAATGTATTGCTGGGTAAACTTCTCAGCCGAAATATACAAGACGGTTTTGTCTTGATAGTTTTCTTTTATCTCCACTCCAATGGCGTGTGCTAAATGGGTTTTACCGAGACCAACCCCTCCAAAAATTAATAATGGATTGAATGAAGTACCACCGGGTTTGGCAGCAACAGCCAAGGCAGCTGAACGACCCAATCGGTTAGAATCTCCTTCTAAAAAGTTATCAAAATTATAATTTGGGTTGAGTTGGGACTCAATTTGCAAATTTTTGATTCCCGGTATGACAAACGGGTTTTTTAATTCGTGAGATTGGGATTGCAATGGAGCTGAAACGTTTTGAGGCTGAAGGACCGATCGATTGTTACTGGGAATGTTTTCCGTAAAAGGGGTCTTGTTTCCAAAAGTGTTTTCCATTTTTATGGAATACACCAAGCGGGCTTCTTTACCTAGTTCTTTTTGGAGGGCTGTTTTTAGTAATTTAACGTAATGTTCCTCTAGCCATTCATAAAAGAATTTACTAGGGACTTGAATGCTGAGAACATTTTCATTTAACTTGACAGGGACAATGGGTTCAAACCATGTTTTGTAACCTTGGGGCTGAATATTATCTTTGATGAAGATCAAACAGTTGTTCCAGACTTGAGTAGCGGTAATACTCATCTAAAGATTGATTAATATTATTTGTTATTTTATCAGTTTGGGGTTGACTTGACAGTGAAGTAAATTCCCAAAACATATGTACAAATATGTGTCAAAAAAAAATCAAAAAAAAACGATTTGGGTATTGAATTTTATTTTTTTTTTTTAGATATTATGATGGTTCCAAATTAGTACATATTAAGGTAATATACTAAATAAAATACTACGAATTATATGCAATTTACAACCGATTTTATCATTGTTCGTTATTCGGAGACGGATCAAATGCAGTTTGTGCATCACAGTAATTATTTAAAATTTTTTGAATTGGCTCGCTTAGAATGGTTAGAGGATCTTGGCATTTCCTATGCTGATATGGAAAAACAGGGTGTTTTGATGCCAGTGGTAAGTGCTTCATTAGCATTTAAAAAGCCATTGCATTTTGGGGATCGTTTTAGAGTCACAGTTATGTTGAAAAAAAAACCCGTTGCAAAAATGGAATTTGATTATTTTATTGAAAATCAAAATCAAGAAATGATTTGCACTGGAAATACGGTTTTGGCCTTTCTATCAACCAAAACAAAACGTCCCATGCGCTGCCCTAAAGAACTTTCGGATCCGTTTGGTTAAAGTAGTAATCCAAGCGATCGGTTTCGATTCTTTCAGAATGATGTATTACTTTGTTGAATGTCGGAGCTTTTACCCCAGTTTGAATTTTTTTTAGACTGTTGAATACTCTGGCTTCATCCCAAAGATTTTGATCTATAAAATTTTGGATTGTTTTTTGTCCTCCTTCGACCAGTATTGATTGAATTTCCAGTTCAAAGCATTTTTGTAAAAAACGTTCAATAGAAAAAGGGTTTAATACAATCGATTTTTTTAAGGGGTTTTTAAATCTGTTTTTTTGCTTGTTTATTAATAGACAAGGTTCATTGTCTTGCATTAAATGAGAATTTTCTGCGATTCGGTTTTTGGGATCAAGTACCATTCGAATGGGGTTTTTTCCCGCCCAAGCTCGTGTTGTTAACTGGGGATTGTCATGGACTGCGGTTTGTACCCCTATAAGGATGCTCTGTTCTTGGCTTCTCCATTGGTGTACTTTTTTTCTGGAAAGAGGACTGGAGATCCAAAAAACTTTCCCTCTACTTTCATTCTCTTCAGGAGCTATAAAACGATCGGCTGTTTGTGCCCATTTTAGAAGAATATAAGGTCGTTTTTTATTTTGATAGGTAAAAAATCTTCGATTTAATTCATTTGCCTCACTCTCTAGAACACCCGTTACTACTTCACAACCCACATCCAAAAGCATTGAAATTCCTCTACCGGATACTATGGGATTGGGGTCTTTGGAGGCGATGACTACCTTAGGGATTTTGTGTCGAATGATCAAACTGGCACAGGGAGGTGTTTTTCCATAATGGGAACAAGGTTCGAGAGAGACATACAGGGTGCTTTTAGAGAGTATAGATGGATTTTTGACCGCTTGGATTGCGTTTACTTCCGCATGGGGACCTCCTGCCCGTTGATGCCATCCTTCACCAATGATTTGATCTTGATAGAC
>JAYNHN010000212.1:0-689 GCA_038108035.1 Flavobacteriaceae bacterium
TTGGAGAAAAAGCTTTTTGTAGTGGGGGAGATCAAAATGTAAAAGGAGTAGGAGGTTATGTAGGCGAAGACGGCGTTCCTCGTCTCAATGTCTTGGATCTTCATAAGCGCATTCGTGAATTACCCAAACCCGTCATTGCGATGGTTAATGGGTATGCCATTGGGGGCGGTCATGTCTTACATGTAGTTTGTGATTTAACAATTGCTAGTGAAAATGCTATTTTTGGACAAACAGGTCCTAAGGTCGGTAGTTTGGCTCCTCTTATTTAGCACGTCATGTAGGACAAAAAAAAGCGCGTGAGATTTGGTTTCTTTGTGAGCAATACACAGCTCAGCAAGCAATGGAAATGGGGATGGTCAATAAAGTAGTTCCCTTGGAACAATTGGAAGACACCGTTATGGAATGGTGTCAGATCATGCAACAACGCAGTCCTTTGGCCTTGCGAATGATCAAAAGATCCCTCAATGCAGAATTAGATGGTCAACACGGACTGATGCAATTAGCGGGGGATGCTACTTTAATGTATTATTTGATGGAAGAAGCTCAAGAAGGTAAACAAGCCTTTTTGGAAAAACGCAAACCCAACTTTAAAAAATACCCTAAGTTTCCGTAGTGAAAATCCGACATTTACTTCATGTCTAAAATCAGCATTTGGATTCGTGCAGCTCGATTGCGAACCTTGCCACTTT
>JAYNHN010000212.1:699-2944 GCA_038108035.1 Flavobacteriaceae bacterium
GTTGCTATTTGGATTAATGATTTTGACGGCTGCTACTTTTCAGATCGTTTCCAATTTTGCTAATGATTACGGTGACGGTGTCAAAGGGACGGATAACGATGAACGTGTAGGGCCCAAAAGGATTTTACAAGAAGGATTGCTCAGTAGAACAGCTTTGAAAAGAGCAATAGCTCTCACTTCCGTGATTGCGTTGATTTTAGCGGTTTGGGTCATCATAATGGCTTTTGGTAAGGATTCTATAGTTTATATTATGGTCTTTTTGGCTTTTAGTATACTGAGTGTTTGGGCAGCTATTTCTTACACCGTAGGAGATAAGGCTTATGGATATCGAGGTATGGGCGATCTTTTTGTGTTACTTTTTTTTGGAGGATTAAGTGTATTAGGCAGTCATTTTGTTCAAGTAAAATTACTGACCGATACAGCAACCTATTTGTCGTTGGCAATAGGTTTTTTATCGGTAGGGGTTTTGAATCTAAACAATATGCGCGATCGAGAAAGCGATGGGGCAGTTGGAAAAAATACGATTGCAGTATTTTTGGGAGCGCAACGATCCAAACGGTATCACTTGTTTTTGATTTTAGCATCCATTTTTTTAATTGTATTTGTTTTTTTACAATCCAAACAAAAATTATTTTGGCTTCCTCTTTTTGCTTTGATTCCTTTGGGAATTCATATTGGGACGGTTATCAAAAATAAAGATGCTAAAAAGTTAGACCCTGAACTTAAAAAGTTGGCATTGACCACTTTTTTATTATCGATTTTGATTTTCATCACTTTTTATATCGGTTGATGCAGGCACGATTCATCAAATATCGTCTTGACTTTAAGCAACCCAGTGGTACATCAAGAGGAGTACTTACTTGCAAAGATAGTTGGTTTATCATTCTAGAAAAGGAAGGAAAAAAAGGAATTGGTGAATGCAGCATTTTAAAAGGGCTAAGTTATGACGATCGTCCTGATTTTGAAGCTCAGCTGACTCGTCTCTGCAAGGCAATTAATAATCAAACAATTCTCCCCAACTTAACGCAGTGGCCGGCTCTTAGAATGGGATATGAAATGGCTTTACTTTCTTTGGAGGGTCAATCTACTTATAATTTATTCCCTTCCAATTTTACAAAGGGAACGACTTCTATTCCTATAAATGGATTGGTGTGGATGGGCTCTCATGATTTCATGAGAAAACAAATTGACCATCTTCTTGAACGCGAATTTGATTGTATCAAAATCAAAATTGGTGCCATTCATTTTGAAAAAGAACTGGATTTAATAGCTCGAATACGAAAACAATACAATTCGAATGCAATTACCATTCGTGTAGATGCCAACGGTGCGTTCGCTCCTCAAGAGGCTCTTGAAAAATTAAAACGTCTTAGTGACTTTTCGATTCATTCTATCGAACAACCCATTGCCACAGAACAATGGGAATCCCTAGCCAGTCTGTGCGAAAAAACTCCCGTGCCTATTGCCTTAGATGAAGAGTTGATTGGGCTATTTTCATCTTCTGAGAAAGTAGAGCTTTTAAATACCGTGATGCCTCAGTATTTAATCATTAAACCGAGTCTATTGGGTGGTTTTAAGCAATCGGAAGAATGGATGCGATTGGCAGAAGAACGAAAGATACTCTGGTGGACTACCAGTGCTCTGGAAAGTAATATCGGACTCAACGCCATAGCTCAATGGACATTCAGGCAGAAAATTCAAATGCCTCAAGGTTTGGGTACCGGTTCACTTTTTGACAATAATATAGATTCACCTTTGATTATTAAAAAAGGTTGTCTTTGGGTTGATAATTCTATACCTTGGGGTCTAATAAATAAATAAATGTTTTTTAAATCTGCTTTAAATAAAAAAGAACCTTTTTGGATGTATGTACTCGGTTCTTTTGTAGTCATTATTTTTAATGTTATTGGTCAGCTTCCTCTCACTTATTTTATGTTTGATGCTGCATCCCCCATCACGGCAAACGGAGATCCAATGGATTTGTTGAGAGGACTTGATAAAAATTTGCAGTTATTTTTATTACTGATTCCTTTTGTAGTTGCTTTTTTAGGATTGTGGCTGGTTGTGAAAAAATTACACGAACGCACATTAAAATCAATAACCACAAGTCGTGAAAAAGTGGATTGGAATCGCTTTTTGTATGCCTTTTGATTGTGGGCTAAAGCGTCTGTTTTAATGGTCGTGGGGGTCTATCTATTATTTACGGATTATTATGAATGGAATTTTAACCAAAAAGCGTTTGCCA
>JAYNHN010000213.1:0-2917 GCA_038108035.1 Flavobacteriaceae bacterium
TTCACTAGCCACTCTTGCCTATTTTGCTTTTCAAGTTTTTGGAGGAAGAAGGGATTGAAAATCACAGTGAAATTTGGCGGTTCATTTGTTGCTGGAGTGATATAAACGTTTCTGTTCTAGACACGCCTTCCACCGATTGGATTTTTTTGTTCAGCAACTCCATCAAATGTTCGTTGTCTTTACACAATAATTTGGCAAAAATACTCCAGTTACCGGTGGTGTAGTGACATTCTATGACCTCAGGAATATTTTTTAATTGTTTAACGGCCTCGGGGTTTCGCATGGCTTTATCTAAATAGATACCAATAAAAGCCACTGTTTTATAACCTAAAATTTTTGGATTGATTATGATTTGAGAACCTGAAATTACTTCAGATTTTTCAAGTTTTTTCAAACGTTGATGGACAGCGGCTCCAGAAATCCCTGTTTTTTTGGATAAGGATAAAATGGGTGTCCGGGCATCTTGCATAAGAGCTTTTAAAATAATTTTGTCTATTCCATCAATGGCAATCGTTTGTTCTGTTATTTTCATTTTAATAAAAAAATTATATTTAACTCAAAAATTTAATAATATGGATTTATTTAACTAAAAAAATCAATCTAAATTAAAATTATAACACCAATAATAATAGTTTTGCCCCCACAAATAAGAGGTAAAAATGGAATTAAAAAATCGAATGATCTTTTTTGGGAGTTTATGGATGCTTTTGTCTATACTTTTAGGAGCAATGGCGAGTCACTTTTTAGAAAGATTTTTAGAAGTTCCTTCGGTTGAGAGTTTTCAGATTGGGGTCCAGTACCTTACCTATCAGGGTCTTGGTTTACTTTTTCTTGCCGGAGTCAACTACAGAGATCAAAAGGCAAAAAAAAAGATATTCTATTGTCTTGTCTTGGGAAGTGTTTTGTTTTCTGGAAGTATCTTTATTCTCAGTTTCCAGTCCTTACTACCTTTTTCGGTCTCCTGGTTAGGCCCCATGACACCTTTGGGAGGAGTCTTACTAATTCTAGGCTGGTTTTACAATGTAATTGTATTTTTTAAAAAAGATTCAAACTAGTTCATGAATTGTTTTTCTCAATATACTTTTCAATAGCCATTGTCATGGAGGGAGTCTCTGAAGTGGGGGCTTTAATGTCGATTCTTAATTTAGCGTCTTCGGCCGCTTTGACCGTTGAATTTCCATAAACAGCAATTCGAGTTTTGTTTTGTTGAAAATCGGGAAAGTTTTTAAAAAGCGATTCGATTCCTGACGGGCTAAAGAATACCAAAACATCGTAATAGACATCTCTTAAATCCGATAGATCACTCACTACCGTTTTGTAAAGTATTGCCCGTTGCCAGTCTATTTTTAAATTGTTTAAAAAATCTGGAATATCGGGCTTGAGGAGATCTGACGTAGGAAACAGAAAGGTTTCTTTACCAAATTTTTTAAAAACACTTTCTAAATCCTTAATGGTTCGTTCCCCTACATAAATTTTTCGTTTTCGATAAACAACATATTTTTGAAGGTAATAAGCCACAGCTTCCGATTGGCAAAAATATTTGGTAGAATCGGGTACTGTAAAACGCATTTCTTTGCAGAGCCTAAAAAAATGATCAACAGCGTTTCTACTGGTAAGAATAATGTTTTGAAAATTTTTAAAATCAATTTTTTGCAACCTCACTTCTTTGGCGTCCACTCCTTCTACGTGAATAAAAGGCCTAAAATTAACTGTTAGTTTGTGCTTGTCTTGCAAGCGGCTATAGGGAGATTTCTCTGTCGAAGGCTCGGGTTGGGAAACTAAAATGGTTTTAACTTTCATAATCTCATTTAATCACAATCGGGTTTCAATGAATAAAAAATGAACCCATAACCATGGCATTATTTTTACTACGCAAAGATATACAATTATATAAAAAACCTCTTGAGAGTAACGCTTTAAAAACGAAAATAAAAGTGTAGTTTGAGCTACAATCCACATGAAAATTAGCATTCCAAAAGCAAAAAAAACAATAAGATTGGAAATAGGACTGTAATAAAAGAAAAGGGAGAAAATAATCGAAAAAAGCCCGAATAGTGTGTTATAAGTGAAACTCCTGAAATAGTATCTTTGAAGATTTTTTAAAAAACCCAGTTGCTTAAAGATAAAATGCACCAAAAAAAAACGAACAGATAATAAGGTCACAAAAATGAATAGAAAGTAATAAAACTCAAACGAGTATTGAAAAGGTGTATAGAAATTTTTAAAAATCAATGAACATAATAGTGTCAATCCATTAACAATGAGTAAGAAACTTACAATATTAAAGGGGGTTATATAGTTGAAGTTTTTTTTATCTCCAAACTTACTAAAGTAAACGCCTAATTTATTGACACTTAAAAGGGATTTGAATCGATTGGGGTTGAAAAAACAAAGGACGGTCACCAAAAAAAAATTGATGAGAAACAATAAACTCATCCAATCTTGTTGAATTGCTGGTCTGTAAATCCACTCTCCCATTGGTCAAATTTACTTTAATTCTAAAAAATATTGTAGATACTGTAGGGATATGTTGAAAATACATTTGTTATTTTTACCAAAATACTATGGAGAAGGCACTTATCATCATACCTACTTACAATGAAATCGAAAATATCGAATCGATTATAAAGGCGGTTTTTGATACCCGTATAGAATTGGATATTTTAGTGGTGGATGACCAATCACCGGACGGCACTGCTATGGTTGTGAAGAACCTGATGAAGGATTTTCCGAATCGTTTGCATTTAGAATCAAGAGAGAACAAACAAGGGCTAGGCGCTGCCTATGTACATGGCTTTCATTGGGCGTTGAACCGCAAGTATGCATATATTTTTGAAATGGATGCAGATTTCTCTCACAGTCCAGATGAACTCCAACCTATGATCGAATTACTCAAAACCAAAGCCGATGTAGTAGT
>JAYNHN010000214.1:0-2885 GCA_038108035.1 Flavobacteriaceae bacterium
AAGTAATCCTGTATTATCCAAGAGTTTAAAACCCTTGGAAGGAGTGGAGGTTTGCAAGATTTTATGCAATTCATTAACAATGCGTTCTTTGGAGATGATATCAATTCGGTTTGCATTTTTTGTGATCGCTTTAAAAGAAGAGGATTCAATTGTAAAATTCAATTGGGAGGCAAATCGAATGGCTCTGAGCATACGTAAGGGATCGTCAGAATAAGTAATCTCAGGATCGAGAGGCGTTCGCAATATTCCATCTTGTAAATCCTGAATTCCATTAAAAGGATCTAGAAGAGAACCAAAATTATCTTTGTTGAGACTCAACGCTAAAGCATTAATGGTAAAATCCCTTCGATTTTGGTCGTCTTCTAATGTTCCCTTGCAAATCTTTGGATTTCGACTTTCAGGAGAATAGGATTCTTTTCGAGCACCTACGAATTCCAATGCTATGTCATTCCATTGAACCATTGCGGTTCCATAGTTTTTGAAGACTTGAACTTTTTTTGATCCTCTAAGGAGCTTTTGTACGGCATATGCTAAGTCAATCCCTGAGCCCACAGCAACTATATCAATGTCTTTTTTTTGTACTCGCCCCAACAGACAATCCCGAACATATCCACCGATAACATAGGCTTCGGTATCCAAACTTGAGACCGCCTTTTTTAGGGTCTCAAAAAGTGGACTTTGCAGGTGTTTGGAACCATCGTTTATTCTGTTCAAGCGCGTAAAATTTGAATTCCTCCATCAGGATCTATTTTGATCACTTGAGAAGGGATTTGATTGATATTCTGATCTTTCAAAGGTACGATATAGTCCACCCCTTCCAAAATTCTTTGATCAATGCTTTTAAAGTTTTTAGGAGTAGGTAGTCCACTGATATTGGCTGAGGTAGAGATTAAAGGTTTTCCAAACGAGCGGATTAGTTCTAAACAAAAATCGTTTTTAGGAATTCGGAAGCCCATGGATTGGTCTGCTCCCATTAAATTCGTAGCGATCCCCTTTGCGTTGGGATAGACTAGGGTTGTAGGGCGTTCATCTTGCAGATATTTTTGAGCTGTATCAGGAATTTTATCCATGTAATTCCCTAACATATCCAACGAACTGACCAATGCAATCAGGGCTTTGTGATCAGCGCGCTGTTTTAATTGATAGATTTGTTGAACCACATCGGGGTCGGTGGCATCACCTCCAATACCCCAAACGGTATCAGTAGGGTAGAGGATGATCTTTTTTTGTCGAAGTGCTTTTAATGTTGGATTGATGAAAGTCAACAGCCTGCTGGGTTTTAGTTAGACGGCTACATTGTGTTCACGGAGTGCCTCGTTTAATGAGGTTTTTTTATTGGTACTTTCTTTTCGTTGACCAATGATCAATGCACATGGTACTTGATAGTCTCCCGCAGGAAAGGTTTTGGTGAAACTTCCTGGAATAACCACCGATCTGGGAGGTACGTAGCTTTTGTGTTCTTCGGCTTTGGTTCCGGTTACATCAATTATTTTGGTAGAAGCGGTCAATACGACGTTGGCACCCAAAACTGCTTCTGAGCCTACACGGACCCCTTCAACTACAATACTTCGGGATCCTAAAAACGCATTGTCTTCAATGATTACTGGTGCAGCTTGAAGGGGTTCTAAAACACCTCCAATTCCTACCCCCCCACTTAGGTGCACGTTTTTTCCAATTTGAGCACAACTCCCCACCGTAGCCCAAGTATCTACCATAGTTCCTTCGTCTACATAGGCTCCGATATTTACATAACTGGGCATCAAAATAACCCCTTTTGAAAGGTAAGCACCGTGTCTAGCTACTGCATGCGGAACCACTCGAATTCCTTTTTCTTTATATCCTTTTTTTAAAGGCATTTTATCGTGAAACTCCAAAGGACCCGCTTCCAGTGTTTCCATTTTTTGAATTGGAAAATATAAGACTACCGCTTTTTTAACCCACTCATTTACGATCCATCCCTGAGAGGAAGGTTCTGCAACCCGCAAAATCCCTTGATCCAATTGATTAATAACTTGTCGAATGGTTTGTTGGGTTGGAGCCTCTTGAAGCAGAGATCGATCCTCCCAAGCTGCTTCTATGATATTTTGCATTTTCAAATTTTTGACAAATGTAAAGAATTCATAGGGGATTCCTCCGAATTCTTATAATGAAACAGCGATAAATGATTTAATTATAATTTAGTGATAAAGAGTCTGTATAGTAAAAACTTAAACTAAAACGAGCAATTAGCTTTTGTTTTAAGAAGGAACATTATAAGGGGAATAATTAAAATTTGGATGTTTGAAAAAGGTATATTTGCAAAAAATAAACCAATGGGTTGTATAGTGGGTATTGATTTTGGAGTAAATCGAACGGGTCTTGCCAGTACGGATCCGAATCAGATTATCGCAACGGGTCTTGACAATCTTCCGACTGCTGATGTCATTCCTTTTTTGAAAGCATTTTGTCAAAAGGAAGAAGTCGATTCTTTTATTATAGGAAAACCTTTACAAAAAGATGGAAGTCCCTCTTCCGTTGAACCTCAAATACAAGCTTTTTTAAAAAGGCTTCAAATACATTTTCCCAATCAAACTATTGAGAGGTATGATGAACGATATACATCTAAGATCGCCTTTCAATCCATGATTGATGGGGGATTAACCAAAAAGAAGCGATCTGTCAAAGGAACCGTGGATGAGGTGAGTGCAGTTATTATTTTACAATCTTATTTGGAATATAAAACAAACACATTATGATATTACCCATTGTTGCTTATGGGGCACCTGTTTTAAAAACCATTGCCAAAGAAATCACAGCGGACTATCCCAAACTCAAGGAGTTGATAGACAATATGTGGGAAACTATGTACGCCTCCAACGGTGTAGGGCTAGCAGCTCCGCAAATCA
>JAYNHN010000215.1:0-2871 GCA_038108035.1 Flavobacteriaceae bacterium
CACTTGCGCTCGGTTGTGGAACTTTTTCACCCGAGAAGTAGGGATTAACCCACCACCAATCGAAAGCCTTCGCCGTGAATATTCAAAATTTGAACTTTTTCATCTGCACTCAGATACTTTCGAAGCTTAGCAATATAAACGTCCATACTTCGCGAAGTAAAATAATTGTCATCACGCCAAATTTTATTTAGCGCAACTTCTCGAGGAAGCAAATCATTAATATGCAATACTAACAAGCGCATCAACTGATTTTCTTTGGGAGAAAGCTTGATGGACTCTTTTTTATCCTTATGAATCAAAAAACGTAATTTAGAATTAAACGAGAATTCACCGAATTCAAATTCAAAGGCATCGTTAATGGGAATACTAGGTGCTGACTTACGGTTCAAAACCGCTTTAATCTTGGCCAACAATACATCTGAATCAAAGGGTTTTGTTAAATAATCATCCGCACCAATTTTAAATCCTTTTAACACATCATCCTTTAAGTGTTTAGCGGTTAAAAAGAAAATGGGAACCACATCGTTTTGTTCTCGAATTTCTTTTGCCAAAGTAAATCCATCTTTATAAGGCATCATGACATCTAAGATACAAAGGTCATAATCATCTTTTTTAAACTTTTCGAAACCTTCGATTCCGTTTTTGGCCAAAGTAATTTCATAATCATTAAGACTGAGGTATTCTTTCAAGATGCTTCCAAAATTTGGATCGTCTTCGACGAGAAGTATTTTTTTATTTGAGTTTTTCATAAATGTATAATTGAGGCTTTAAGAATTGTTTTTAATATTAGGCAGAACTAACATAAATGTGGTTCCACTATTTTTTTTGCTTTCTAACTGTATTTGACCCTTGTGTAAATCTACTATTTTCTTGACATAAGCCAGTCCCAGACCATGACCTTTCACGTTGTGGATATTTCCGGAAGTAGCACGATAAAACTTATCAAAAATCTTCTTTTGTGTAGAGGGACTCATTCCAATTCCGTTATCTTTTACTTTTAAAACAAATT
Organism: Flavobacteriaceae bacterium; assembly: GCA_038108035.1. GTDB lineage: Bacteria > Bacteroidota > Bacteroidia > Flavobacteriales > Flavobacteriaceae > MS024-2A. The sequence goes on from JAYNHN010000215.1 coordinate 1,010, forward strand.
GATGGTCTTTGTTATAAGTTTCAACTTCCACTTTAGGGTTTCGTTCGCAATATTTAACCGCATTGTCTAACAGGTTCACTACTACATTGGTTAAGTGGCTGGTATTTCCATTCACCAAAGAGTGGGTTGCATTGAAATGAGAGACCAAACTTCCATTTTTACTCGCCAAAATCAAACGAATGTGACTAATTGCATCCTGGATCACATCATGAAAATCAATGTCCGTTTTTTGAATGGGGGCATTACTTCGTTCCAATTGAGAAATACGTAAAACACTTTCTACTTGTTTTAACATTCTACTGTTTTCCTCACGGATCATTTTTACATATCGTTCTACTTTTTCTGGGACACCGATGGATCGTGGATTCGAAATGGCATCCAATGCCAAATTGATGGTCGCTATGGGTGTTTTGAATTCATGAGACATATTATTGATAAAATCAGTCTTGATTTCTGAAATCTTCTTTTGCTGTATAATTTGGTACAAGGCTCCACTAGAAACAATTACGATAAACAGAGTCAAAACTAGGGTCAAACCTCCAATCCCCAAAATAGAGGAAAAAACATATTCGTCTTTCTGAGGAAATGACACGATCAACTGATATTTTCCAACTCCATTTTGGTCCAAAAAAATGGGTGTGGTATAGCGAAATTCTTTTTGAATTTCAGAATAATTATTGGATTTAATTTTTGTAGCCAATCCATTATCAAAGACACCGAACTCATAAGGCGTAACAATTTTTTTGGCATTAAATTCTCTGTGTAAAACATAATCTAATTCTTTAGAATTCAGTCGTTTATGTATTGGCGTATTGGCAGTATAACTTTTAAAAGCAGCTAAAATACGTTGATTGGCAACATTCATCCGGTCAATAGATCGGATCTTTTCTACCGAACTAGCAATATTGTTTTCACGGTCAAAAACATCATTTTTATTGATAATAGTGGTATTCTTGACTTGTTTGACATCCGTTAAAGTTTCAATGGTATCCCCTAGAGTAGGATCCAAATAGGGAGTAATTTTATAATCCTGTTCTAAAATTCCAAAGGCGTAATAGGAAATCAAATTGTTGGTTTTGTCCTCATCTAGAAAAAGAAAAACATTGGCAAAACTCTCCTCGTCAGGCGTTTCCAAAGAATCAATTAGACTTTCATAAGTCGAAATATAATCCGACAGCTCTCGCTCTTGTACCTCTTTTGCAACAATCTGGAGAGATTGTTGAACCGCCAGTGAAAATTCTTCTTCTTTGTTATTCCACGCTGAATAAATCCAGTAGCCTTGTAATCCGACGACACCCAATATGGATATAATCATAAAACTAACTAAGGAAATAAATAAAGTTCTTTTCATATTGATGACTTTACTTTAAAACGTGTACAAATTTCTTTTATTTTATTAAATAATTTTGCCAAGGCTTTGTTAATACTATTCCAATTCCATTAAAATTTTATAAATGGTTTGGAACTGCTGATAAGCCTCCTTCAACGATTCATTTTCAATAATAAAATCTGCCTTCGATCTCTTTTTTTCATCATCCCATTGATTTTTCATTCTAAACTGTACTGCCTCAGATTTTAAACCGTCTCTTTTAACTACTCGTTTCAGTCGAAGCTCTTTGGGTGCCGTTACTAAGATAACAAAATTAAACGTATTAAAAGCTGCTGCCACAGCCGGGTGAACAATCGCATTTAAATCCTTCAATGCCGTTGGATCATTAAAAACAATTTCTGCTAATTTTCTTCGGTTTAATTCACCTTCCGAACTGTATATTTTTTTACCAAAACGCTTAGAAACGACCTCCTTCAATTCAGATTTTAATAGCTCTTTTCCCACATCATCAGCTTTAAAACAGGGAATCCCC
>JAYNHN010000216.1:0-265 GCA_038108035.1 Flavobacteriaceae bacterium
ATTAAGTACCGTCTTCTCAAATTCTGATAATTCTGTTTTTTCTTATTTATTCTGTCTAATTTAAATTAATCAATAATTACTCTCAGACAGAATTCAGTTTACACCCGTAGGTGAGCTAATACTAATTCATGAGCTTTTTGTATTTGATCTTGTAGTTCGAACCATTGACAATCTTGATAGTTTTGTTTTACGCCTAACGTTCTCCGTTTCCAAGTAACACTTATAGCATATGTCTATACTTATTTGGAGTTGTAAACCGTATGTT
>JAYNHN010000216.1:275-2816 GCA_038108035.1 Flavobacteriaceae bacterium
CCTTTTAAAAATTGATATTTACTTTGTTCATCAATGCTTTATATTTTAAAACCCTTAATTGCGGTTCAAGAGGTCGTCGGTTCGAGGCCGTTCTTCTAAACATTAGAAGTAAAAGGATTGTAAATTTACGATCCTTTTTGTAGGACTAGGATTACTGTTTTTGATCAAGTTTTTTTCTATTTATTACACTTATTAATCGGGAAAAGGGTGAATTTTTAACTTGGTAATGTGAAATTTCCGAAAGTATTTATACGTATAGGTGGTTTATCTCTCTTGGCTAGTGCATTGGGTAGGCTTGGATATATTGATATTGATGTCCAACTTTTTGTGATCATAGCAAGTGTAACCATATTAGGATCCTTTATCCTAAAAAACAAAAACAAATAGATTTTTAAAGTGGCTCTTATGCTCAAGAGGTTTCGTTAATATATAATGAACGACACATTTCTACCTATTCACTAAGTAAACTCAACTTTGTATTCATTTTTTATTTTTTTACATTACTTTAGATTGAATCAAAAATCAATTCAAATGAGAAAACATCACTCTATATTTTTAATCTACGTTTTCCTCCTCTTTAGTTGTTCTACCGAAGACGACTCAACGATTAGTTTATCCGATTCAAACTCGCAAATTGTGAGTTCATCAGAGGATGCTATTGAAACCAGTACAGAAAATACTAATGTCACCCTTAACATAATAACCGATCGGATTGTTTCTGATCCGACCCTTTTCAATTACGATACATCATTTGATTATTGGGGAAAAACAGTTGATTTTTATCCCAATGTATTCTTTGCGTCGGATCTATCTGAAAAGGTAATCAGTGGAATGACTTCTACCCTTATGGCCGCGGCAAATGAATTTGGAAAATACGGGCCAGTTGAATATTGGGTATTTGGTACTGATTTTGACAGTGCTATTTCACTCATTAATCAATTTTGTGATCGGAGAGTGGCATTAAACCAATGGAGTCAAGTAGATTGCTTCAACCGAGAGGCCGACCAAAGTCTGCCTCACAGCATGATTGCCTATCAAAAAATAGGTGAGCAGGTCTTGGCGACCAATCAACCCCAAGGTTCAGCGGGTCATAATGGGGGTAGAGATTGGGGAATCCATAGATTGTCCCATTCCTATCCGTTTGGATTTGACAATTTTTTTGAATTCATTCCACCACAAGATGATGCAAAGGTAGTCTTACATGAATATTTTCATGTGGTTCAGTTAGCAAGTATTTATTCTACAAACTACGAAGTGGTGAATTCAAAGTTAGGCAATATATGGTTTCATGAAGGAGGAGCCGAGTATATGGCTAATTATACGCTCTTTAAATTGATGAATAATGAAACACTTCTTTTTGACGATCGGGATGCTTATGGAAATTTGAGATCTCAAATGACACAGAAAATGAATTTTGGAAAAGAATTTATACAAAGCAATTGCCCCTCAAAAGATTTTAGTTCAATTCAATACAGTGACAGTTGTTCCAACGCTGCCTATGATTTGGGAGCATGGGCCATTGCCTATTTACTCAACAAAGTAGACAACCAAAATGCACTAAAAGAGTCGTTTTATCCTAATTTAGATGCGTTGGGTTGGGAGGGAGCATTTGAAGATACCTTTGGATATTCTTCACAAGAATTTATTGAAGAGTTTCAGTCCTTTCTAGATTTACCCATAGAAGAACAAATTGAAATCATCCCAGATATTTAATTCTTGAAGAACACCGAAATTTCTTTTTTTTGATAAATGCCCCATCATTTTATCCATTGCACTCTTTTGGGTTTTGATTTGCAATAAGAACCCACTTCATGACCCATTCGATTAATTCAATAATTAATTGTAAATTGAGAAAAACTTACATTTAAAATGACATTAATTAAAAGAATTTTAATGATTTCGGTATCCTTTACAATTCTGAATGTTTGGTTACTCAGGTTTAATAAGAGCACAATTTTTAGAGGGGGGAACGCCTCGGATATGCTTTCCGAATTCCATGCCTATGGTTTGAGTGAAGGAATGCTGTACACCGTGGGTACAATCAAAGTTCTCCTGGCGATTTTGCTTTTGTTGGGTATTGTTTATTCTAAATTAGTAAAACCCTCAATTTTAGCCATTTCTATACTCATGATTTCAGCAATCTACTTTCATATTTCTATCAGTGATGAGATCATTAAATCAGTGCCTGCATTGATCATTTTAATCTTTTCATTGACCATCTATTTTATGGATGTAAGGGAAAAAGTCGAAGGATGAATGAGTATTCGTAGACTATTCCAATTCTCTGATTTTAATATTTCTAAAATAAGCTTTCCCCGGATGATCTTGTAAACAGATACTTCCTTGTTTGTAATTTGCAAAATCATACCATCTTTTATCGCCTAAATACTCGTAGTCCTCTGATCGATTGAATTTACTTTTTTTCATTTTCTCATTCCATTTTTCTCCACTAAGTGGAAACTCATTTATCAGTTGGTCGTTCAGCTTGACTAATCCAATATTTTTTTTTTGATCAATTTTAATATAATAGGTATTCCAATG
>JAYNHN010000217.1:0-2814 GCA_038108035.1 Flavobacteriaceae bacterium
GGAACCAATTCTCCTTTATTTCCAATCCCGATACGTCGGCTAAAAAACAAGTCAACTTCTCCAGGACTTCCCACACTGAATTGCCCAGCATTTTCGAGAAAAAAAGGTCTTTTTTCAGGGAAAAATAAATTGAAGCGATCCAAATTGACTTGTTGTTCGTCCACTTCAACTTGAGCGAAATCGGTGTTGTAAGTAACGTCAAGAGTCAATCCGGGTGTAAGACTGTATTTGATGTCACCACCTACAGCTGCCGACGTATTCATTTGTACAGGAGGTGGATTTTTCAATCTTTGACTTTGTGTTAAAACATAAGGGATGATTTTTAGATTTTTAGGAGACTTTAAGCTAAGACCATTCATTTTTCCTGCTAAAGAAACTCTTTTGATGTCAAATCCAAGAGGAAGATTAGCCCAATAGGCTGTTTCACTTCGCTTACTGATGTTTCTTTGGAAATTGATTCCCCAAGTTTGATTGGTTCCGCTATTGAAACGAATGGAACGAAGAGGAATTGCAAATTCAGCACTCCAGCCATAATCGCCTTTTTCTGTTTTCACTTTCCAGGAAGCATCCCAGTTGATATTGGTTCCACCTACAACCCCTCCTTGTTGTCTATTGGCACTAAAATTACCTTCACCTTCTCGATCAATTTGAGCATCGTATTCCATTCCACTGGAATTGGTTCCAAATAAAAATCCATTTTGCTGGTCGTTGTAAGTATCCAAAATAAAAAGAAAACTGTCTTCATCACTTAAATCAGCATCTCTTCTTGAATCAGAAACAACGATTTGGTTAGGATCGGAATCGAAGCAAACCACAGCGACATAAAGCATTTTGGAAGTGAAAGCGACTCGAATAGCAGTTTTTTCAGAAGCCGGTTCATTATAATCGGGTTTGATTTGTTTTAAATCCGTCAGAGGCGGTACATTCTCCCAAATAGATTCCCCCAAAATATTTCCATCCACAATAGGCTCCAGTTCCAAAAAGGTTCCATTGAAATTTAAATTTTTATTGGGGTTTGTATTTTGAGAAAATACAAAAGAAGCAAACAAAAGGGTGCAAAATACCACCCGGATATTTTTAAAGTACATAAAAACGAATCTACAAATAATATGATTGCAATCATTCTATATGATAATTTATTTAAGATCAAAGTGAAAAAAATCGATTGATTAAAATCGAATGTTAAGATAGATCAGAGGATTGAAAGGAATGCCGGTTTGTGTTACTGTAAAATCATCAGGAAATTCGGTTGATTGGTTGAGACGAAGATTCTCCCGATCAAAAAGATTGATGATCGAAAAACCAGCCTCAAGATCTAGGGTTTGAAGATTAAAATTGTACTGGAAGGAAACATCTGTACGAGCATAAGGAACTTCTTCTGAGCGGTTATTAATCAAAACATTCGGTTCCAAACGCTGTGACTTGGGAAATCCGGTACCATATACATGAGTTAAAGAAAAATGAAACGGATCAAAGTTAAAAAGAGCCACTCCTTTGATTTCACTTAGTTGGCTGTGTTGGGCCTCTACATAAAAATCATTAGCAATTCGTTCGGGAAGGGTCTCCTCGATTTGCCCCCAAGAATAGGAAATCCAAAACTCATGTTTTTGAACTCTTTTTTTGGAATAAAAATCAATTCCATAGGTTCGAGCTTTTCGATTGTCAAAAATGAAACGATTCCGATTTTTAAAGATCCTTCCTAAATTTTGGGTGGTTTTATAAAAAGCCTCTACGCTTACATTCAAAGTTTCGGATTGTCTAGAAATTCCCACAACATTGTGTATGGAGTTGAGGGTGTTTAAATATTCGTTATCCAAGGGTAACCATAGATCAATACGGTCTTTTATTCGATCGATTACTGAGACTTTTCCTATAAATTGATTGTAATAACCCGAACCAAAGGTCATTTTCCATTTTTCTAAAAGTTGTAGAGAACCGTTTAGACGCGGTTGAATGTATAGTTGATCAAACGGAAACAGAACATCCACTTTTACTCCAAAGGAAAGATCAAAAGCAGGGCTTATTTGATAATAATCTTTACCGTAAAAAGTTAAGCGGTTCATTTTGTTTTCTAAAGGTAAAAAACGTTTTAAAAAAATTTGATTGCTCAATGAAAATTGATTTTGTGTCCATTGCAAACCAAACTCTAACTGCTGTTTGTTTTTTAAAGAGAATTCATGCGTTATTTTAAAAGAATGCTCCTTGATGGCATTGTCCCAAATCGACTTTCCTTCAAGTTCTTCAAACACATTTTCGACTCCTTCTTTAAAATCAACAGTGACATTCAGATTCGAAGTATAAGAACTTTGTGAAAGAGAAAGAGAAGAGATACCACCGTTTGACCAGCTTTTAAAATAGTGTAAAGAATTCCCAATTTGAAGTGAAGAACTTTCTTTTTTGTAGGATTCTACACTTCGCCTTCTTTCTAAAATTTCTAAATACGTATCATTGCTTAAGAGAGATGTCCATTCAATCCGATCCTTGTTTTTCAGTTGTGTGGTCCATTTCAAATTGAAATCATTGTAATTGTAGTCCGGTATAATTTTTTGATCGGAAAGGTTTTTTTTAGAAAAGTTAAAATAGGAAGCCCTAGCGGATAGCTGAAGTGATGATTTTTCCTTTGACAGTGGAATGCTTAGATAGGCATTAGAAGTCTGTGAGTTGATCCCAAGGATTCCTTCAAAATCGTTTTGGTTGCCTATTTTACTGTCGATTAGTAAAGTACCCCCCACACGACTCCCTACCGTGACCTTGTATCGGCCTGTCAGATCTGCTATATTTTTTTTAATTAAGGGTGTGACTCGACCGCTATCA
>JAYNHN010000218.1:0-2803 GCA_038108035.1 Flavobacteriaceae bacterium
AGGTCACTGTCGTAATCCAAAAAAGTATAATCCGAGTTTAAAACGTAAGCAACCCCATATTTCTCCTGAATTTGGCTTAGGTCTTGTGACTGTTTAGAATACAAAGGCACGGGAACAAACTCCACCGCATACGTTTGGGTTAATTTGGATAAAGACTGAATGATTTGATTTTGTAAAACTTGAGTTATTTTCTCTTTTCCCTCTGGAGCTATTCTATCAATATGAAAATAGTTTAGATTGGGATAGGGTACACCCACCCTACCACTTATCATTTTAGGTGCTTTTTTTGCGGACTGATATAATAAACCATTGCACCCAAAAAGAACAAATACAGTAAAAAGTATGAATATTATTTTTTTCATCTGTTTAAATGTGAATTTATTCCAAAACACTAATTTGTTTCAATTCTCTAACAGGATATCCGATTATTCCCTCATAAGCAGTCGAAAAATTTGAAAAAAGAACTCCGTTTTTCACCTCTAATTCCCAAACAATAGTATTTGAAAAAGTGTCAATTAGTTTCATTTTAAGATTTTGAACACCTCTGTCTAGGGGGATTCCAGTTAAAATAATACTTGCTAAACCTTCAAAATCATTACTAAATTCTAAAAATTCATATTCCGAACTCAAAACATACTGATTTTTTCTGTCCAAATGATTAAGTGTATTTTCATCTTCCATTAATTTTTGAAATCTCAGTTCTTTCAGCAGAGTTGTTTTTATTAATTTTTTATATAATTTATTTTGAAAATCATTTTTCAATTTTAAAACAACACGTTCATTAATGGTCTTTACATTATGAATAATAATTTTTGGCTGTAAAATACCAATTGTAGCATTTTTTTCGAAAGTATCTATACTTGAATTAATTTTATAAGTTTTACAGGCATTTAAAATTAAGACTAGAATAATAATTGTGATTAGTTTTTTCATAATTTCCATGTTTTAATCATTTACATCCATCCGCCCAACAATCAATAGCTTTGATTGTAGCCACTGTACATTTTGCGTAGAAAATTACTGCTGCTGCTCCTGTCCCTGCCGTAGCACCCCCAACCACTCCACAAACACCTGCCGCAACAGCAGCTAAAGCCGTACATTTTATGATCCATTTAGCTCTTTTCCAAAAATTACATTTGCTTTGAATAGTGCCAGTAAGAAGTGAATTTTTAAGTTGAAAAAGATTTATCGCTGTTGATTTAGTGAAATTGGAATAAGAATTTAATAAAATTAAAGCAACTCTCTTATCCTCCTGTTTCATAGTGCTTTGCACTATCTTTTGTTGAAATTTTACTAATGAACTGTCAATTAAATTGATTACTCTAGAAGAGTCTATTTCATTTTCATTGATCATATCAATTTCAATTCCAACATCAATTGCCCAAGCTTCCAATTGTCTCTCAATAAGACGAATTTCTGATGTTTTTATTGAATAATTTTGATTACGTGTTTTTTTTAATTTTAAAGATTTATTGAAATTTTCTTCAAAATCAGTACATCCAATAAAAGAAAATTGGAACATTAAATAACTTAAAAACAGGTGCGGTCCCTATTTTTAAATACACTTGAATGTGTAATAAAATGATCCATAATAATTGTTTTTTAAGATTTGTTTCAACCAATTTAAATTGCTTTTTTCAAACTTTTTAGGAATAATTCCCAAATTTCATAAAAATTACAAATACCCCCAATTTTCAGCTGTTTTTACGAGTTGGTATAGGTTACTTTCAGGAAGAAGTTGAAAATTTTTTTTTAATCGATCCAAATGATAGTAGTAATTGCTTTTAGAAAAACCAACCTCATTTTGAATTTGTTCGGAAGATTTCCCGCTTTTTAAAGCTTCTAAAAGAGAAAGGTCCTTGGCTTCCAATTTCAGTTTGGGATTTTTTAAAACCCGTTCAACCGAAGGACTATGGGTAGGTTTTCGGGAAGGAAGAGAAACCAGATAATTCCAAAAACTAAAATGCAAGAAATCCGGCAAGTGCCAAATCGCCTGTAGGGTCATCGAATCCATCCAATCTCTAAATTGAATGACATCTAGTTTTTCGGCGACAAGATACCAATCCAGAGAAGGATACTTGGATTGAATCTGTTGAGCAATGGTTTTGGAAGTCGTTAGATCCTGATACCAATAAATTCGAAAATACGGTTTTTGTTCCAACAATGTAAGAATCCGCTCAGGACTTCGAACCAGCCTAACACTCAATTCAGGATATTGGGTATTCATCCAACGCAACGACCATTTAAAAATGTTGCGCCTTTTGTCAGGGATCAAGAACAAGGAGTAGTAGGTAGGTTTCACAATTTGGGGTTTATACAAATATCAAAAAATATTGGATGTAAGTCCAAGGTTTTTAAAATTCTAACATAAATTTATAATTCTGTCATTGACAACATAGAATTAGATCAAAAATATTGAAAATCAGTACTTTTCAGTAAATAAAAAGTGTTAAAATAAGGACGTTGCTAAAATAATAAACGTACCTTGCAGCCCTAATTAAAATAATACAATGACTGGTACAGTTAAATTTTTCAATGAAGCCAAAGGTTTTGGCTTTATTACCAACGATGAATCCGGAGAGGATGTATTCGTTCACATTTCAGCCCTAAACGGCGTGACCCTTAAAGAAGGGGCTAAAGTAGAGTATGTAGAAGAAGAGGGTAAAAAAGGAAAGCAAGCTTCCAACATTACCCTTTTATAATTTATATATTATTACTAAAGAGTTAAGCACTTTGGAAACAAGGTGCTTTTTTTTGTGCTTTTTTTAAGTGTGTTTTTTTAGTAAAAAGACCTCCCTCTTAC
>JAYNHN010000219.1:0-2726 GCA_038108035.1 Flavobacteriaceae bacterium
TTGTACCCGTTACGCAACAAAGTGAAATAATCAGTTTTTTAAAAACACAACTAAATGAACTTGAAAAACTTTTAGAATCGATTTACACTCTCAATGAATTGACCGACAAAAGCTTGGCGCGGGTTTTGAGTTTTGGTGAAATTCTTTCAAGTACGATTATATACCATGCTCTAAAACACAAATCCGTTTCTGTTTCACTTAAAGATGCACGTGAAATACTATTCACTCATCTTGTTCATGAAAAGGAAATTATAAATCATAAAAAAAGTTCTCAAGAAAGTAACTATTTTTTTTCAAATCATACCCATTCTGTCACTATAGTTCCGGGATTTATCGCCACCGATGAAGATGGGAATCCCACGACTCTAGGGAGGGGTGGGTCCGATTATACAGCGGCTCTATTAGCCAATTATCTGGATGCGGAAAATTTAGAAATTTGGACAGATGTAAGCGGCGTGTACACTGCTAATCCAAGACTGGTGTCTCAAGCTCATCCTATTCCAAAATTATCTTTTCATGAAGCGATGGAGCTTTCGCATTTTGGTGCAAAAGTAATTTACCCTCCAACTCTTCAACCACTCATTGAAAAAAATATTCCTGTGGTAATTAAAAATACTTTTGATGCTGATGCGCCTGGAACCGTCATAAATAACAACGGAACCAATACTTTACAAAATGGAAGTATTGTTAAAGGGGTTAGTCACATTGACCATGTAGCCTTGATTAACCTAGAAGGGAGTGGTATGATAGGTATTCCTGGATTTTCTAAGCGACTTTTTGAAAGTTTATCCTCAAGACAAATTAATATCATCATGATTACTCAGGCATCCTCTGAACATTCGATCTGTCTGGGAGTTCGTTCAGAAGATGCAAAGGCAGCAAAAAAAGCTATTGACGATCAATTTGCCTTTGAAATCAGTCAAAGTAAAATAGATTCTGCCTACGTTGAACTGAATATGGCGAACATTGCTGTTGTGGGTGATCGAATGAAAGATCATCAAGGTATCAGCGGTAAACTCTTCAGTAGTCTAGGTGCCAACAATATTAACATTAGGGCCATTGCCCAAGGTGCTTCGGAACGAAATATATCGATCATCATTGATCAAAAAAATGTCCAAAAAGCACTCAATACTATCCACGAGAGTTTTTTTGAGGAACAAACTAAAGAATTGAATTTATTCATTACCGGAGTTGGAAATGTTGGAGGAAAATTATTGGAACAAATTAAGCAACAACAGGATTATTTATTAGAAAATTTTAGATTAAAAATTCGAGTTATTGCCCTTTCCAATTCCCGTAAAATGATCCTCAACGAGGAACCTGTAGATCTTCTAAATTGGAAAAAAGAACTCGAAAAAAGTAATATCAAAGCAGATCAAGAACGGTTTTTTATTCACATGAGAGAATTGAACCTTCGAAACAGCATTTTCATTGACAATACAGCCAACGAAACCATTGCTAGCCAATACGATCGTTATCTTAAAAATAATATTGGTGTAGTCACTTGTAATAAAATAGCTTGTTCAGGACATTCAGACAATTATCTTAAATTGAAAAAAATTGCACGTAGATTTGGAACTCCTTTCTTATTTGAAACCAATGTAGGTGCCGGACTACCAGTAATTGACACCTTAAATAATTTAATTGCCTCAGGAGATAAAATTAATAAAATTCAAGCGATTTTGTCTGGCAGTTTGAACTATGTTTTCAATAATTTTACCTCCCAAACCTCTTTTAAAGAAATTGTTCAAAACGCACAAGATCAAGGCTATACGGAACCCGATCCTAAAATTGACCTCAGTGGAGTGGATGTAGCTCGTAAAATTTTGATTTTAGCTCGTGAAAGTGGCTATTCTCTTGAATTGGAAGATATCGAAAATCAATCCTTTTTACCTGTAGAAGTTTTGAACACTTCAAATAATAAAGATTTTTATCAAGCAATTGAAAAAAATGAATCTCACTTCCAACAAATACTTTCTAAAGCCAATGAAAAAGGAGCTCGTTTAAAGTACGTAGCTCAGCTTGAAAATGGTAAAGCGAGTGTGGGCTTGAAACAAATTGATCCAAATCATGATTTCTACAATTTAGAAGGAAGTGATAATATCATTTTATTCTACACAAATAGATACAAGGACCAGCCACTGATCGTTAAAGGAGCAGGTGCAGGTGCGGATGTGACTGCCGGTGGGATTTTTGGAGATATCATTCGAATCGGAAAACGTTGACCATGAATCAAATTGAAATTTTTGCCCCAGCTAGTGTCGCCAATGTCTCCTGTGGTTTTGACGTATTGGGTTTTTGTTTGGAACCTATTGGAGATTATATGAAGATAACCCAAAAAAAAACACCTGGAGTTGAGATCGGTAAAATTTCCGGAGCCGAGCTTCCAATGGATCCCATGAAAAATGTTGCCAGTGTTGCCGTATTTTCTTTACTAGAGTCCCTACCAAGTAAATTTGGGTATATCATAGATATCGATAAAAGAATCAAGCCCGGAAGCGGTATTGGAAGTAGTGCAGCCAGTGCAGCAGGAGCTGTCTTTGCAGTAAATGAACTGATGGGAAGACCTTTGAGTAGAAAAGAACTGGTACAACATGCTATTGCTGGAGAGTCACTTGCCAGTGGTTCATCACATGCCGATAACCTAGCCCCTGTTTTGTTAGGAGGGTTTACGTTAGTTCGTTCAAACAAGACTTTAGATATTGTTAAATTACCCTGTCCTCAAG
>JAYNHN010000220.1:0-2724 GCA_038108035.1 Flavobacteriaceae bacterium
CGGCAACTTTTGCTGCGGGTCTAGCATTGACTGGTTCAAAAGTTTGGGGTGCCCCGGCCTACCTGCCCAATTTAATAAATCCCAACTCCCGAATCAACGGGGTTCAACTGGGTGTAATTACCTATTCCTTTAGAGATCTGAAAGATCAAAGTGCTGAGGCTATTCTCCAATATGTTTTGGACTGTGGAATTCATGCTGTTGAATTAATGGGGGGTACTGCGGAATCTTTTTTAGGACGACCTGTCAATAAAATGGATCGAAGAAAATACTACCGACTGCTTCGTAAAGAACGAAACAAAGACCTATCTAAGGACGACAAAAAAGAATTGGAGGATTTGAAAATGCAAAAGGAGTCCTATGACAAACAGGTCGAAAAATGGAATGCGACTCGGTCATTGGACGGCTTTGACAAACTCCGCAAAATGTATAACGATGCAGGCGTAGAGATTTACGCATTTAAGCCGGACTATTTGCTTACAGCAAAAAATTCAGATGAAAACATCCACTACGCAATGCAAGCCGGAAAAAGACTCGGAGCTTCTCATGTAACCCTTGAACTTCCCAGAGACAACGAACATACTCTTAAATTAGGGAAAATGGGAGAACAAAACGGAATCAAAGTTGCTTACCACGGTCATGAACAACAACATGCCCATTGGTGGGATACTGCTTTGGAACAATCTTCTCACAACGCAATGAATTTAGACTTGGGGCATTATATTGCCGCAGGAAACATGGATTCAATTGAGTTTATTCAAAATAACAACCAACATATTTTGAGTATGCACGTAAAAGACCGTCACAATCCCGAAAACGGTAAGAGAAATGTTCCTTTTGGAACCGGAGACACCCCCATCAAAGAAGTTCTTCAGTTGATGCGTGACCAAAAATACGATTTTACGGCAACCATTGAATATGAGTATAAGACTCCAAAAGAATCCTCAATTATTCAAGAAATTAAAAAAAGCTTGGATTATTGTAAAAATGCGCTAGAGTCTTAATCCGCCTCTCTTTTTTTAACTTCAAAAAATTGAACCACCTCGTTGTTATTACCTACAATAAGGTGGTTTTTGTTTTTGCCTACTAAGTACCCTATTTTTTTAGCGTCATAAGGTGCAAAAAAACCAGATTCTTTAACAGAAAGTACTTCAAAAAACCCTTTTCCTTTCCCTCGTAAATAGAGTCCAATACCTGCGTCATTTCGTGGAGTTTCAATCTCCGATACATATAAGTTACCAATCAACAACAAATCCAAATTTCCGTCCTCATCAAAATCCCTACACAATATATCGTTTATTGAAGAAAATTGTGCTTCTACAGGCAATTTGATTTTCATGAATCCTCCTTGATTATTATTGAGTAAGACCAGGTTTTCAAAAGTAGATGCTTTTAAATGATAAGCATCAAAATTAGAGAACTGACTATAAATTTGATTAAAGTTTGAACTTGCAAATTCTTCGTAGCTGGCTATCTTATTTTTTAATGAGGGGATTTGTTGAGAGGAACAAGAAAATCCGCGCAAAGGGTATTTATTTCCGTAGTTATAATAGGTCAAAACAATATCTTTCTGACCTTTGCCGTCAAAATCATTATAATACAATTCAAGAGGTTCTTGAGGACTTGTTTTGTATTTATAATTTTCTCCTATATTACCCAAAATAAGGTCTTGATCTCCATCTTGATCCAAATCTGCAGAGGCAACACTAAACCACCACCCACTTAGTTCTGAATGCGTTTTATTTGAATCAATCTTCAAGGATCCATCCCGATTTTCTATAAAGGTAACAGGCATCCACTCACCAACAACAACTAGATCCAAAAAACCATCCGAATTATAATCCACCCAAGTGGCATCAGTTACCATTCCTAATTTATCTAAAATTGCTACGCTTTCGGTATGCTTTTCAAAAAAGCCTCCATTATTTTCAAGTAAATAGCTAGGAGGGGGCATTGGATACTCCCATGGAACGATCCGATTTCCAACAAACAAGTCCAAATCTTCATCACCATCAAAATCGGCTCCTTTTACCGTACCTCCACTTTCAAAAAGAGAGGGAAGTCTCTCTTTGTCAAAAGTAAAATGACCTGTCCCATCGTTGATATACAATCGATCTTGATAGGTACTCTGACCTGCTTCAAATTCATTGCCTCCACTTAACACAAATAAATCTTGATCTCCATCCAAATCTGCATCAAAAAACAACGCATCGGTATCTTCTAGAATTCGATGTTGTATCCATAATTTTTCATTGGAAATACTAAAATCTCCTTTATCATTTTGAATCATTATTTTTCATAATTGTCAACTCGCACCCCCAATATAATAATCATCCAGTCCATCGTTGTTTACGTCTGCTACTGCCAAAGCCGGACCAAATTGTGACAGCTTGTGAGGAAGTAAGACCTGCTTTTGAAAATCATCAAACTTATTTTCCTTATGTTTTTGTTTAAAAGATAGATGATTCGTCACCTCTTTAAAAAGTTTTCCTTTATAAGAATAGGGTCTTGAAACTCCATCCCATTGTTCTACCGAGGAACCATCTAAGGGCACGCCCCAATTGGCATAGGTGTCTGCAGTATCCGAATCAGTAGAATAGTCACGTCCCTGACCATATCTCGTTTGCGGATCGTAGGGATCGTTTCGGATATCATCAAACTGAACAGAACTGTTGAACTCAACTCCGAGTCCTTCTGAAACAGCACCTGATTTGGTTGTAATCAATA
>JAYNHN010000221.1:0-2701 GCA_038108035.1 Flavobacteriaceae bacterium
CTCCCGACCTCCGGGTTATGAATCCGACGCTCTAACCGGCTGAGCTACCTCGCCTTTTTGGTTGGCAAATATAAAAACATAATTGAGCTTGAACAACCTTTTGAAAATATTTTAAAAGAAATAGGCTTAGTATCTTTTTTTCAATATATTAGGATTCAGAAATTTTGAATCATGAGTGACAAAAAAAGTTTTTCTATCGAATATGATTTCCATGCTTCGCCACAGCTATTGTATCAGTATTTATCCACCCCATCAGGTCTGTCCGAATGGTTCGCAGATAATGTTAACTCGAGAGGTGAATTCTTTACTTTCATATGGGACGACACAGAAGAATATGCCAAGTTAATTCATAAGAAGAATAACGAAAAAGTTCGTTTTCAATGGCAAAATGATGATGAAGATCAAGACCAATACTATTTTGAGTTTAGAATTCAAGTCGATGAAATCACTAAAGATGTTTCACTGATTATTTCTGACTTCTCTGACGAAGATGAATTGGAGGAGTCTAAAATGCTTTGGGATAATTTGGTTTCAGATTTAAAGCAAGTACTGGGCGCTAGCTAACATCCTATGATTAATTGTAATGGAAATTTGGTTTCTTCTTTAGTAGAAGGTTCCGAGAAGATTATTGAAAGCTTACACAGTCAGTTTTCATTTGTGGAGTTAATCCGTATTCATAAAGGACAAATTCTATTTTGGGAAAATCATTATTTTAGAATCGCTGCTGCCTTAAGGAGGCATCGGTTTCGTATCCCTATGAATTATACGCTTGATTTTTTAAAATCGCAAATTACTAAATTAACAACCCATCATTCCTCAGAGTCACAACAAATACGTTTTCAATTTATCAAAAAAGATCTTCAAACTTTTTTTATCGTTAGTACAGAGGAAGGAATCGAATTGGATAGTCCCATTCAGGGTCCCTGCTTATTGGATCTTTATAAAGAAGAATGGATCCTCCAAGGTTATTTTTCAAATCTTTCGAGTACGAACCAATCACTAAGAATTATAGCTGCGAGCTATGCAGAAGAAAACGGATTGGACGATTGTTTTTTAATGAACAGCCAAAAAAACTTGGTTGAAAGCATCAATGGAAGTATTTATCTTCTGCAAAAAAATCGTTTGTCAACTCCTGATTTAGGATCAGGATGTCAAGATTTTGTCTTGCGTGCTTCCTTTAATGAATGGTTGATCAAAAAAAATAAAGAAATTAATCTTGTTGAGGAATCCATCAACCCCTTTGAACTTCAAAAATCAGAAGAAATCATGGTATTGTCTCCCTCAAAAGGAGCTTGTTTTGTTTCTCAGTATCGAAAAACGCACTATTCTAAGAATCGATTGAGTGTTTTATTTTCTAATTTTGTGTCGGATTTGGATTAATTCCAGCTAGGGTTTTCGGGAGCATTTGACCATATCAAATACTTCCCTCCCATGGTTTTCATATGGTTTTTCCATAAATCAGAGGTTGGATTCTTAAACCATTCTGATTCTCCATTTGGATCTACTACAACCCATGACTTCTGATCAATTTCAGATTCTAATTGTTGTTCTGACCAACCAGAATAGCCCAAGAAAAAACGAATTTCTTTTTCGTTTAGCGCTCCCCTTTGTAGCAATTCTATTACCACATCAAAATCTCCACTCCAAAAAAGTTGATCCCCTATGGGTAGGCTGTTTGGAATTAAATCATCCGCGCTGTGAACGAAAAAAAGATTATCCTGTTCAACCGGACCTCCAAAATACAAAGGAAACTCGAGTGAAATATTTTCCATCACTTCGTTTAAGGTATAATCTGATTTTTTATTTAAAATAAAGCCTACAGTTCCCGTTTCCTTTTTATCAACTAAAAGAACTACGGACCGCTGAAAATTAGGATCACCTATAATTGATGGTGTCGCTATAAGAAGACTACCTATATCCATTCCTTCTATAATAAAAAAAAAGCTCCTGTACAGGAGCTTTTTATTATTGTAATTAAAATAAAGCTTAGTTAACTGAACTAGATAATTCAGCTCCTGCTTTGAACTTCACAACATTCTTTGCAGCGATTTTGATTGTAGCTCCTGTTTGTGGATTTCTTCCGTCACGGGCTGCACGTTCAGAAACGGACCAAGATCCGAATCCAACTAGAGAAACACGTCCTCCTTTTTTAAGGGTTCCACTCACACTATCCAAGAAAGATTCAAGTGCCTTTTTTGCTGCCGCTTTAGAGATGCCAGCATCCGCTGCCATTGCATCGATAAGTTCTGTTTTGTTCATAATGTTTTAATTAAAAGGTTATTGGACAAATTTATATGGATTTTGTAATGGGCAAGGAAAATACTGAGGAAATCCTTCGTTTTGTTGATAAATAAAGGTTTTTGTTGATAATGGTCGTTCTATTTTTAAAATACGAACGCATTTTCATCGAAGCGATACCCATTTAATAAGGCTTTCGTTGACATCCTTTTTTTGTTAGGTAACTGAATTTCCGAACATATCAAGAAACCTTCGTAGGTAGAAACCAATAGAGAATTTCCTTCAATTATAATTTTCTTTAGAGGAAAACTGTGATTTTCTTCTCTTTTATAGGCTTTGAAGATCTTAAATCGGTCTTTATTTCCTTGATTAACAAAAAAGCTCCATGCACCTGGATAAGGATCCAAACCCCTGATCTTATTTTGAATTGCATCGAGGGAATCCTCCCAGTTGATTTGAGTAT
>JAYNHN010000222.1:0-2699 GCA_038108035.1 Flavobacteriaceae bacterium
CACCGCAAAGCGTTCTCATACCGTTTTTATACGCTCGGGCCGCATGACCTGATACATAGCCTCTTATGACCATTTCTACTTTGAAAGGTTCACAGGCTTTGCCTACGGAAACATTCGGATCGGGCGAAGCTACTAACCAATTGGGTACTAGATCCGAAGTCGACTCCAACATTCGTGTTGTGAGTTGATTTAAAATTTGTCCTTTGTAGGGAATTCCCTTGGGCATAACCACATCAAAAGCCGATAGACGATCGGTAGCTACCATGACTAAAAGATCGTTTTCAAGTCGATAAACCTCTCTTACTTTTCCAGTGTATTTTGAAATGAGACCTTCTAATTGAAGATCCGTATTCATAATCGTATTTGTCCTCATCAGTTGTCGTGTTCAATTGTTTTGTAAGCATCAATTACCTTTTTAACTAATGGGTGTCGAATTACATCTTTATCGTCCAAATAAATAAGCCCGATCCCATCAGTACTTTTTAAGATTAGTAGAGCTTCTTTTAATCCGGAGATCATTCTTCTGGGAAGGTCAATTTGTCCAGGGTCACCAGTCAAAAGGAATTTAGCATTTTTACCCATACGAGTCAGAAACATCTTCATTTGGGAGTGAGTTGTATTTTGAGATTCGTCCAAAATCACAAAAGCATTGTCCAGAGTTCGACCGCGCATAAATGCCAAGGGTGCTATTTGTATTGTTCCCTTTTCAATATAACTTCTCAATTTTTCTGAAGGGATCATATCTCTAAGAGCATCATATAAAGGCTGCATATACGGATCTAATTTTTCATTTAAATCCCCCGGTAAAAACCCTAAATTTTCTCCAGCTTCCACAGCAGGTCGAGTCAGAATAATTCGTTTGACTTGTTTCTCTTTCAATGCTTTTACAGCCAACGCAACACCCGTATAGGTTTTTCCGGTTCCGGCAGGGCCGATTGCAAAAACCATATCGTTTTTCTTCATGGATTCTACCAAACGTTTTTGATTGAGTGTTTTAGCCTTAATTATTCTACCCCCTACTCCGTGAAGAATGGGGATTTCGGTTCCACCTTCCAAATTGGTTCTATCTAAGTTGGAGGTAATTACAATTCGTTCAATTATTTCATCGTTTAAAACATTAAACTTTCCAAAATGAGCGATAAGCATGGCTACTTTTTTGTCAAATTCTAGAAGGACGGCTTCTTCCCCGTAAGCTTTTAAGGTATTTCCTCGAGCTACAATTTTAATTTTTGGGAAGTAGGTTCTTAATTTTGCTATGTGGGTGTTTTGATTTCCAAAAAAATCCTGAGGGTTTACTTCGGATAAATCAATTTTTATTTCATTCAAAGGCTACTAGTTTAAAAAAAATTACTTTTGTTATGCAGTCTAATGTTGGAATATAAAAATAGCATTATTTTAATTAAATGATTCAGAGAAATTAAACTTTATGACTCTCGTGACCTTAACGACTGATTTTGGACATAAAGATTACTCTATTGCTGTAATTAAAGCGGCCATTTTAAGAGAAATGCCTCAAGCTATTATTGTGGATATTTCCCATCAAATAAGTCCGTACAATGCCTCGGAAACCGCTTATATTATCAAGAACGCATATCGAGTTTTCCCCGAAGGTAGTATTCATATTGTAGGAGTGGAATCAGAATATACTCCAGAAAACCTTCATATAGCCATGAAATTTAATGGTCACTTTTTTATAGGAGCCGATAACGGTGTTTTTTCATTAATTAAAGAGGATTTAAAAGCAGAACAAACTGTTGAAATTAATATTCACGATCGAGTACTTAGTTCTTTTCCTGTTTTGGATGTTTTTGTTCATGTAGCAGCTCATATAGCTAGAAAGGGGGCTTTGGAGGTAATTGGTAAGCCCCTTAAAAAAATGAAAGAATTGATCGAAGTAAAGCCAGTCATTAATCCTGATGGCAATCAAATATTGGGAAGTGTAATTTACATTGACAATTATGGAAATGTTATTACGAATATTACAGAAAAACTCTTTCAGCAAATTGGAAAATCCAGAGATTTTATCATTTTTGCCCGAACCGTAAAATTTAAAATATTGTACAAAAACTATAGTCAAGCAATCGATTTTAACTTGCCAAAAGAAAAGCGAGAGGAGGATGGAAAAAAATTAGCCCTTTTCAATTCAGCAGGACATTTGGAGTTAGCTATCTATAAAAGTAATCCAATGACCGTAGGAAGTGCCCACAGTCTTTTTGGCCTTGATTACAGAGATCCGATAACCGTCCAATTTAATTAATATGTGGAGCATTGCTAAAAGAGAATTAGGTTTTTTCTTCAGTCATTTGATTGGCTATCTGGTGATCGGAAGTTATTTGTTGGTTTCCACCTTGATCCTTTGGATTTTCGATACACCCTATAATTTATTGAGTATCGGATTTGGGGATTTCAGTCCTTTTTTTGAAATCGCTCCATGGCTTTTTTTATTCCTCATTCCTGCTTTAAGTATGAGAAGTTTTTCGGAGGAACGGTCTACGGGAACCTTTGAACTACTGTTGACCAAACCCTTAAGTCCTACTCAAATTTTTGGTGGAAAGCTCCTTGGGATTGCCTTTGTTCTGTTGGTTGCTCTTCTCCCCACTTTTTTACATCTAATAGCTCTTGATTCATTATTGGAACCCAACAGCTCTCTGGATTGGGGAAGAATTACGGGTTCCTATGTAGCTCTGATGGTTCTAGCC
>JAYNHN010000223.1:0-2675 GCA_038108035.1 Flavobacteriaceae bacterium
CTCAAAAATCAAATTGATCAAGCTCGAGGCAGAGGGATTTGAACCGGAAATAATTGAAGGGCTCCGTAAGAATCTAAAAAATGTTGAATATATCTCTGCAGATTTAGGATTTGAAAGGGGTGTAAATCAAGAAACAACAGCACCAAAAGTTATTAATTACCTGCTTAAGAATGGTTTCAAACTCTTAGCTTTTGGTGAAAGTCGGAATACTTTTTTATTCAAAAACCAAATATTTTAACCTGATGAAAAGTTTAATATCAATTCTGGGATTATTTTTTAAAGCCTTTGTAAAAAAGGATAAAAGGAGTCGTTTTAAAATTGCGGAAAGAATTTTCAATAGAATTTATCCAACATATTTTATTGGAGAATGGGGAAAGATTTGCCATCATGAAAATGAATTTATTTATTGGTTCAAAAAAATGGAAGGTAAAAATCCTCACAGTTTTGAAAGAAAGTACACTTTAAAGGAACTCATTAAACTTACCGATGAAATAAAGGGTGATACCGTTGAGTTGGGAGTTTATTATGGAGCATCATCCTATTTAATTGCCCAACATGGAACCAGATTTAATAAAAGACACCACATGCTTGATTCTTGGGAAGGGATATCTAAACCTAGCAAAGAGGATGGGGATTATTGGAGCGAAAATGATTTATTTTCTTCATTAGATCAATGCAAAAAAAATTTACTCCCCATAGACCAAAAATTCCTGTTTTATTACAAAGGTTGGATTCCAATGACTTTACAAAAAATTCCAGACAACCTATTTTTTTCCTTTATTCATTTTGATTTGGATCTATATGAACCAACAAAGCACGGGCTTGAGTTTTTTTATGATCGTTTAAACACTGGAGGAATGATCGTTTTTGACGATTACACATTTACAACTTGTCCAGGAGTTAAACTGGCGGTCGATGAATTTTTCGAGAATAAAAAAGAAAACGTCATCTTACTGCCTTACCAAGCATTTATTATTAAGAAATAAATTCAGATGAATATTGGTTTTGTAATTTTTTCAATGGATTCGGGTGGCGCAGAAAGAGTCATAAGTATTTTGGCAAATAAATTTGTTGAGAAAAACCATCAGGTATCTATTTGTTGTTTTTCGGATGCCGAATCCTCGTTTGACCTAAATGAAAGCATTAATTTGGTGCCGTTTAATGCAGCGAATAGAATCAATAAATATCCAATCTTCTCGTTTTTAGTTAGGCTGGGTCATTTGTATAGATATATAAAAGATCATGATATTGACACGATCGTATCATTTACTTCAACAATGAATCTATACTCTATAATGATAAATTTAATATTGAATAAAAAATTAATTATAAGTGAAAGAGACGACCCGGTTAATAATAAAATAGGATCTTTAAAGGTTTTTGCACGAAAAATCCTTTATAAAAGAGTTGATTATTTAGTGGTTCAAAACAAAAAACAGTTCGAATATTTTCAAACTTGGGTACCTTCAAAAAAATTACAAATCATCTATAATCCAGTAATCATAAATGCCAATCATTCAAAAAGAGATCAAGTACGATTGGTAGCACTTGGAAGACTTACACCTAAAAAGAATCATAAAGCATTAATTAGGTCTTTTCTTAAATCTGATATAGATAGTGAACTGATTGTCATTGGTGATGGTGAGATCAATGAGGAACTTCAGCAATTCACTTCATCATTAGATGCTGAAAAAAGAGTCATTTTTATGGGATACCAAAAAAACGTAAACAATCATCTTTTTTTGGAGGACATTTATGTCTCAACCTCTACTTATGAGGGCTTCCCCAACTCTTTGCTAGAGTCGATGAATGCCGGATTGGCATGTATTCATTACAATTGTCCATCTGGAATGGACGAGATTATTGAAGACGGTCATAATGGCTTTTTAGTGGAACTCCATGATGAAGATGATTTCGCTAAAAAAATTAGATTACTTTATGAAGACCAAAAACTTAGAAGAAAATTTTCTAAAAATGCTCAACGAAAAGTAAAAGAGTTCGATGCCGAAATAATTTCCAATCGTTGGTTGCAATTAATTAAGAATATTTAGAAATGTGCGGTATATATATTACTAACATTCCATATCCAAAATCAGAGGTTGAATTAAAGTTAAAAAAAATTCAATTCCGAGGTCCTGATTATTCAGCTGTAATCCAAAAAGAGAATCTTTCTTTGGGTCATCTTAGGCTATCCATTCTTGATTTGGACGAAAGATCCAATCAACCTTTTGAACACGAACATTTAACGATAGTGTTCAATGGAGAAATCTACAATTTTAAGGATATAAAATCCGAATTGAAGGACTTGGGTTATGAATTCAAAACAACTTCGGATACGGAGGTTTTGATAAAAGGGTATCATGCTTGGGGGAAAGATGTAGTGTCTAAACTCAATGGGATGTTTGCTTTTGCCATTTACGATAAAAAAAAGAAGATCATTTTTTGCTCAAGAGACCGAATAGGTGTCAAGCCGTTTTATTACTATTGGCATGAAGGTCAGTTTGAAATTTGTAGTCAAATACAACCTCTATCAGAAGGAAAAAAAATAAACCAAGAGTCGGTTTCCATTTATTTACAGACCGGTTATGTACCCAGTCCATACTCAATCTATAATCATATTTACAAGCTACCACCTGGTTGTAATATGACCCTTGATTTGGATAGAAATACAAATG
>JAYNHN010000224.1:0-2172 GCA_038108035.1 Flavobacteriaceae bacterium
ATTAAATGATCCTCAAAATGAAATTGAATCAGTAGATGATAAAAACGCAAATCAAGTTATTGGATCTATTGTCGATTTGCCCATTGAAAATATTGAAACAAATCCTTTCCAACCACGAACCCATTTTAATGAAGAAGCATTAAAAGAGTTGAGCGTTTCTATCAAGGAATTAGGTATAGTACAACCCTTAACAGTTCGAAAGCTAAAAGGAAATCATTACCAGTTGGTTTCAGGTGAACGCCGACTCAGAGCCTCGCGTCTAGCAGGACTTACCAGTATTCCAGCCTATGTTCGCCTAGCCAACGATCAGCAGTCTTTAGAGATGGCATTGGTTGAAAACATTCAACGAGAAGATTTAGATCCAATCGAAATAGGACTCTCATACCAAAGACTCATAGAAGAAATTAATCTAACACAAGATCAGTTAAGTGAGCGGGTTGGAAAAAAACGCTCTACAATCACCAACTACATTCGTCTGTTAAAATTGGATCCGATTATTCAAACCGGAATTCGCGATGGTTTTGTCAGTATGGGGCATGGACGGGCCATTGTAAATATTGAAGACCCACAAGAACAGATCAAAATTTACAAGCAAATTGTAAAAAAAGGACTCTCCGTAAGAGCCACTGAGGCCTTGGTTCGAGATTTAAAAAATCCATCGCCCAAGCGACCCACAACCTATCAACCTGCATTTGTCAATCAAGCTGCCTCCGATCTCGAAGATTTTTTTGAAACCCCCGTATCTGCATCCTCTAACAGTCAGGGAAAAGGGGTACTTAAAATAAACTTTGACTCTCAAGAAAAGTTACAACACATTCTAAATAAAGTGAAAGGTGAATCATAAATTCATTTTCAGTATTCTGTTTTTTTTGGTTTTGGTGGTTACTCAAGCTCAAGAAACTAAAGAAGAAGAAGAACCCCAAAGAGAACTCAATTCAATCGTTATCCCCGATTCGCTCAAATATTCAAAAGACTATTCTCCTAGAATCAAGCGGCTCATCGATGACCCACTAACCCCCTCGAAAGCCGCATTTTACTCAGCCATTATTCCCGGTCTTGGACAAGCTTACGTTGGAAAAGCATGGAAAGTACCTGTTATTTATGGTCTCTTGGGTTTAGCAGTGTATTCTTTCGATCTGCAAAACGATCAAATGACTTCCTATCGAACTGCATATAAGCGAAGAAAAAATGGATTTTTTGATGATCAATATCTGGAAAAAGACATTCCCATTTCAACCGAACAATTATTACTGGGAATGGAATTCCATAAAAAGTATAGAGACATGGCTATCATTTTGGGTGCAGCAGCCTATATGCTCAATATTCTAGATGCCAATGTCAGTGCACATTTGCTTCAATTTAATGTAAGTGATGATCTAAGTGTTTCACCCAACCTGATCATTAATAATGAACAAACAGGCATCCGTTTGGCAGTATCGTTTGATTAAAAAAAATAAACTAATGAAAATCGCTTTGCTGGGTTTCGGTCGTATGGGTAAAACAATTGCCTCTATGGCAGCATCTCGCAATCACAAAATTGTTTTTATACAAGATAAAGAGCACTCAGAAGGAACTTTATCTGAAGCAGAGGTTGCCATTAATTTTAGTATACCCGAAGCAGCCGTTTCCAACATCCAAATGGCAATGGATCATCAAATTCCTGTAGTCTGTGGTACTACCGGTTGGCTAAATCATTACGATTCCATTGTAAATTATTGCAATCAAAAAGAAACTGCTTTCCTTTATGCCTCAAATTTTAGCATCGGTGTGAATTTATTTTTAAAATTAAATCAAATTATAGCCCAACTCATGCTTCCTTACAAAAAAGAATATACGGTATCTCTTGAAGAAATTCATCACATTCATAAACTCGATGCGCCCAGTGGCACGGCTCTATCGCTTGCCGAAGAGATTCTAAAAACCGGATATTTTAATGATTGGGAATTAGGAGGAACTGGTGCAAATAAATTAAATATTCAATCACTTCGGGAGGGGGAAATACCGGGAACGCACACCATTCACTATCAATCGGATATTGATCAAATAAGCATCAAACACGAGGCTTTCAACAGAGATGGCTTTGCGTTGGGATCATTGATTGCTGCCGAATGGATTCGAAATAAAAAAGGAGTGTTCACTATGCAAGATGTTTTAAATATTTCATAATTCTAG
>JAYNHN010000224.1:2182-2670 GCA_038108035.1 Flavobacteriaceae bacterium
CTCTTATATTTGAAAAAAACAAAAAATGACCCTTACACAGTGGATCTTTTTCGCCCTAGGCATCCAAGTAGTTCATTTTCTAGGTACTTGGAAACTATATAAAGCAGCGGGATATCAAGCTTGGCAAGCTGCCGTACCTATTTACAACGCATTCATCTTGATGAAGATCATCAAACGTCCAACTTGGTGGGTTCTTCTCTTATTCATTCCTACCATAAATCTTATCCTGTTCGGAGTTATTTGGGTTGAGACCCTTCGAAGCTTTGGAAAAAATTCAGCAAAAGATACCCTTTTGGTATTGGCAACTTTTGGACTGTATCTGTTTACCTTAAATTACAGTCAAAATCCAACTCACCGAGCCGATAGAAGTTTACAGCCAAAAACTGGATTTGGTGAAACCGTAAGCTCTATTCTATTTGCTGTGGTAGCAGCTACGATAGTTCACAATTACCTTATCCAACCTTATATAATACCCACCGGATCTTTAG
>JAYNHN010000225.1:0-2659 GCA_038108035.1 Flavobacteriaceae bacterium
ATTCATAGGAGGTCTTAAAGCAGGTATGGGATATACAGGATCCAGAAACATAAAAGATCTCCAAGAAAAAGGACAATTCGTTACCATAACATCCTCGGGTGTTCGTGAGAGCCATCCACACAATATTAGCATTACCAAAGAAGCACCAAACTATAGTCCAGGAAATTAAAATCTTAAGACGCTACAATTTTAAATGTTTTTACTTCGCCATTAACGATCACTCTTATAATGTACATGTTACCCAATTCAAGCGATACCGAATATTCAAATTGGCTAAGTTCTAGAACTCGCTCAGTTATGATCTTATTTCCAATTATTGAATACACTTCTATAATGCCGTTTCCAGTAAACCCATTAAAAAATAAACTACCCGATTCGTATAGCACGTTTTGATTATCTTGCGAAAGTTTTGGAGAAGAATAAACAAAAGTCGTTATTCCAGAAATTAAAAAGGTATTAAAAAGAAAAATTAAAGTTAGCTTTCGCAACACGCCCTATGATTATGCTGCAATTTATAAAAAAAAACAGAGTTATAAAACTTTTATCAACAATACATTAATATGAAAATCAATGTCTTATGGATTTTTTTCAAAAAAAGTACAAAACTTGTTAACAAAAAAGCAATATTTTACAATAATTACGTTGTTCCTCAATCTTTTAGGCTTTTCTGTATGTTAACGATTACTGCTTTTTGGGGGGGGTGTGATTATTGGAAAATTGAGGAAGATGTTGTCTTAGCCCGGGTGGGGTCTTCTTACCTGTATGAATCGGATTTAAAAATTGACGAAATCTCCTATGAAAACCAAGAAGATAGTATCCTTAAGTTGAGAAATTTAATTGATTCTTGGGCAAAAAATAATCTTTTGCTTCAACAAGCCCAGCTAAATCTTAATGAAGAAGAAATTGAAAAACTAGAAACCTTAGTAGATCAATACCGATTGGATTTATTCTCCAATACCTACAAACAAGCAGTTATAAATGAATCTCTTGATTCTTTAGTTTCTGCCTCTGAAATTGATTCCTTTTTACTGAATAATAAAGAAATTTTTCGACTGAATGCACCTTTATTTCAAGTTCGATATATTCATTTTCCTCCTGAGAATGTCGATCAACGTGAAATTGAAAGTAGTTTTGAACGATTTAACGAATCAGATCAAGTTTTTTTAGATTCACTATCATTTCAGTACTATGACCAAATTCTCAAAGATAGTATTTGGCTGAGCAAAAGCGATCTTCTCTCCGAGGTAACTTTTTTAAATAATGAAAATTTAAATAAATACTTAAAAAAATCTAAATTCTTTGAAGTTCAAGACTCATTGGGGGTATATTTGTTCTACATTAAAGATTATTTAAGACAAGGGGATTTGGCTCCCAGAGAAGTTTTAAACCCCACCATTAAAAACATATTATTAAATCAAAGGAAACTGAAACTTTTAAAACAATTTGAAAAGGATATTTTACAAGATGCAATCAAATCCAAGAACTATGAAATTTATTAGATACATATTTATAATCGGATGTACGTTCGGAAGCGTTTCGGCTCAACAAACCGAACTAGCAGGTCGAATCAAGGTAGATGGAGTGGCATCGGTAGTTGGAGACTATGTTATTTTGGATTCGGATATCGATAAAACTCTATTGGAAATGGAATCTCAAGGAATTTCAACCCAATCCATTTCCAGATGCCAATTGTTAGGTAAACTGATGGAAGATAAGTTGTATGCCCATCACGCTATTCAAGACAGTTTAGAAGTAAATGTAGAAGAGGTCTATGGTGCCGTCGATCAGATTATTGACAATTTCACGCAACAATTAGGTTCTATTGAAAAGGTATTGGAATTTTATAATAAAAAAGATGAAGCGACTTTTCGACAGGAGATTTTTAAAATCAATAAAGTTCAAAAGCTTTCTTCAATGATGCAGTCTAAAATCATTGAAGATGTTGAGGTAACTCCAGAAGAAGTTCGTTTGTTCTTTGAGTCGATTCCTAAAAACGAACTTCCTGTTTTTGGGACCGAACTTGAGATTTCTCAAATTGTGGTAGAGCCTGAAGTGAGTGAAAAAGAGCAAGAACGAATTATTAATCAGCTCAAAACTTTTAGAGAAGATGTTTTGGAAAGGGGTTCAAGCTTTGCTTCAAAAGCGATTTTGTATTCGCAAGATCCAGGTTCGCGTTCAACGGGAGGAAAATATTCTCTTCATCGAAAGCGTCCTCGTATGGTAAAAGAATTTAGAGACGAAGCTTTTAGTTTGGAAGAAGGTGAAATTTCAGAGCCTTTTAAAACGGATTTTGGATGGCATATTCTCATGGTAGATAAGATTAGAGGTCAAGAGGTAGATGTTCGCCATATCTTATTAACTCCAAAAATTGAACCCGATCAACTTCAGGCAGCAAAAGAAAAACTCGATACATTAAAGCGGAGAATACAAGACGGAGATATAACTTTCAAAGACGCTGCCTTGGCTTTTTCTGATGAAAAGGAAACCAAATTTAATGGGGGGGTTTTGATCAATCCTCAAACAGGAGATACACGATTTGAATTGACCAATTTAGATCCTGTATTATACAGTCAAATTAGAAAACTTAAAGATGGTGAAATGTCTTCTCCGATTATGGAAGAAGATCGATCCGGGTTGAAAAAATACAAAATCCTAAAAG
>JAYNHN010000226.1:0-2644 GCA_038108035.1 Flavobacteriaceae bacterium
GAAGAAGATCGATCCGGGTTGAAAAAATACAAAATCCTAAAAGTTAGCAACCGGTTCGATGAACATGTGGCCGATTATTCCAAGGATTATACTCGTATTAAATCATTGGCATTAAAGGAGAAACAATTGAAAACCATTCAGGAATGGATGACAGATAAAATTGAAAGTACCTACGTGAATGTTAATAAAGACAGCAGGTCCTGTGATTTTAACAATAATTGGGTCAAACTCTAAATCATTTAAAATATTTTGGGGGGACCCACAACATACCAAAACATTCTCCTTTACTCTTGTGAATGTTTTTGTGGTGAATTTTATGAGCTCTTCGGATTCCTCTGGCATATTTACCATTTGCATTTCTAAAAAGTTTAAAACGCTGATGAATAAACACATCATGTACCAGAAAATAAGTCATTCCATATAAAAATATCCCAAGAGCTATAGGAAGTCCCAACCAAAAGTTGGCTTCACCCCAAAGAATGACAAAACCAGAACTCACTAAAGCATAAAATATGAAAAAAAGGTCATTTCGTTCAAACCATGAATTGTGATCTTTTTTATGATGATCTTTATGAAGAGACCATAAAAAACCGTGCATAATGTATTTATGAGAAAACCAAGCCATAAATTCCATTATGCAAAAGGTTAGAAGAACAACTGAAATCCAAAGAAAAGTCATGGAATATTTTTAGAATATGTTTAAACGGTATTTTAAAAAACTCTGAGCAAAAACTCCCATTTTACGATAGTTGGGGACGCGAATTCTAGTGTTTTGGATATTTAATGAAGGTGTTCGTTTGAGTTTTAATAACAAGATGGAATAGTATTTATAAGCGGTATAAACGCCGAATTGTGATTCAGATGGCAATTTAAAAATTCCGACAAGAGCTTTCTTAAAATCTTCTTCAATTTCTTGGATTATCCGAAGTTTGGAAGATTCATCAAATTTTCTAAAATCAACATTTGGGAAATAAGTTCGATCCAATTCCTGGAAGTCATTCTTTAAATCTCTTAGGAAATTAACCTTTTGAAAGGCTGATCCCAAAGACATAGCGGAAGGTTTTAACTCATTGTATTTTTCAGTATCCCCTTTGACAAATACTTTTAAACACATCAAACCTACCACATCTGCAGATCCATAAATATATTCTTTGTATTCCTCCGAAGTCTGATACACTTGTTTATCTAGATCCCAGCGCATACTCTTTAAAAAGGCGTCGATCATTTCTCGTTCGATACCAAATTCAATTACTGTTTTCTGAAAGGAATTTAAAATTGGATTTAGACTGATTTTATTTTCAATACTATGATACACATCTGATTCAAACTTATCTAATAGCTCTTTTTTGGGATAGTCGTGAAAACTATCTACTATTTCGTCCGCAAAACGAACAAAACCATAGATATTGTAAATGTGGTTTCTAATGGAGGCATCCAACATTTTGGTCGCCATGGAAAAAGAAGTACTGTAGGAATGGGTAACCATTTTACTACAGTCCTCGCTAATGGTATCAAAAATCTTTTTCATCGCAATTGAAGTTATAGTATATTTTCCTCTAAAATAGGAAAATGTTTCAATTAAAATAAAAAAAATTAAACAAAAATCTTTTCTTCGAAATATTTTGTTTGAAAAGATTCCACAGAACGATGCATTTCAATTTGCTCAGGGAGACTATTTCGATCTATTTCGAGTTGCATCGGTCCAAAAAGGATAAGTCTGGATTTACGTTTACTTAAAAGTTTTGTGTAAAAATCAGAGAGGAAGGGCATGATTTCGTCCTTGTTGGGTTCAACTGTGAGGTATGACACAAAATAGAATTCGTTTTTGTAAGTATAAAGGGTTTCTAAGCTAGAATTTTGAATGGATTGTCCTAAAAAAATTGTACGATGTCCGTTCGCAAGAATCAAATAGTTTAAATACAAAATACCTAATTCATGAATCTCATTTTCCGGAAGGAATAAGGCAAATATGGGATGGTTATCCTTTCTTACTTTTTCGCGTTGCAATGATTCTGTTTCAATGTGAATTTTTTGTTTAATTAAATTGGTTATAAAATGTTCGTGCGAAGGTGAAATAGCTCCTGTTTGCCATAAAATGCCCAATTCTTTCATCAGGGGCATAAAGATTTTGATAAATACATATTCAAAATCATTTACATTCATAATTTCATCATAATTGGTATCAAACAATTCGTAATCAAAATTGATCATTGCTAGTTTGAATGCATTGATGGATACTTGTTCGGAATTGGATTTCAATGCGATGCTTCTGACCAACTCGGGGATTTCCTCTTCACTCAAATTTGCAATTTTGGAGATTTTAAATCCGTTATTGTATAACAAAGTGACGTTGAGAAGTTTTTTAAGACTTTCCAACGAGTAACGCCTGATATTGGTATCGGTTCGTTCTGGTTCTAGAAGGTTATATCTTTTTTCCCAAATTCGAAGAGTATGGGCTTTGATTCCTGAAAGATTTTCAAGATTTTTTATACTGAATGTACTCTTTATCTTCTTCATATGTCTAACTCTCATTTGCAAATACTTAAACAAAGATAATAAAAAAAATGAGAAATGAGTGCACACGAGAAGACTCGAACTTCCACGGGAAAAATCCCACTAGCCCCTCAAGCTAGCGCGTCTACCA
>JAYNHN010000227.1:0-223 GCA_038108035.1 Flavobacteriaceae bacterium
GAATAGCGCTCTCAACTGTGATGATAAGAAATACTCAGGAATGGCAAGATGTTGCAAGTAATATTGTGCCGAGAGGAGAAGATTATTTTTGGTGGCTTTTATATTTAAGAGGAGGGAAATTGCGGCGAGCAATACTTTGTCCTATTGTAGGCTCAAGAATTGTAATGTCTGAGGATTCAATTTCTAGAGACCGATTGTTTCATCACTCCGAAATTTTTAAATA
>JAYNHN010000227.1:233-2625 GCA_038108035.1 Flavobacteriaceae bacterium
TCTGCAGTTTTTTTTGACCGCGATAATACGCTAATCTTGGATAATGGATATACATGGAAAGTTAAAGATTTTTTTTGGCTCCCAGGAGCTCCGCAAGCTATTAAAATGCTGAATGATCAAGGAATTTATGTGTTTTTAGTTACTAATCAAGCTGGGGTAGCAAAAGGAAAGTTTAAAGAGCATGATGTTAAAAAATTTCACAACCATATGGAGAATGAACTCGCTAAACTTGGTGGACATTTTGACGATATTCAATATTGCCCTTATCATATTGATGGTACGGTTACCCGTTACAAAAAAGACTCTTCATATCGGAAACCAAAGCCAGGGATGATTTTACATTTACTTCAGAAGTGGAAATTGAATCCCTCAAGCTGTATTTTGTTTGGAGACTCCCAAACAGACATCGAAGCAGGCTTGGCGGCAGGCGTTCCTTCGTTTCAGTTTAAAGGTGGAAATTTATTAGAATTTGTAGAGAGTCATATTAATGTTGAAAGCTAAAGTCTTTTAGTGAAATCTTGTAAGAATCAGCATCTAATAATAAAGAAAAAAACTTAATGAAATAGTTTTTAGTTTGAAATGAAAAAGAGAAAGAGAAAAAAAGTAAATTTTTTGACTCCCTTTTTCGGTGAAGTTCAAGGAAAAATACCAAGTTATATGACAGATTTTTTCTGTGAGGCTTTAGGGAAAGACAATATAAAATTTGGAAAGAATCTAAGTAATTCAGATTTAAACTTTATTTACCCAATTGAGTACTATCCAACGAGAAAGCTTAATAATGTTGTTTTTTTTGGTCCAGATTCTATCTTGTTACTTTTCAAAAGAGCCTTAATTTCTCGCGAACAGTTCTTTTTTATAAAAATGCTTTCACTATTGAGATTTTTGCAGTACAAAGTTGTTTATAAAATCTTAAATAAAAATGTGCCAATAATTACCGTTGGGCAGGATGATGCTAAAGATTTTCTATCTCGAGGATTTCGTAAAGTTTTTTATCTAAGGCACCCGGTTGAGCCGGCAAGCAAAATTAGAAGGGGGATTGTAGAAAAGGACCATTTTGTAATTGGAATAAGTGGGTCACTAGGTAAATTCAACAAATTTTATTGTGGAAAGTGGTATCGATATCTTATGCAGGCTTTATCAAAAAGAGACTTTTCCAAAAAAATCCAGTTTAATCTGCTGGGATCACAGTACAGTAAACTGTCAACCGCTTTACGTGATCTTGGCTATACTGTATATCATGATGATTGGGTTGATGATTATGATGATTTCATTCAATCCATTGATATTTATATGTCACTTTTGGCTGTTGGCGCAGGAACCAAGAATCGCGTTCTTGCTGCAAATGCAGCGGGACTGCGTGTTATCGGAACACCCTTCGCGTTAGAAAATGTTGACTGCAATGGAAATTTAAGTGTTTCAAAGCCTCAGGGGCTTGAAGAGGTGATTGAGAAAGTTTGTCATTTGAAAAATCCATTTTTAAGTACAGATGATCATCATTCTTTTATTGCCCTTCATGAACGTGAGGCTTGCTTAAAAAAGGCAAGAGAAGTATTTAAAAAATGTGGCTTGTGATGAAAGAATGAAAATTTACTTAATGGGTGGTTTGGGAAACAATATATTTCAAGTTCTTGCTACTCTTGATAGCGAACATAAGGCTTTTTATACCAGTTTCTTGCAACAAAAAAATGCAATTACAAGTTTTCTGGGATGGACAATCCATGAAAATGTAATTGAACAATTATTTGATATTGACGTTGTTCAACCAAGCGGGTTTTACTTATCAGAGGCCCTGGATGCCTTGATGTTATCATGTTCTAAAATTTTAGGTTGCAAAGTTCTGTCTAGAAATTATACGAATAGAACACCTAGTATAAAAGAGACAATCTCTTCAACCGTTCTCGGCGGTTATATGCACCCTGTATCTCCAGAGCAATTTAACTTTTTGTCTACAAAGCGTCATTTTTTTAAGGCTTCTTTGGAGAGAGTTGATCAAATAGGTGTTCATATTCGAAGAGGTGACTTGGGCGATAATTCAGCCCTAGGTTTACTTGAGAGTGAAACCTTTAATAACATAGTTAAAAAAGAAGCGTCTTCTAGCGGATATCCAGTTTTAGTCTATACAAATGACAAAGACTGGTGCGAGAGAAATCTAACATTCGACTATAAATTCTCCCAAACTTCATCTGGTTTAAACCCAGTAGTAAGTGATTTCATCGGCTTAGCTAGTTCTGCTACGCTCATTTGCTCAAACAGCACCTTTTCTTACACTGCTGCCATGCTTGGTTGCAACGAAAAGGTACTCGTACCCTCACCATTTTTTAAATCTGAAAGTATTTATGTTCCAAGTAATTGGATCCCTTTTCTTGCTGAATATGAGTAGACTAAAATTTGT
>JAYNHN010000228.1:0-2624 GCA_038108035.1 Flavobacteriaceae bacterium
GTCTTTTTTGATTATTGTAATGATTAGATGTTTGTAAGGTCTACTCCAGAGTCAGGAGGGTTCAAATAAACACTTTTATATTTTATACTCCTCCACAGGCGTTCCATAAATACATTGTCAATCGCTCTTTCTTTACCATCCATACTGTAATTCAGGAAATGGAAGATGATGTATATTTTGCTTATTGGAAACTTTATTAATCCCCATCGCATTATCAACTTTCCATAAACAACAACCCCTGAAACTGCTTCATGGGAATCTTAGATTAAGGCAATGTTGTCAAAGGATTAGAACGGATTTGGATTGTATCCATTGGCGTTAAAATATAAACTGAGAAAAATCTTAAAAGGATTTATCCTAATGATGAAAATTGAAACATCTCATTAGAAATTCCATTTTTTTTGATTACTTCTGCTCTTTCTGGAGTTGACAATAAATCTTTCATTTTAACTATGTCAACATCAAACAAAAGAACAATATAATTGTTGTTGTTTATTTTACTGATTGTGGTTTTTGATTCATCACAACATTCTGCTCTTGTTTCTGAGCCCTTAAGAAAATCTTCATATACTGCATCAAAGCTTGAAGTACATTTACCTTTTATTAAAACATTCATTTTAATTGATTTATGATTAATAATATCTACAAGATAAAGAAAAATAAATTACATCTCAAATTCCATCCCTATGTATCCTATAGAAAAACTATTTTATAAAACCCATGTCTCTGTTTTTGGATTAATGCTGAATAGAAACTTTTAGTTTTAAGCACAATGTCATAGTCTACATCTTTACCTACATGATTGGTTTATACTGATACACTTCTTCACTATCATTAAACCTGACGTCTCCGCTAGTTGTATGTGTGGACAAAAACCGATTCCGGTATTTATTTAAATCATAATAAAAACAATACAATAGAAAATATCTAGAATAAGGAAGTACGTGATTAACGAAAAACAAATGATGGAGTAATGGTATAATCACACCATTAAAATTCTACCTATTAAGGTATAAATTGATCCAAATAAGTAAAATTTGTCCCATATTTTGTGCCAAAAAAAGGGTCTCATTTCTGAAACCCTTATTATTATGGGGTGGAAGATCGGTCTCGAACCGACGACCTCCTGAACCACAATCAGGCGCTCTAACCAACTGAGCTACAACCACCATTTCGATGTGCAAATTTAATTTATTTTAGAAATCAAACAACAAAAAATGGACAAGTTTTCGTTTAAAAATTGGAGATCATTCTTGAGGATATCGTATCCCTAGTTGTTTTCGGATTGAATCCATCAATGATGTTAAATCTTTACTGCTCTGATGGTTCCATTTAGGGGATTGTATTTTTCCTAACCGAAGACAGTCGTTGACCTCATGAATTTCATAAGAATACCCTTTTCCATTAAATTCAAAAGATTTTATTTCTTTTTGATCACCCTGAACTAACTCAATGTTAGGGGTCTCATGCCAACGGGATTCCATATAAATCTCACCCTTCTCTCCGGCTATGGTTGCATTCATATCTTCATTATGAGCAAAGCTAGAATAGAGAACTGCTAAAGCATGATCATACGTCAAAATAAAGGCCAATTGTTCATCAGCTCCTGTTGTACTTAATTGAACACTCGCTTTTATATCGCTGGGCATTCCCAAAACCTGGTAAGCCAAAAACAACGGATAAATACCAATATCCAACAGGGAACCTCCCCCTTTTTTAAGGTCAAAAAGACGGGAGTCTTCATCTCGATCTAAACCATTGAAACTAAAGCTGGCCTGTATGTAACGAAGTTTCCCTAAAGCATTTTGATCGATCCATAAAAGCATCTGTTCAAAAGTCGGATTAAAACGAGTCCAAAGGGCTTCCATTAAAAAAACTTCATTGGATTGTGACTTTGCAATCAAGTTTTCAACCTGTGAAGAATTCAAGGCCAAAGGTTTTTCACATAGAACAGCCTTTCCACTTTCCATGGCAGCAAGAGAAAGTTCCAAATGAAAGGGATGCAATGAAGCTATATAAACCACATCGACAGTAGCCTGTTCAAAAAAGGATGCATACGAATCATAGACTTGTTCAGCTCCAAATTTGTGGGCAAATAATTGGGCACGAGATCGGTCCGATGAAGCTACTGCTATGAGTTCGCAACCTCCAACCAATTGTAAGTCAGAAGCGAATTTATGGGCTATATTCCCTAATCCTACGATCCCCCAACGAATCCTTTTCATCTATTTTCGTATAAGATTGTTCAAATTTCCAATAGACAACGGTTGCCGGGAGGTAAACCCTTCACCTGCTTCAGTACCTATGAGTCTTCCCATATTTTGGGCTCGGTACTGAACACTTTCAATAAAATTTTGACTACTAATTGGTGTACTTTGTTCTGTAGAATTCGGATTGTAAAACTGACTGGAATAGGCTGTTACGGCTTTTATTTTTGTTGACAAAAAGGAAGAAATATCAACTACAATATGAGGTGTAATATCGTTCCATTGGATGTATTCTAGAACAACTTTAGGTCGCCATGCCTTTTGAATACGACCATTTTCATCTTGAGTTTCAATCTTGGAAAGTCCACTCAAAAAACAAGCGTCATTTACCAATTGATTAGCCTTCGCATGATCAAT
>JAYNHN010000229.1:0-2222 GCA_038108035.1 Flavobacteriaceae bacterium
TCGGGTCAGTTTGTGGCGTGGTATGTTCAAGACGAACTATTAGGTTCAGGAGTTATTGATTAAATTCCCATATTTTAATCTGCTCTAAAGCCTTTTGAACCGATTCTACGGGTCGTAAACACACCCGATTTTGGCATACATAGATATAGGTTTGGTCTTTAAAAAACCGGTCTTTTAGAAGTGGGAGATCACTAGCATCTGTCGAAGCTTGAAACAGTACGTTGGGAAGAAAGTATTTTAGGAATTCGGTTTTTAAGGCGTTGGCATTGGACCCTATGATGACAATTTCGTAAAAAGGATAGGATTGATTTGCGATCAACTGGCTCCACAGGCTGTAGTCACTGCTCCTGCCTTCTGTAAAATAGGGGAGTACCCCTGCGATCATCTGATCTACTTGATCGAGGTAGTCTTTTTGGTCAAGATACTGACCCAATTGCCATAAATTACCAGCCATAACAGCGTTGGCAGAGGGAATGACGTTGTCATCAACGCTAATGATTTTTGAAAAGAGCGTTGGATTGGGAGTAAACGTAAAATAGGGAGATTCGGAGTCTTTAAAGTCTTGAATGGTAGTAGCAGTCCACTGGGTTGCATCATCCAAATAGTGAGTGTCAAGAGTGTTTTTGTAAAGGATCAAGGCCGCTTGGGTTAAAAAGGCGTAGTCTTCTAAAAAACCTTCAATTTTGGGAGCTCCTTTTTGATAGGTATGATACAATTGCCCCTTTTTAAAACTGTTTTTCTTTAAAAAAGCAAAGGTTTTTTTTGCTTCTTCCAAAAAGAGAGAATCTCCAAAGGCTTCATAGGCTTGGGTCAATCCTACCACCAACAGGGCATTCCAAGAGGTAAGGATTTTGGTGTCGATTAAAGGAAACTCTCTCGTTGCCATTTGTGCTTTTAAACCCTCGTGCCAACCTTCTTTTTTGGTTTGTAGAGCTTCCCGTGTGATTTGGTGACGGGACAGGAAGGCTTCATCAATTCGGTTTTGTTTGAGATGAAAATATTTTTCTTCAAAAACGGTCAGGTTATGGTAGTCCGAAAACAATTCAAAATCAGTTCCTGTGATCTGTTCCAGTTCCTTCTTGCTAAAAACAGAATAGCGTCCTTCTCCCTGGTCGTTATCCGCATCGATCGCAGAGTAGTATCCACCTTGGGAATGCGCCATACGATTTTTTAAAAATGAAAAGGTTTGATAGACCCGCTCTTTAAAAAGGGGGTTTTTAAATTGCTTATAGGCGTTGGCGTACAAACCGAGAACCTGTGCATTGTCATACAGCATTTTTTCGAAGTGGGGAATGTTCCATAGCGGATCTACAGTGTAGCGATAGAACCCACCTTCAACATGGTCAAAAATGCCGCTGTTGCCAATGGTTACCAAGCTATTCTCAAAATAGTTTTGAAGTTGGGCGTCTTGAGTTAGCTGTTGATATTGTTGGATGTATTGAAACTTTACGGGAGTAATGAATTTTTGATTCCGTTGTTCTCCCCCGTTGATGGTGTCCCATTGTTGGGACCAAAATTGCATTTCGCTTTCCAAAAGTTGGGAATCTCCTTTTTTTTCCTCAGTATAACCGAATCGATTCACCTCTTGAATTCCTTTTTCTACCCGATCGGCAAATTCTTCGAGTTGGTTTTTATCGTTTTCGTACAGCTTTTGAATTTTTCCTAAAACTTCTAACCATTGTGCCTTGGTATGGTAAGTTCCTCCATAAACGGGACGGCCGTCAGGTAAACAAACCACATTAAGAGGCCAACCTCCGCTGCCTGTCATCATTTGGGTGGCGGTCATGTAAATGTTGTCAATTTCTGGGTTTTCTTCCCGATCTACTTTGATTGAAACAAAGCGATCGTTCATCAATTGGGCGACTTCAAGGTCTTCAAAGGTTTCTTTTTCCATCACATGGCACCAATGGCAACTGGAATAACCGATACTGACCACGATTAACTTTTGATCTTTATTATGATCTTGATACAGCTTTTCGTCCCAACGTTGCCAATGAATTGGGTTTTGTGCGTGTTGAAGTAGGTAGGGACTGCTTTCTTTTTCCAGATTGTTTTGTTCCAGTTGATACTCTTGGGCACAAGAAAAAAAAACACTAACCATTACGATAAGGATAAACCATTGAGTAGGTTGTAGGGCATACGATTTGGGCATGGTATCGGTTTAAGAATAAGTATAGATTTAAAAATCATAATTTAAAGACAGTCGGTTCCAAGAATTCAAG
>JAYNHN010000229.1:2232-2609 GCA_038108035.1 Flavobacteriaceae bacterium
TGATTTGTACATGGTATGGGTTTAGGATAAAGAAGCACAGTTTTTATATCTTTATGATGTTTTAAAGATAATCATTTCGAATGCTTATGTCCCAGACTTTAACTACAAAATTTATTTTTCTTTGTCTCATTTTTCATTGGAGCACTTCGGTAACAGCTCAGAATGAAGTTCAGAAAGCTCCAGAAAAGTATGAATTTGAATGGCATAAAGCCAATGGTGATCTTTTTGGAATATCAGTAGAAAATCGTATTTCTCCCTCTTTACGACAAAAGGTATTGGATCGTGTTTGCATGCAAATTTTGCTCAAATCCATGTTGCACTCTAAAACTTTTGAGGACTTTACTCCCCTGAAATTCGTTTTCCATTCAGATTTGAAT
>JAYNHN010000230.1:0-2604 GCA_038108035.1 Flavobacteriaceae bacterium
GTGTAGTTCTAGCAGCTCCGCAAATCAATCTTTCCATTCGTGTTTTTGTGGTGGATGCAGCTCCTTTTTCTGAGGATGAAAATTTAAGTGAAGAGGAGGCATTTTTTTTAAAGTCCTTCAAGAGAGTTTTTATCAATCCCTTAATGATTCAAGAGGGGGGAAGTGAGTGGGAATTTAATGAAGGCTGTTTGAGCATTCCTGAAGTCAGAGAAGATGTCAGTCGTCAAGAACGAATTAAAATCCAATTTTTGGATGAAAATTTTAAACCTCAAGAATTAGAACTTGATGGAATGGCTGCAAGAGTTGTTCAACACGAATACGATCATCTAGAAGGAATTTTATTTACAGACCATTTGTCCCCTTTAAAAAGGCGACTTTTAAAAAGTCGATTGAACACTATTTCAAAAGGAGCCATTCAAGTAGATTACCCCATGAAGTTTCCAATTAAACAAAAAAGATCATAATGAATTTAGAAGATATATTGGCGATTTCGGGTCGTCCAGGATTATATAAAATGCAAGCTCAAACCCGAGGGGGGATCGTTGCGAGCTCTCTTATCGATGGTAAGCGAATTACCAGTTCGGTTAACCATCAAATCAGTGTTTTGAATGAGATACAAGTGTATTGTATCGGAAAAGAAATTCCCTTAACGGAGGTTTTGGAGAAAATGCTTAAATACGAATCTGGACAAGTAGCGAGAGTAAGTCCTAAAGCTTCGTTTACTGATTTAGAGGCTTATTTTTTTGAGGTAGTAGAAGAGTATGATGAAGACCGGGTGTATCCGAGCGACATCAAAAAAATCATTCAATGGTATAATTTATTGGTACAAAAAAAAATAATTGAATTCCAAGTTTCTAAAAAAGAAGAAAAGCAGGAACACCTTAACGTGGATTCTGATTTTGAAGCAACTTCTGAGGAATGAATTCTAAGTCAGCTAAATTAGAAGCCTTCGGACGTTTGTTAGATATAATGGACGAGCTAAGGGAAAAGTGTCCATGGGATCAAAAGCAAACCTTTGAGACCCTCCGTCATTTGACTATTGAAGAGACGTATGAATTGGGAGATGCTATTCTGAAAAACGACCTTACAGAGATCAAAAAAGAGTTGGGTGACTTACTGTTACATATCGTTTTTTATGCTAAAATTGGAAGCGAAAAAAACGCTTTTGACATTGCTAATGTAGCTGAAGATATTGCTAAAAAATTAATTTATAGACATCCTCATATTTACGGTGATGTCACGGTTGAAAATGAAGCAGATGTCAAGAAAAACTGGGAGGCATTGAAGTTGTCTGAGGGAAAAAAAAGTGTTTTGGAGGGAGTGCCCAAGGGCTTACCTGCCTTGATTAAAGCTCAGAGAATGCAAGAAAAAGCAGCAGGAGTGGGTTTTGATTGGAGTGAAAAACAACAAGTTTGGGGTAAGTTTCAAGAAGAGTTAGGAGAATTGGATGAAGCGTTAATTTCCGGGTCTCCTGAGGATGTAGAGGCAGAATTTGGAGATGTATTATTTTCTTTGATCAACTATGCGCGCTTTATCAAAGTAAATCCCGAATCGGCATTAGAACGAACAAATCAAAAATTTTTAATTCGATTTCAGTTTATTGAAAAAGAAGCCAAAAGACAAGGAGTCTCGGTAAATGAATTATCGCTTGAACAAATGGAAGCGATTTGGCAACGAGCCAAGGGTCTTTAATCTTCAGACGGTTTGAAATCCTCTTGATTCTCCGAAGCGTTGGCTGCATCTTCTGCCTCTTTAGCTTTCTTTTTTTGAGCATTTCTAATTTGCTTTAATCGGATGTAATCTTCATTTGCTTTGTCAATTTTGTTTTGACAAACTTGGATTTGTTTTTCTACATTTTTAAACAATGGATTTTCGCTACTGGAGTGACTAAAAAACTCTAAATTATTCTGAAGTTGGGTCAATTCGGCCTGAAGTGATGAAACTGTAGATCGGGCACTTTGAAGCTCTTTTTGGAGTCGTTTGGGATCACCTTGTAATAATAAGGTATTTAAATTGGTCAAGATCTCATTCATTGTCTTTTTGTCCAATTTTACTTTTTTGACACTACTGATCAAAGCATTTGAAAAAGAATGCCCCATTTTTTCATCGGACGTACTCCCTGAATACCCTAGTGCATTCCAATCGTTCCATGTTTGGGTATATTCTTGTGTTAATACTTCTGGATCCTCAGAAAATTCGGTTGCTTTGACTTTTTCAATAAAAGTGATTTTTTGGTTTTGATAGGCTTCTTGCTCAGGAGAGAGACGCTGGTATCCTGACTTAAAACGATCGAAAAACAATTTATGCTGATCTGAAAATTCTTTCCAAAGTTTGTTGTCTAACTTTCTCGGGACAAAACCAATACTTTTCCATTCTTTTTGAATGTCTTTCATTTCTTGAGCTCTAGTTTCCCAGTTTTCACTCTCTATGATCTCAACGGATCGAGTGATCAATACCTTTTTGGTATCAATATTTCGGTTATACTCTTGTTTTTGCTCTTTGTAAAAGACATTTTTGGCATTCATGAATTTACGTCCTAAATCACGAAATTCTTGCCAAGTACTTTTACTGTCTTTGGCAGGGACGTATCCAATGGCTTTAAAT
>JAYNHN010000231.1:0-2604 GCA_038108035.1 Flavobacteriaceae bacterium
ACATCTGCAGTTGGAGAAGCAATAGTGGAGGAAGCCTTGGAGGCAATAGGTCCGATAAGCTTAACGTTTAGTGTTGGCGGTGGGGATTTAACAATCGAAGCAGAGGGCCTAACAAAAGGCTCTATGGACTTTGCCAAAGGAGATCTAGCTTTTGGTTTTGACGCAGAATTAGGTTCTACACCAGGAATCGGGTTTAATTATAGTAAAGGTCCGGGAAGCCTGAGCTTCGAGGCCAATGCAGCGGGTTCTTTTGGAGTAGGATTAGGATTGGACGGTAAATCATTGTCATTAGGGATTCAAGGAACGAATGAGGGATATTTAGATTTAACATATGACGATGTTTCTTTTGCAACTCGAATTAACAGGTCTAATAAAACAGGAACCTTGGCTTTTGCATATGGAGACAAATCGATTGATTTCGGAGTTGAAACGGACGGCGGATACCTGAATTTGGAACTATCAAGCGATTTAAAATTTGAAACAGGCTTTAATACAGCGGGTTCAGCTTATCTTGGCTTAGCGGCAGGAACGAACGAGTTTAGTATTTCCGGAGACAAGGAGTCTGGCGAAGGTTCATTCGATCTATCTATTGATGGTTTGGCAATGAACACAAGCGTTAACACGCTTGAAAAGAGCGCTTCATTTGCTCTAAACACTTCGGGAGTTACCTTAGATGTTTCAGGAGAATATGGAAAAGGAGGTTCTTTTTTACTTGACGTGAGCGACACTAGAATAGATGTAGGAGCTGATTTAGAAGATAATACAGGTCATATTGATTTGGTAAGCGGAGACAAGCGCTTGTTTGCAGAATTAACAGAAAGTAGTCAGGGTTCTCTGTTGTTGAAAAATGGAGAACAAGAGTTTGGCATTTCAGGTAATACCGAAGGTACGGCAGGAAGCGTTCATTATAAAGACAATACAGCTGAATTTACTATAGCTGCAGACCGTACAAATAATACAGGTAATATTGCTTTGTCTTTTGACGACAAGGTTCTAGCTTCAGGAGTTACGGAAGACTCGTCATATATTAACATTGCTTTTTCAGATGTTGAGCTAAATGTTCAGTCAAACAATCAGAACAAAGGTATGATTGAGGTGATTAAAGGCTCCAATCAAATTAAAGTGGATGCTGATTTAGAAGAAAAATCCGGATCTCTATTGTTGACCGATGGAGCGAATAGTATTTATGCGAAAGGAGCCGCTAACGCGACAGGCGAATTGGATATTAGTATTGACAACAATACAGTAAGAGGGGTTGTAGGAGAAATGGAATCTTCTCTTTTTGTATCCTCAGGTGAATATGAGTTTTCTATTGAGGGAAGTGACGACGGAAGTGGACTTATCGGCTTCAAAAAAGGAAATATAGAAACGAGGCTTGGTGTAAACATTCCGCAAACAGCGGGAGAAATTTATGTTGGAGATGGAGGGGATTTTATCCATTTAAAAGGAAATAAAACAGAAAACACCGGCCTGGTAGATATCAAGAAATCAAACTTAGAGTTTACCGCGATTTTGGATGATTCTATACACATGTATTCTGGGCCAGCTTCATTAACAAGGAGATCAGACGGCACTGGCTTCATGAGATATAATGATGGTAACTTAGGTGTTGGTCTTTATAAATATTCAAGTGAAATTGGTCTTGGGCTAGGTTATGCTGGTAGCCAACTATACCTTTCACATGGAACATCGACAGACTTTGATTCTGTATACTATAATGGAAATGGACAAACAGTGTCTGCTAGTATTGCCGGGAATACGGGAAGAATTGGGTTGACGAATTCATTGGGGTCATTTGGTTTATCAGCAAATACGAGCGGCGCAGGTTCGATCAGTTTTGCTCGGGGAGACTTAGACGTAACTGTTACCGGAGATATTAATAATGAAAGTGGCGGTTTTGAATTTGAAAAAGGCGACTTAAAAATGGATGGAAGCGCTTCGTTATCAAGTGAATCATTTGGTATTGGATTCGAAAAAGGAAATATTGTG
The DNA here is from genome assembly GCA_038108035.1 of Flavobacteriaceae bacterium. Classification (GTDB taxonomy): domain Bacteria; phylum Bacteroidota; class Bacteroidia; order Flavobacteriales; family Flavobacteriaceae; genus MS024-2A. The sequence goes on from JAYNHN010000231.1 coordinate 1,990, forward strand.
TCTGATTTAGATTACTCTCCCACACTTCAGAGAATCACATTTGGTTTGACAAATGATTTTAGCATATCGGCTCAAAAAGAAGATGATGCCTATACAACGGTGTTTACCAAAGGCGACCATTCATTAAAGGGAACGGTCCAAGGGTCTTTAAAGGAAATTGAATATGAAGGCATGGGAGCAAAAGTTATTTTGGGTAATGATCGGGAGTATGTTAGCTATTCAGGTCACAGTTTACTTGTTCAAAACAAAAAGGTTTATGTTGACGATGAAGAGGTATATGATTATTCAAATGCATCGATGACGGATGTCTTAGATTTGAGAAAAGTTGATTTTTCTCAATTGGATTTATCTGGAGTTGACTTCAGCGGAATTGATCTCTCAGCAGTTGACATTTCTGGAATTGATTTTTCTGCATTGGACTTTTCAAGTATTGATTTGGATGGAATTGATTTTTCTGGAATTGATTTTTCTGGAATTGATTTGTCATCTATTGATTTTTCTGGAATTGACTTATCTGGAATGGATCTTTCGAGCCTAAATTTCACTGGTTTTTCAATGTCGGACATTAATCTTTCTGGAATTGATTTTTCTGGAATTGACCTTTCAGGTATAACT
>JAYNHN010000232.1:0-2545 GCA_038108035.1 Flavobacteriaceae bacterium
CAGAGTCGTTTGTAAGCTGTTTAAGCCACACCGTGGACTGATTATCGTAAGCTTACCCACACCCGAATGCAAGGCAGCAGCACCGGATAAAATTGCAGCTCCCATACTCCCTTCTTTTCCAGCTACGATATGAAGATGTCCCTGGGATCCTTTATGAGTAAATTTCGGAAGGGGTCGTATTAATTTTGCGGCTTCAATGGAAGTAGTATAAAAGTAGGGTGAGGGACAATCCGCTAAAAATTTTTTATCCAAACCGATATCCAGTACATGAAATTCACCCACAAAGTTTCCTAATTCAGGAAGTAAAAAAGAAAGTTTGGGAGCCTGAAAGCTCAGTGTGTGCGTCGCTTGGATGACACCCTCATTGTCATTGGTATCGTTGAATTCTGAAAACAGACCCGAAGGAAGATCAATACTAATTATTGGGTTGGATAGAAGATTGAGTTCTTGAATGGTTTTTCTCAACAATCCCATGGTCTTGCGATTTCCTCCCGATCCCAAAAGAGCATCAATAATAATTGTATTCTCAAAAAATTGGATCTTTTTTAGGTCTTTTTCGTTTGAAATGATAGTGGGAGAAGGGGACAACCGATTTTTATTGATTAAGTAATCTTTTGAAGGATTGGGAATAAACGCTACTTCAAAACTATACGCATTATATCCTTTATTTTGGAGGAGTCGTTGCAAGGCTAAACCGTCTCCTCCGTTATTTCCTGACCCACAAAAAATATAAAAAGTGTTCGCTTTGTTGTATCGAGTTTGCAACCATTGACAACAGGTTTCAGCAGCGCGCTCCATGAGATCAATGGATGCGATTGGTTCATTTTTGATCGTAAATTCCTCGGCAGCTCGAAGCTGTGAAGCGGTTACTACTTTCAATAGATTAAATTTAATTTCAATTTAGAAATTTAGTGTTAATTACTGTTGAATAATTCAAGTAATTTTTAACTTTTATATGTTTTAAAGCGGATGCAAATGCTTAATTTTGCAGCTTAAATCTACTGTATATGAGACAAGGTCAGGTAATTTTTGATTTAATTAATAAAGAAGAGGAACGCCAACTCAATGGTATTGAGTTGATCGCTTCTGAAAATTTTACCAGCCCACATGTAATGAAAGCTTCCGGTTCGGTTTTGACTAATAAATATGCAGAAGGCTATCCCGGTAAGCGCTATTATGGTGGTTGTCAAGTGGTCGATGAAGTTGAAACCTTTGCTATTGAGCGTGCTAAAGCTCTATTTGGCGCAGAATATGCCAATGTGCAACCCCATTCGGGTTCTCAGGCAAATACTGCTGTTTTTCATGCCTTTCTAAAGCCGGGTGATACGATTTTAGGTTTTGATTTATCCCATGGAGGTCATTTAACTCACGGATCGCCTGTTAACTTCTCGGGTCGGCTCTACAAAGCTCATTTCTACGGTGTGGAAAAAGAAACCGGACGATTGAATTATGAAACCATTTTAGAGATTGCCAAAGAAGTCCAACCGAAAATGATCATTGCAGGAGCTTCTGCCTATTCTCGAGACATTGATTTTGCAGCATTTCGTAGAATTGCCGATACCGTTGGAGCTTTTCTTTTAGCAGATATTTCCCATCCCTCAGGGATGATCGCAACGTGTTTGCTAAGTGATCCCCTCCCTCATTGTCATGTGGTAACCACGACCACACATAAAACGCTAAGGGGACCTCGAGGCGGTTTGATTTTAATGGGGAGTGATTTTGACAATCCATTTGGGTTAACCCTTAAAAATGGGAATCCGCAAAAAATGTCGCATTTACTCAACATGGCCGTTTTTCCTGGAAATCAAGGGGGTCCTTTGATGCATGTGATTGCCGCCAAAGCCATTGCTTTTGAAGAAGCCTTACAACCTTCTTTTAAAGCTTATATGCAGCAGGTACAAAAAAACGCCCAAGCAATGGCTAAAGCTTTTGTAGCAAGAGATTATTACCTGATCTCAGAAGGAACGGACAATCATATGATGCTGATTGACTTGCGCAACAAAAACATTACCGGAAAAGCGGCAGAACACGCGTTAGTAAAAGCAGAAATCACCGCTAATAAAAACATGGTGCCTTTTGATGACAAATCTCCTTTTGTCACTTCCGGAATCCGTGTGGGAACGGCAGCGATTACCACCCGAGGCTTGAAAGAAGCCGAAATGGAAATTATTGTAGGTTTAATTGATCGTGTCATCTCAAACTACGACGACGAATCAGTTTTAGCTGATGTAGCGAAAGAAGTTCATGCTTTGATGAAGGGGCGTCCTCTTTTCACGGATTGATCACAGGAAATAAGAACGTTTAATAAAAAGCGCAAGAAATCCCTTGCGCTTTTGTTTTTTAAACTCGTTTTTAGTTTACTGAAATAAATTGCCCAAATTGTATTTGAACTGGATGTAGGGTGAAAAATAGCTTGTCGCTTCATAATAGGGATTCTCTTTAGAATAATAAATTCCTCCCATCAGATTAAAGCTTTTGTTTTGATCATCCATACCAAGATTGTTAGTGATATCCATTAGATATTGAAGACTATAGTCTATATGAC
>JAYNHN010000233.1:0-2501 GCA_038108035.1 Flavobacteriaceae bacterium
GATTACAGTCTCTATTGCAACTAAACGATGAATAAAAAACGATCGATTGCCGTCATTTCTATGGTTCGTAATGACTCCTTTTTTGCCGACAAATGGATTTCTTATTACGGTAAGCAATTGGGCTTTAAAAATCTTTATTTGTTTATAGATGGTTTGGATCAGCCGCTTCCCACACAGGCCCAAAAAATTAATTGCAAACCCATCGTTCATAGACCCATGAAAAGAGTTCAAGGCGATCGTTTTAGAGCTCGGATGGTATCCCAATTTGCTCAATCTCTCTTTAGTCGTTATTCAGTGGTTTTAGCAATGGATATTGATGAATTTTTAATTGTAGACCCCAATAAAAATCAATCGTTGCATGAGTACCTAACTCAAGATTTTGATACGTATTCTTCTTTATCAGCATTGGGTATAGATGTTGGTCAACATCCAAAACTTGAAAAAGAAATTGATTTAAAAAAACCTTTTTTAACCCAGCGATCTTATGCTCAGGTATCCGATCGTTATACCAAACCCGTGGTCGCATTACAACCGCTCCAATGGGGGTCGGGATTTCATCGTGTAAAGGGTCAAAATTACAGAATTGATTCCAACTTATTTTTATTCCACTTCGGATTGGTTGATCGGGCAACAACCCTTCAAAAATCAGGAGATAAGGAAGTAGTACAGGCTGGTTGGCGTGCTCATCTGAATCGAAGGGTTCATTTATATGACAATTTGGAAAGTTGCCCTGCTCAGGATGCAGATTCTTTCTGGGAAAAAGCTCGAAAGAAACTCAATTCCAAACGGAAATGGTATGCATGGAATAAACCCGCTCCTCTAAAAGGAAATGCAATTGTTTTAATTCCGGAACGATTTACTGATCTCGTTTGATGGGGACTTGCTAAATTTGTAAAAATGATTGAGATGAGAAAAATACAAATGGTGGATTTAAAAAGACAATTGGATTTTATCCAAGAGGAGGTGGACTTATCTATTCAACAAGTCCTTGAGACTACGTCTTTTATTAATGGCCCGATGGTTCGCTCGTTTCAATCGGATTTGGAGAATTATTTGAATGTAAAGCACGTTATACCTTGTGGAAACGGAACGGATGCCTTGCAGATTGCACTTATGGGACTTCAACTGGAGCCGGGCGATGAGGTAATCACTGCAGATTTCACTTTCGCAGCAACTGTGGAGGTAATCTCGCTGTTAAAACTAACACCGGTTTTGGTAGATGTAGATCCGAAGACATTTAATATTGATCCGATCGCTATTGAAAAAGCAATTACTTCCAAGACCAAAGCCATTATTCCGGTGCATCTTTTTGGACAGTGCGCTCCGATGGATGCGATTATTGAATTGGCTCAGACCCATAATTTATTTGTTGTCGAAGACAATGCTCAAGGCATTGGCGCAACCTATAAACATTCAGACGGTAAAGAAGCCAAAACTGGAACCTTGGGCGATATTGCCGCCACCTCCTTTTTTCCATCCAAGAATTTAGGGGCTTATGGGGACGGAGGAGCTATTTTCACAAATAATGATGAACTAGCACATTTTATTCGAGGAATTGTCAATCACGGAATGTACAAACGCTATTATCACGACGTTGTGGGGGTAAATTCAAGGTTGGATTCCATTCAAGCGGCAGTTTTAAAAGTAAAACTTAAGTACCTGGATTTTTATAATGAGCGAAGAAAAGAGGCAGCAATTCGCTACGATTCTCTTTTATCGAACCATCCTAAAATTATAACTCCTTTTCGTGATGCGGGATGCAATTCTCATGTGTTTCATCAATATACCCTTCGAATTATTAATGCGGATCGAGATGCTCTGGTTCGTTATTTAAATGAGAAGGACATTCCTTGCGGAGTGTATTACCCGGTTCCACTACATGCTCAAAAAGCCTATTTGAATCCAAACACTGACGAAGCAGATTTTCCGGTTACCAATCAATTAGTCAAAGAGGTTATTTCCTTGCCGATGCATTCAGAATTAACTCCTCAACAAATTTCTTTTATTGCTGAGCACATTCTTTCCTTTTTAAAAAGGACATAAACAAGGTACGTATAACTTTAAATAAAATTCTATATTAGACTTCAAAAACTATACATAAGATGAAAAAATCAATATTATTATTTTGTGTTTTGATCAGTTGGAGTCTACATTCCCAGACGACTTATATTCATTGTGGTCAACTTTTTGATGCTAAAAATGCAAAAATTTTGGGTCCTCACACTTTGGTCATAGAAAATCAAAAAATACAATCACTGACTAAGGGCTTCTCTAGCCCTGTGGATTCCAACATCAAAATATTAGATTTAAAATCGAAAACTGTTTATCCCGGTTTTATAGATATGCACGTTCATATAGAAGGAGAATACAATCCGGTACAATATTTAAAAAAATTTCAAGCTAATGAAGCGGATGTAGCTTTTGATGCGGCCGAGATTGCGAATCGTACTTTAGCAGCTGGCTTTACTACGGTTCGAGATTTGGGAGGTTCAGGTGTTAAT
>JAYNHN010000234.1:0-2466 GCA_038108035.1 Flavobacteriaceae bacterium
ACTACCCGTCAGAAAATCAGGACGTCCGATCACTGCATCTGCCAACCAATTATTAAAGGAAGAGATTTGATCAAAAAGTAAAATTCGACTATTTCCGGTGTCGTTAATTAGTATACCCTCTTTATAGAAGCAACTATCATACACCCAATTCTGAGTATTAGATTTGAGATGAAGAAGGAATTGGTTTTGCCCTGACTGTTGAAAATCTTCGTGTCCAAATTATGACATCTGCTTAATGCTTAAAAGCTTTGTCTTTATGATTCCATATCATTACTCTGAAATATTGTGTATCGGTAATGGCTAAATTCCCCTGTTTATTTATTCTTATGGAATAGGGCCAAACGGGATTTTTATTATTTAAATCACGTGATGTGATTTTTTTTGTCCGATGACTTGATCTGCTGTCGCCTGATTTCCCTTGAGAATTGCATCCCTATGGATTCGCTTGGATTGGGGGATGCTTCTGGGATTCATCCCCATGTAGCAGTACAATCTCCAATTGCTACTATAAATGCTGCGACTTTTGATAATTCTTCTATCCAATTGATCATCGAGCGATCAGCAAAAAAAATTCATTGATCCTGTCCCTTTTGGACCTTGTGTAATAGATCCTTCAAAAACCAATATGTCCATTTAAATTTTTTTGTCGATGATATCTTTTAAAAGATCTTGTACTTGATCGTCAATTTGAAAGCCAATTATTGGATGCCATAAAATGTTCAATCCAAACTCTGCTATCAATTCAACCATTGTGGGTTCCTCAGTATTTAGTAAAGACATAGTGTTTCCACTACACACCCCTGCTTGTAACTATAGAACATTCGTCATTTTAAATGTGTTTTTATTTTCTAAATTCCACTAAATGTATCAATAATTGACACTACCCAATGATTATTAAAAACACAAAAAACAACTATTTTATTAAATAAATTCAGTCTTACTCCATCTAATCATTTTTCAAACTTACTTTTTGAAATAAGAGGAAGTCTAAAAAAGTAAATGGGAATTTATTCCCTATTGCTTTTCAAAAAAGGAATGATCATTTTATAATATCTTTACAATAGAAACAAAGGGATATGACTCACGAAATAAAGGAATGGGTATTAAAGGCACAAGAATGGCAGAATAAAACCTATTTAACGGTTTTGGCTACGGTCGTTGCGCTAGAGGGCTCGTCCTATCGACGTCCCGGAGTACGGATGTTGATCAACGATCAGGGAGCGATGTGTGGCGCTGTCAGTGGAGGTTGCGTAGAAAAAGAAATTGTACAGCAAGCGGCATCAGTTTTTAAAAACAATATACCCAAGGTGATAACTTACGACGGTCGCTATCGATTGGGTTGCGAAGGAATCATCTATATTTTAATAGAACCCTTTATTTTGACAGATCCTTTTCTTGAGGCTTTTAATGATGTTTTGTCTCAAAGAGTGGAGTTTCAAAGCGAATCCTTTTACAATAAAAAGCTTGGTGAAAACCCAGAATTTGGTACTCGATTTAATTTCAATGGGATTTTATTTTTTTCGAATCCAACATTGAATCCAAAAGATAAATCTTGTTTTCACCAAAGTTTTTCTCCAGTTTTTCAACTCTATATTTTTGGAGCAGAGCACGATGCGGTAACTCTTTGCAAGGCGGCCAGCGGTATGGGATGGGAGGTACATATAGTTGCAGCACCGGATGAATCTAAGACTTTGGATTTCTTTCCCGGGGCACATCAAATGATTACTCCACTTTATGATGAAGTGGACACCTGTAAAATGGATCATCAGACCGCGATCGTTTTAATGACACATAGTTTTAGTAAAGACGTTCAGTACCTAATGGCATTGTCTGAAGTTCGTCCGGCTTATTTTGGTTTGTTGGGACCTGCAAACCGAAGAGAACGATTAATAGACCAATTTTTGGAATACCAACCCGATACGACTCCTGAATTTTTGGATCGATTGAATGGCCCTGCAGGGATCAATATTGGAGCGGAGAGTGCCGAAGAAATATCAATATCCATTTTGGCTGAAATTTTAACTGTCATTCGCAATCAAGAACCCATAAGACTTCGAGAAAAAAAAGGGAGAATTCATGAATAAAACTCCTCATATACTTTTGGCTGCCGGTACATCTAAACGGATGGGTTGTGCCAAACAATTACTCCCTTGGAACCGTTCCACCTTGATTGAACATCAAATCGTTACGCTCCTAAAGTCCAATCAGCCGGTATACGTAATTTTGGGTGCATACAGTGAAGCCATCCATACCATAATTGAATCCTATCCAGTAGAGATCGTCATTTGTCACGACTGGGAATTGGGGATGGGAAACTCTTTGGCTTATGGACTCAAACAAATTTCACAAAAATCCCAAAAATGGGGAGGGTTTTTAATTTCTCTTGTGGATCAACCCCTTGTTAACGAATTGCATTTTCAACAAATTCGAGATGCTTTTAAATATGGAAACAAACAAATTATAGCC
>JAYNHN010000235.1:0-2445 GCA_038108035.1 Flavobacteriaceae bacterium
TTGACCATTAGCCAAATTCAATCCACTTCGGGTAAAGGGCTTTATTTTGGAATCCCCCACACCGGGAATATGCAAAGGAATAAATTGTTCTGTATTATTTTCTAAATAAAAAGCACGCTGAGGGGTTAACGATCGGGTTATACTTTTCTTTCCGGGAATTCCTATGAGTAAGGAATAGGAAACCAGAATTGGAGTTAAAAATCGATTTTCAAACTGGAGGAACTCACCTGTACCCACTGAAAATCGCTGACTACCTTTCTTTTTCAGACGAAATTCTTTATAAATAGAATCTGTTTTACGATCGCGAGAGGAAACACTCACCTCAAACTTAGATTGATTTTCCACTTGTACATCATATCCGCTAAGAAATGGATAATTGATTTGAACTACCTGTTTAGGCGGTATCACAATCTGTGAACGTTCAGATTTTTGACCAAAAGCAATCGAAATGGAAAAGAAAAGTATTGATCCTATTTTTTTCATAAACTAAAAATTCAATCTTATATTTAAACGAATAAATTCCAATTAAATTATCGGACTGGGTCAAATGATCCCTTGACGAAATCAACTATGAAAACACCCGGCAACGATTCCCATTCAAAGCAAACACATGAAAATCATTCACCCTTTCCGGATCAAAAAATAGTGATTGAAAAAACAATTGTTTTTGTAAAAGAAGTTTTAAAAGATACCGAAGGAGGTCATGACTGGTGGCATATCAATCGTGTTTGGAAGCTTTCTAAACAAATTGCAAAAACTGAAAATGTCAACCTATTTGTAGTTGAAATGGGTGCATTGCTTCACGATATCGCCGATTCCAAATTTCACCATGGAGACGAAAAAATGGGGCCACGTAAGGCAAGAGCCTTTTTAAGTTCATTAGCGGTTGAAGAGACGCTCATCATCCATATTGAAAATATTATTTCAAATATTTCCTTTAAAGGAGGCAATCTTACCCAAAAATTCAAATCTCCCGAACTGGATGTTATTCAAGATGCGGATCGACTGGATGCAATGGGTGCCATTGGTATCGCTAGAGCTTTTAATTATGGAGGATATAAAAATCGAGCACTCTATAATCCTGAGATCCCACCCAAATTGGATATGACCAAAGAGGAATACAAGAATAATTCGGCACCAACACTCAATCATTTCTATGAAAAACTTCTTTTACTAAAAGACCGAATGAATACTAAAACAGGAAAGTCCATGGCGGCACATAGACATCAATTTCTGGAGCAATTTCTCAATGAATTCTATAAAGAATGGAATGGTGAATTATAAGCTACTTCTGTCAACATTAAGACAATTGTAAGGTCACTGTACGTTAATTCTATTGGTTAATACTCCCTCTTAAATCTCCCGTTTTTTTGTAAATTGGTATATCTAGCATAAAATTCGTTGAATAAGATCCTTAAAAACTTAAGCATTTCAATTGGATCGATCTGTTTTTTTTCTTGTAATTCCACAAAAGAAATCAACCTTTTTGATGGGAAAACCCTTCAAGGGTGGGAAGGATCTACATCAAGATTCAGTGTTAGAGACCGTGCAGTAGTGGGTAGGAGTCTTGAACAAGCCTATGACAAAAGCTCTTATCTATGTACGGATACAAAGTACGGAGATTTTGAGTTAACCCTTTAAGCAAAAATCAACACACCCTCCCTAAAAAACAGTGGTGGAATCAGTTTTAGAGCAAAAAGAGCACCCAATTCCAACGAGGTAATGGGCTATCAAGCAGACATAGGCTATATTCAAGCCAACGCACTCCCTCTGTTTTCGAATTTCACTCCCAAAGATACACTTGGTTTGTATCCGCTTTGGGGGAGTTTGGTTGATGAAAACCGCCCCAACCGATCTCGTTATCCCAATCCGGATATATTTCCCGTGATGATTTACGAAGTAGTCAATAAGGAACTCATTGAGGGAATTGTTGACCTCAAGGGATGGAACAAAGTGTATGTCAAAGTAAAAGGTTCGGATATCGAAATTAAAATCAATGGTATAACCACTTCTAAATTTGTTTAAAAAGGAAAAGTCCCATCAAAAGGTTGGATCTGCCTTTAAGCGCAATCCGGACCCGAGTATGAGGTGATTTATAAAGACATTGTATTAACCCCTTTAGAATAATTCCTCCGATCTAAAACTCTATCAATTATTTTTTCTTCGGCACCAAAACGATAAAACATCTGCTAAAAAATATTGTTTTTATTTTCTTATTTTTAATGTATAAATTACCTAAATCTGAACCGATGAATTCTACAGGATCCAAACAACTTATTCCAAAAGTAACCGGTATTGGGGGGATTTTCTTTTTTTCAGAAGATCCTGAAAGCACCAAAACTTGGTATGCAAAACACTTGGGGCTTGAAATAAATGAGTGGGGTTCCAGTTTTGAATTCCGCAATCCACACCGCCCCGAAGAAATCAATTACCTGCAATGGAGTC
>JAYNHN010000236.1:0-336 GCA_038108035.1 Flavobacteriaceae bacterium
CACTGCTATATCGTTCCAAAACCTCGTTGGACATTTGAATCTGCTTTAGTGTCTTAGATTGTTCAGTATTGTTTTTCCCTTGGATTATGATCTCATTGAGTTCTTCTATATGATGTTCGAGTTTAAACACTTTAGAGGTATTTCCTGAGATTTTAATTTTAAAACCACTAGTCAAACAATAGGGATGCGATACCTGTAAAGTATAAGTTTGATCACACAAATTGGAAAAGGTAAATTTGCCTTTGGAATCTGTCTGAACTTCTTGTTCAATACCAGCAATTATGAGCGTAGCACCTGCTAATATGGTGCCATCATGCATGTCGACTACCGTACCCG
>JAYNHN010000236.1:363-2438 GCA_038108035.1 Flavobacteriaceae bacterium
ACAACATAGAATTACAGTTTTGTGAAACAGTACTATTGTAAAAAAGCAATAGCACGAGAGCAAAAAGGTGCATACAGACTTATTTGATTGACAAAATAATTAGGGGTCTTGATATTTATGTCAAAACGGGAGGACCACGCAGTAGAGTGTTGGTTAATGTAAAGTGATGAAACTGTTGCGGATCAAATTTTATTTTTTTCTGATTATTTACCGGAGGTGATAATGAGACATAGAAACGAATAAAGTCATAGTTCAATGAAAGCAAATGAAAATCACAGAGCTCACAAACACAGTTAGACTGGTGAAAATGAAGAGAGGAATCGTTGCATTCGATCTCTTTTTGGTGGTTTTCATTTAAGTGTAAAAACTGAAGTGTAGTAGGCAATGCTAAAATGACAATAAATAGTATTGATATGATATTTTTCAAAACGTTTGATTTATTGTTCATCAACAGCCATCATATAATTATAACGAATATAATTAAATATTATTGATCTGATGCGTTGTGTTTTTGGAATTAAAAATTAAAATGTAGAAATAATCATTTTCTTAACATTAGATACTTCTTTTTCAGGATTCTGAAATACAAATCAAACGGATTCAGATTCTTTAAATTTGAAGTATAGTTTTATTTTCCTAAAAAAGGTCATTTGGGATTAAACAAATGGATCAATCGAATTAAAACGAAAGTTTCAAATTAAAAAAGCAATCTCAATTTTTTTATCAAAACTCAGAAGTAGAATGAAAAAGGACGTCTTTGTATTTGTCTTGAGTCATTTGAAGGGAAAAAGCAGAATCGGCTAAAAAAACCAGTTGTCCGGACTTATCCTTAGCTAAAAACTTTTGTTTGATTCTACAAAATTCTTTAAAATCAGTACTCTCCTGATCTGCTTCTACCCAACAGGCTTTATAAACATTTAGATTTTCAAAAGAACACTGCGCTCCGTATTCATGAAGCAAACGATATTGAATGACTTCAAATTGAAGAGCACCCACCGTACCAATTACTTTTCGTCCGTTAAGGTCTAAAGTAAAAAGTTGAGCCACTCCTTCGTCCATCAATTGATCGATTCCTTTGGCTAGTTGTTTTGCTTTGAGAGGGTCTTGGTTGTTGATATATCGGAAATACTCCGGTGAAAAACTGGGAATTCCTTTAAACTGGAGTTGCTCTCCACTGGTCAGTGTATCCCCAATCTTAAAATTACCCGAATCATGGAGTCCAACGATGTCTCCGGGATAGGAGACGTCAACAATTTGCTTCTTTTCAGCAAAGAACGCATTCGGAGAGGAAAATTTTAATTTTTTATTCAACCGAACATGAAGATAGGGAGTATTGCGTTCAAAAGTACCGGAGACAATTTTAATAAAAGCCAAACGATTTCTATGGTTAGGATCCATGTTGGCATGAATTTTAAAGACGAAACCGCTAAATTTTTTTTCTTTTGGTTCCACGATCCGTTCTTCAGAGTTTTTAGGTAGCGGTTCAGGTGCAATTTCGGTAAAGCAATTAAGTAGTTCTTGCACCCCAAAATTATTTAATGCCGAACCAAATAAAACGGGTTGTAAGTTACCTTCTAAATACTGCTTTTGATCAAAAGGGGGGTAAACTCCTTTGATGAGTTCCAATTCTTCTTTTAAGGTAGCGAGACTTTGCGAACCAATTGCTTTTTCCAACTCAGCATCTTCTAGTGAAGAAAATTCTCTTTTCTGCCCTATAATTTGTTTTTGGTCGTCTTCAAAGAGCTGGACATTTTGTTCCCAAATATTGTAGATTCCTTTGAAATCAAAGCCCATCCCAATTGGCAGGGAAAGAGGGGTCACTAGCAGACCTAATTTTTGTTCTACTTCATCCAAAAGATCAAAAGCGTCTTTTCCTTCTCGATCCAGTTTATTGATAAAAACGATGATCGGGATGTTACGCATCCGACAGACTTCAACGAGTTTTTCTGTTTGTTCCTCTACTCCTTTCGCTACGTCGATTACAACAATCACACTGTCTACTGCTGTCAAGGTTCTAAAGGTATCCTCTGCAAAGTCTTTGTGACCTGGAGTATCGAGAATATTTATTTTTTTGT
>JAYNHN010000237.1:0-2388 GCA_038108035.1 Flavobacteriaceae bacterium
GATACGGAAGTAGTCGAATCCGTTGTAATTGCGATGATACATTGTTGCTTGCTTTATTTATTCAGTTTCTCAAACTCAAATGGTATATTCATTTCTCCTCCAGAAACCATCGCGTTTATTCGGTCACCATTTTTCCAATATTTAATTTTATTAGGAAAGTCAATATCATTATTTACACAAGTAAATTCGGTTTCATTATGACAGATTCCTTTAAAGGTAATTGACTCAGGCTCTTCAGGAACTTTTACTGTTAAATTCCACTTTTCATTTGTTTTAGTTAATCTAATTTTTTCTTGCTTTATTGTATCTGCATTTTGTATTGTGAAACCAATTCCAGAATACTCTATTTCATTAATTTTATACCAGTTTTCAAAAGTCTCTTTTCCTTCTACTTCGTTTAGTCTTTTCCATTTTCCTAGTAACCAGTCAAAATCCACTGATTTTTCATTCATAGTTTCAGATTTTATCTCCTCCTTTTGTTTTTCCTTTTTTGTTTGGTTACAAGACATAATTAAAATTCCAATTAAAATCATCAATATTTTTTTCATAATATTCGGTTTTGCTTGTGGCTAACTTGTATATATCCGTATGGTTGCGTTTATTTCTATTATTCGTTATTATTTATTTTAAATTACTGTTTTCAGAATATTGACCTTTTATAATTATGCTTATGGGGTTTTAAGTATTTTCAAAATATTTTCTGTAACTGAGTAAAAAACGAAAACGAACTTCTAAAGCGAATCGAAAGGGAACCTCTACGCTTTTAGCGAAAGGGTCAATCCGTGAACTTGATTTTTATAAATTGGCAGGAAGGTAGGTTTTGATGTTCTCATCACGGTTTTACGATTTGGATTGCTTTAGAGCTAAATTATAAAATTTTTCCCAAAATAGGGGGTTAACTTGTTTGCCCTTTATATTCTTGCAAGACTAAACAAAAAGATACAGATCAATACCAAAAAGAAAGAAGCGTTCTCTGGGCAAATCGTTGTTTTTTGGGCTTTGTATTAAAACCATATACCCAAGACACCCAACAACAAGAATGGCAATCCAATGAAAAATTTCGTGAAACAAATAAGTAGTCCAACTGGTTATTAAAGCAATTGGGATCAGGTGTAAGGATCGGAAATTAAAAGAGGTAGGCATGAATCGGGATGTTTGGGTTTTCCTTAAAACTACAACAAAAAAGAATCCATTTCATTAAAATTATCAATAGCCTGTACACAGCCCAATTCTAAAAGCGTTTTTGGATCAAAACTCGTACTGACACCCACCACTTGCATTCCAGCCGCTTGAGCAGATAAAATTCCCGATCGAGTGTCTTCAAAAACTAAGCAATCTTGTGGATCCATCTCCAATTTTTGAGCGGCAGTTAAAAAAATTTCTGGATGTGGCTTTCCGTGTTCTACTTGATGTCCACCCGTGGTGGAGTGAAAATACATTTCCAAACTCAGGGTCTCAAAAATAAAATCAATATTATGTTGATCTCCCATGGTAGCTACCCCCATGGGTATTTTTCGTTCTTTTTGCTGATCCAAAAAGTCATGGAGTCCTCCAATAGCCTGAACGTGTGGGCGGTACAATTCTCGATACAATTCCTCTTTATAACTGCCAATCCGAAAGAGTTCGTCCCGATCGGAAATATGGGGAAACAGTCGTGCCATGATCTCAACCAAAGACCCTTTGTGGTATTTTTGGTCAAACGTAGCATAGTCTAAGTTAAGTTGATGAAATTCAAACAAATCGATCCACGATTGCTTGTGATACGACATATTATCTACAAGCGTTCCGTCCATATCAAAAATTAAAGCTTTAGGGGAGTGCATCCAATACGTTTTTAACAAAAGTTCCTATTTGACTGGGTTCGAGCCAACGCACAACGATGACCATCTCTTGATCGGGTACGATTATAATAAAATTTCCTCCAAATCCTGAGGCATAGTACACATTTTCAGGAACCTCTTCCCAATAGCGGTTGGTTCCTTTTTTATTTAACCACCACATATAGCCATAATTCACTTGAGCGGGAGAAGACTGCGTAGCGTTTTTTATCCATGCCTTGCTGATCAGTTGTTGACCGTTCCAATTTCCTTGATTTTGAAAAAGCAATCCAAATCGGGCGTGGTCTTCTGTATTGATAAAGAGTCCCCCACCGGAATGGCCTCCCCCCGAAACGGATTGGACTCGATGACCGTCCACTTCCACCCAAGAGTTTTTATATCCAAACCAACGCCAGGTGGGACTCGCACCGATTGGATCCATGATGTATTGTTTTAAGATTTGAGGAAGGGGTTTGCGCCATACTTGTAGAAGCGAATAGGCTAATAAATTCACCCGAACATCATTGTATTCATAGCGAGTACCGGGAGTGTGGTAGGTTCTATTTTTCCA
>JAYNHN010000238.1:0-2386 GCA_038108035.1 Flavobacteriaceae bacterium
CGAAATTAAATAATGATTATCAGTTCGTTATAATTTTGATCTTGGTTTTTCTACAAATTTATAACATTACCGGGAGACATAAGTAGATCGATTTGAGTTGAGACAAAAATTAAGGGTTTTCCTTAAAAAAATGAAATTTTATTGGAATTTTAACATTTAATCCCTTTTTGACGTGATTTTATCTTAGCTCAAAAACCCGGAGATCATCCAATTCAAACGTTCCGTCATGACTGGTTTTACCACTTCCCGTGTAGCGGAAAGCAAAATAAAGAGATTGAAAAGCTTCTGCAATAGGGATATTTCCGGAATCGATCCATAAAGATTCGTTGTCTTCTTTGGAAGCAATTTGGGCATCCAAAGCGATCCAATCGGCTTTTTTGATCTCATTGGGATTCCCGTTAAAGTTGATCGAATAAAACACTTCCAGTTTACTACTGTCCGCAAAAGCGGTTGAAGTTCGGAAACTAAAATAAGGGGCATTCAAGTCAGTAGTATTGATAGGTGGCGTGACCAACCAACTGATCGTCTTTGAATCTTTAGAACGATACGACCCGATTCGTAGGGATTGTCCCAACGAATATTCATCTTCATACACCTCCCAATACTGAGTTCCTTTTTCAATCCAATTGATCCAATCGGTTTCTTCAAAACGACCTAAAAGCTGGTTTTCCCAACTCTGCTCAAAAAATGGATCGCATCGGGGATTTTCAAATTGGATCGCATCGGGTTGATTGATCTTTAAAATGTAGTTCTCGTTGTAATAATCACGAGTTAGAATACCTGAAAGAGTTCCCGATCCAGGATTCACTAATACGGATTTGAATTTAGAAAATGAGCTGGAGCTCACAATCAGGGAACGAAAATCTTCACAGGAAACCAACCACCGCTCACCATCAAAAGTATCAAATGCCTCTGCCGAAAAACTTTTACCTAGTTCGCTCTGAGCAAATTGAACTCCTTGAATTTCAACCCACAAACCGTTCCAATCCTCACTTAATTTTGCAATGGAAAGAACCAATGGTGTAAGCTCATGTATTTCCTCACTTCTAAACAAATGCTCTTCAATTAAGGGACGGGGAATTGGTGCCACACCATCAGCCTGATACCCCCCCAAACTCAAAACTCCCTGATGCGTATCGGCTCCCAATCCGTTTAACCGAACCCAAACCTTCATCCCAACTGGAATAAAATTATGTAGAGCGGTTTGATCCAACAAAAGTCGGAGTCCTCTTTTGGGGTTTTGGTAGTGATCTTGAATATACACTTCTTTGTAAAAATTCCCCATCGCATCCGAACTGCTAACATAGCCTGTGAGCCACAGCTCGTTTTCCTCTTCCTCATATCGAATAAATCCCGATTCGCTTTGTTGTACTCGCTCCCAAACCGATTGAATGGAGGTGTTTTCTTTTGGAAGCTCCAATGCGATTGATTTCGGAACCGGGTATTCTGTGGGCAAAGAACACTCTATAAAAAACATTAATGTCAAAAGATAGGATGAAATCCACCCTGTTGACCGATGAAACCGTTTTGATACATAATTTTTCATAACTAAAAACGATAATAAAAGCTGGTAAAATAAGTCGTCCCCCTTCCCCACCAATATTTGGGAGCAAAAAGAGAAAATTCACGCTGCGCATCTTTTCGAAGACTGCGATAATTGGCATTTCTCCCTTGTTCAAAACCACCCGTAATGTATTCTGAATCCAAAAGATTTTGAATGCTGACAAAAAATCCGGTATAAGCGGAACCAATACGCCAAGACTTTCCGGCTGTTGCATTCAGCAAAAAATAACTTGGAAAGCGTTCTTGCTCTAGCAATTTTTGAGTAACCTCCAGTTTGTAATCGGCAAAGGGCAATCCATCTCGATCTGAATAAAAGTTGGCGGTACGTAATAAAGGGTTGGGATCTAAATACGCATGGGAAAAATAATTTCCATAAACAGAAAGTCTCCAAAAACTGGGGTCTTCATAGTGAATAGAAAGTGAATAGGCACGTTGGGGACCCCCAGCGAGTGCGTAGTTTTTTAATAGCGATCTCCCTAAAGAGACTAGGCCTCGGTCCCATTCCAAATGCATTGTTTGGGTACGGCACCCAAGTATACTTGAGGATGATTGGCATATCGAAAGTCTCCCCATGTCATGACTCCCTCCATACGAAATTCAGGAAGAATTGCATACGAAAAACTGGCTTCCACTCCAAAATGTTTATGATTCATCCCTTGTATGATTTCTTGAATAAACAAGGCCTCATCACCCCCCAAACCGTCCGCAAAATAATACCCTACTTCTTGTAGATTTTTTCGGTACAAACCATAGGATTTACTTTTTAAAGTCCATCGTTCTCCCTGCCATAAGTATTGAAAAACTAGTTGTTGATTGGTTTCAA
>JAYNHN010000239.1:0-1931 GCA_038108035.1 Flavobacteriaceae bacterium
ACTGTTGCGTCATCCAATACTAAAATACCGTCATGATTGTCTCCTAGTCCCAATTCATCCTCTGCACAAATCATTCCCATACTGACTACACCTCGGATTTTACTTTTATTGATTTTTAATTCTTTTCCATCATGCATTGAAAGTACCGTTCCTACAGTGGCAACTAATACTTTTTGTCCTTTTGCTACATTGGGTGCTCCGCAAACAATGGGTAAGATAACATCATTTCCAAGATCAACTTGTGTCGCTTTTAAACGATCTGCATTGGGGTGTTGTTCGCATTGAAGAACTTCACCTACAACAACCCCTCTAAGTCCTCCTTTGATACTTTCATAGGATTCGGTTCCTTCCACTTCCAGGCCCAGATCTGTTAGTAAGGTTGAAATTTCTTCTATGGTCCGGTCGATTTTTAAAAACTGTTGAAGCCAGTTATGAGATATTTTCAAGAAATGAATTTTTTCAAATTAATGACACAAATATAAGAATCTCTGCTTCGACTTCTAACTGATAAAATTCCAAATATTAGAATCCAATTGTAAAGCGGATAAAGTACGCTTAACAGTCTGATGATCAGTTTGTTTTAATTCAGGATCTTTTATTAATATTTGCTTGGCCGTATCTCGTGCTGCTTTGAGTAGGGTAGAATCCTTGATGACATCTGCTATCTTGAGTTCCAAAACACCACTTTGTTGAGTTCCCATCAGATTACCCGGACCTCTCAATCGTAAATCTACTTCTGCAATTTCAAAACCATCTTGAGTACGAACCATTGTTTTTAATCGAGTTTTGCCTTCCTCGGAGAGTTTGAAACCACTCATTAAAATACAATAACTCTGATCCGAACCTCTTCCAACACGACCTCTCAATTGATGTAATTGAGACAATCCAAAACGTTCTGCGCTCTCAATAATCATTACAGAGGCGTTGGGAACATTAACACCCACTTCAATAACCGTAGTCGCGACCATTATTTGGGTCTTCCCCTGAGCAAAACGCTCCATTTCATAGGCTTTATCTTCAGATTTCATTTTTCCATGAACAATACTTATTTGATAATTTGGAGGGGGGAAGCTTCGAGCAATACTTTCATAACCATCCATTAAATCTTTGTAATCTAATTTTTCAGATTCTTGGATCAAAGGATATACAATATACACTTGACGACCCAACTGGATTTGTTCTTTGATAAAACCAAAAACTTTTAATCGATTGCTATCAAAACGATGAACGGTTTTGATGGGTTTTCTTCCGGGCGGTAATGTGTCTATAATTGAGATATCCAAATCTCCGTAGATACTCATAGCCAACGTTCTAGGAATAGGGGTGGCAGTCATGACCAGTACATGAGGAGGAATTTCGTTTTTTTGCCACAATTTGGCTCGTTGAGCCACTCCAAAGCGGTGCTGTTCATCAATGATTGCAAGACCTAATTGATGAAATTGAACTTTATCTTCAAAAACAGCATGGGTACCAACCAGAATATGAAGAGAACCCTTTTCAAGAGCTTGGTGAATCATTTTGCGTTGTTTTTTGGTGGAACTCCCAGTGAGTAATTCACACGTTACTTGAGTTCTACTAAGTAATTCTACCAACGATTGATAATGTTGCTGTGCCAAAATTTCTGTGGGGGCAACCAAAGTAGCCTGAAAATCATTATCAATGGCGATGAGCATTGAAAGTAAGGCAACTATGGTCTTCCCAGAACCTACATCTCCTTGCAACAAACGATTCATCTGCCTTCCGGAACCTAAATCCATTCGTATTTCTTTCACGACCCTTTTTTGAGCCTCGGTCAAAGAAAATGGTAGGTGTTCTCTAAAAAAAGTATGGAACGTTTTTCCTACCTGCTCAAACGAATGCCCTTTAATTTTTTGCTTTCGCTGTAAATTTTTTAATATTAGTTGCATCTGCATGTAAAAAAGCTCTTCAAA
>JAYNHN010000239.1:1941-2341 GCA_038108035.1 Flavobacteriaceae bacterium
CGAGCCTGTGCTTTGGACAATATGTTTTGATGAGTGGGATAGTGCACCTGTATCAGGGCTTGTTTTTTGGAAATTAACTTGAAGTGATCCAATAAATAAAAGGGAAGGGTTTCAGAAAAATGATCACTGTGGGACTGAATCAAGTGGGCAACGAGCTTTTGAATAACTCTTTGAGAAATTCCTTTTTTAACCAGCTTTTCTGTAGAGGGATAAATAGGATAAAAAGAGGCTTTGACCCCTTGTTCAAAATCACGTTCCAATTCCATTTCAGGATGAGGCATACTAACCGTATTTTTAAACCAATTGAGACGACCAAAAATAACATAGTTTTGATTGATTCTCAAGCTCTCTCGTAACCATTGATATCCTCTAAACCAAACCAGTTCCATACTCCCGGTTT
>JAYNHN010000240.1:0-2329 GCA_038108035.1 Flavobacteriaceae bacterium
CCTGGAAATATATAGGTTTGGATAATATCTGGAAACTGTTTATCTTTTTGAAAACAACCAGATCCTAGACACCCTAATTCCAAAAGACAGTACCTATTTATCAAAATACAAACCCAAACCTTTAACACTCTATAAAATACAAATCCAACACCCCGATTTTCAGACTGATATAACAGCAGAAGACATTCTGCCTGAACTGCCTGAGTTTTCAAACATTCACTTTGTGGACTCATTATACTTTGGTGGAGAAGGTCGTTTTTTTTCACAAATTTCTATTGAAATTCAGGACGATCCGCATCAAGAAAATTTTTATGAATTACTTCTTTATCTAATCAAAGAAAGTGATTCATTTCCCTATTTCGATCAATCTGAATTATATTTTGATCCTGTAAAAAATGATCGAATACTTCTTCAAGAGAGTAATTTGGATTTCTCCGAAAAAAATTTGTTGTTCAGCGATCAAGAATTTATAGAAAATCGCCACTTGTTTAAAATAAATTTTAGACCTTTTAGTTACTCATTTTTTAATCCCAATAACCGTATTTATCTAATTGCGAAAATAAGAAATGTAAGCAAATCGTATTTTAACTTTAAAAAACAACTTCGCCACCACATTGAAGGTGGTTTTTACGATATCTGGGACGGAACGGGAGAAGCGATCCGTTTAAATGGAAACATTCAAAATGGTTACGGTATTTTTGCCGGCTATTCCGAAGTCATTGACACCTTACAAATAAGTAATTAAACCCCAAAACGATGCCCTCAATTCAAAATTATCGGTTTCTTTTCCTTTTATTGATGGCCCTTGAACCCCTTTGTGCTCAAAAAATCAACTTGAGCGGAGTGATTCGCGATGCCCAAACGGGAGAACAACTGGGCGGTGCTACCATTTACGAACAAACGACCAACAAGGGAACGACTTCCAACAACTACGGATTCTACAGTTTGGATGTCTCCCAAAAGGACAGCCTTCAACTCGTACTTTCTTTTTTAGGATATAAAAGTCAAACCTATACTTTAACCGAAAAAACCGATCAATCTGTTGATTTTGACCTTCAACCTGCGGAGTGGACCTTGGAAGAAGTAGAGCTTACTGCCCAAAAGGTAAAAACCATTAACGAACGAATCGAGATCGGGGTCAATAGCATTCAAACTCAACAAATAGAAAAACTCCCGGCTCTTGGAGGTGAGGTCGATCTTTTAAAAGCCTTACAATTATTGCCAGGAGTTCAATCAGGCAATGAAGGAACGAGCGGTTTGTATGTCAGAGGGGGAAGTCCTGACCAAAACCTGATGCTTCTCGATGACGTTCCCCTTTATTATGTCAATCATTTGGGCGGTTTTGTCTCTACCTTTAATGTAGATGCCATCAAAAGTGTGAAGTTAACCAAGGGAGGGTTCCCGGCACGATACGGAGGAAGGCTGTCTTCCATAGTCGATATTCGAATGAAAGAAGGCAATCGGAAGGCGTTTAAAGGAAGTGGTTTGATCGGAATTGTCGCCTCTAAAATTGCAATAGAAGGACCCATCAAAAAAGACACTACTTCCTATATACTCTCTGCTCGAAGGTTTTTATACGATCTGATCACAAGACCCTTTACCAAAATAGCCTTTGACGGTATTTCTGTGGGTTATACCTTTCACGATATCAATGCCAAAATCATCCATCAAATCAACAAAAAAAATCAGTTGTATTTTAGTAGTTTTCTAGGAAATGACCGTTCGGTCTTAAGACTGAAGGGAGAGGACTTTTTTAAAAACTCAATCCAGTGGGGAAATCAATTGGCAGCCCTTCGATGGAATCGGATTTTTGGCAACAAACTGTTTCTCAACACAACCCTTTCCTATACCCGATATCGTTACAAAACCCAATCTAAAGCAAAAGGTACTGAAGTAGATGATTCAATTGAAAGTGTCGATGAATTTTTTTCAGGAATCAAAGATTTTTCGGTCAAAATGGATTTTGAATATTTTGTTTCCTCTCAATTTAAGTTGGCATTTGGTGGGCAACATATTGACCACACCTTTACACCCGGAATCAGTCGCTTTAATCAAAAAATAAATGGAGAGGTGGATGAAGCACAAACAAGCGGCAGTCCGGATTATCGTGCATGGGAACAAGGAGGCTATTTGGAAAATGAAATCAGCTTGGGAAAAGGCTTTTCTGCCAATTTGGGTTTGCGCTACAACCATTTTGTGATCAACCAAAAAGCATACCCCTCGTTGGAGCCTCGTGGATTGGTCAAGTTTTCTCTAGGTCCAAACAGCAGTCTAAAAGCAGCCTATTCCATTATGCAACAAAACGTTCATCTGTTGACCTCCTCCGGTA
>JAYNHN010000241.1:0-2323 GCA_038108035.1 Flavobacteriaceae bacterium
GTGTCGTTGAGTCGGGCAACCAATTCTCCGATTTTTCGGGTATCAAAAAAAGATTGAGGTAGGTACAGCAAGGCTGTATAAAACCGATCAATGATCCGAACATTAAAAGCACGGGTCTGAAAGACTAAAAAATATTCCCGTAAACCGGAGAGTCCCACCCGAACCAAAAGGATCAAACCCAATAATCCAATCCCCCCTATGAGTTGGGTTACCTCTTTAGAAGGCAAAATATCATCAATCAATTTTTGGGAAAAGACAGAGAGTGCCATGGACAACACTGCGACTACAATTCCTATAAAAACACTAAACTTTAGAAGCTGACTGTCTGGGCGAATGAGATTTAAAAACCACTTTCTTTTTTCTGACTTATTTTGACTTTGATAAACAAACTGTTCATTGGGTTTTAACAGCAAACATTTTTTAGATTTCCAAAGGGTTTCCAACTCTTTTTTCTCAACCAAACGAACTCCCTCCGCCGGATCTCCTATCATAAATTGCTCTGCTTGTTTGCCATAGTACACTACATAATGTTGCATTTGCTCCGGAATTTCGACATGCAAAATGACCGTATCTTTTTGTTTTTGCAATTCTTCCAGATTTCCCTCTGCTCCTTGAGCATCAAAACCCACTTCTTTTGCACATTGGTATAAGCCCAGCAAAGTAGTTCCCGTCTTGTCTGTCCCGGAAAGTCTTCTTAGGTTTTCCAAAGAGTTAGTCCCGTTGTGAAATTGTATAATAGAAAGCAAACAAGCCACTCCGCAGTCCGAAGCATCGTGTTGGCGAACTAGTGTATTGTTAAGGTGTTTGGGTATCATGGATTTGGGAAATTAGAGTGTCCATTCGAAGGGCTCCTTTATGATTTTTAAAGAGTGTACCGTCTGGTCTGTAGATTAAAAACTGAGGGGTTGCACTGATTCCCCATTCCTGTGCCAACTGATCTTGAGCATCGAAGAGAAAGTCGAGCTCTTCCAAATGATATTCTTTTTGAAAAGAGGCAATTGTTTCAACGCTTTCAGAAGAAATCCAAACAAATTGGATGTCTTTTAAAGTAGCTTTTAAATCTTTTAGTTGTTCCGCCTCGGATTGGCAATAGTGGCATTCCGAATTAAAAAACACAAAAACAATCCATCTGTCCTTTTGTAACTCTTTGTGGGTAAACTCTTCTCCTATTGTACTAGATAAAGTAAAATAAGACAGGGTTTCAATGAGTGTTGCTGTGGTTTCTTTCTCTTGATAGCGATTGATAAAATGATAAATAACAAAAACATTAATAAGGATAAACGCAGTAATTAATGCATAGGCTAGTTTACGTTTCATTAGCTTAGATTTAAGGTTAAAAACATGATAAAAATGATCCAAATAAACAGTGCCGGACCGTAACTGCTTACCACGATTAAAGCCCCTTTTTTGGAACCCGAGGCTTGATTTAATAATACCGCCAAAAGCACCCAATAGAGTCCTTCAAAAACATTAAGCAGTTGCAACGGATACAACGCCCATGAAGGTATCGTAGTGGTGTCCAAAATACTTTGCAAGGAAAAAGGAACAAATTGTTGGACTTCTTCCAGACTAAACTCTGGCTGAATAATTACAAACCACAAAATCTTAACCAGTACCGATACTAAGAAAATAAACTCTGCTTGTAATACGATCTTCCAATAGTTTTTATGCGAAAGTTCTAAACCGTAAAAAAATCCTCCTATGGCTAAAATCCATGCCAAAACCGTTGATTTTAAATATAAGACAACCGGCAATAAAACATATTGAAGCCACTGCCAACGGGATTGGGTAGCAAAATACGCTTCAATTTGCTTGAGAGTCAATTGTTCGGATAAGTTTTTGTAAAGCAAGCGGTTTAAATCCAAAAAAAAGGTAGCCACCTCGCTGAGCAATAGAGTAAGAAAAGCCAGTATTAAAAGTAGGATAAAGTTATTCAGGGATTTTGTAAACATTTTTATTGTCTTAAACGATGAAATCGAATCAAAAAATACATCATGCGTGAATAGAACCCATACCGCTTTTTTATACCCGATAAGCCCGCATAAGTCGCCAGATAAAACCTACGAAGGTGTCCTTCCCTCTTTCTGTCAAGGGACAAACCAACATTTCGTATCATTAACAGATTTTCTTTTTTTAACCAATCACTGTTTCGCATCTCGTTCATAAAACTCTTTAATTCAGGACTCCGTTCCCTAATGGGTAATGAAAAATAGTCGTTAAAAGAAGTGTAAACACAAAAGACCAATTGACTTATTAAAAAAATCTTTTTATGAGCCTGATACAGTCCTTTCTCCTCCAAAAAATCTTTTACCATTACATATAC
>JAYNHN010000242.1:0-2315 GCA_038108035.1 Flavobacteriaceae bacterium
CTATCCAACCAGCAATCACTCCAACAACATAGGGGTTTCCTCCGTTAACAGATTCCATTTTATGAGTTTCCAATTTTGAAACCCCATAATTTTCTAAACATACATTTTTCATAATATAAGATTTAAGTTAAACATTTTTTAAACGGTCCAATGTGCACTTTTTTGGATCGTTATACTACAAAGGTAAAATCGCTCACTGCCAAAAGTTGGCAGGGAAGTGATTTTTTAGAAAAAATACTCCATAGAGGGTTAGGGTATCGTTTCACTAATGGTTTTTTAAGCTGCGATAGAGGCCAAACAAGTCGATCCAAAATCCGTACTTTCGTGTTGTTTTATTTTAAAAGAGACCAACCCATTAAAATTTCAATTTTAAACCCAATTGAAAAAGAAAACTTGAATCGAAAATTTTATGTACTTCACTATTGATTTGTCCTTTTAAAAAACGTTTTTTTCGATTCCAAGGCCAAAACTCACCTTTTTCAACAACAGTTAAGCCGGTTGTAGTAGATATTGGAATAAAATAGCTCCCTCCTATACTTAAAGCAAGACGCCCTGTTAACCGATATTTTAAATGCATTCCCATATTATAAAACCATTCTTTTTGCGTTCCAAAGTAAGCCAGATGATTGCTGTCAAATTTTTTACCTCCCAGATTGAATAGGTCTTCAAATTTTTCTTCATAGGATAATTGAAGAATACTTCTTTTACCCAATGAACAATTCAACCCGTAGTTCCATAATCCCCTTTTTGATAATTCAAGGTCAGTAGACATCCCAACTGAATTTTGATAGTACAAGTTCGATTTTATAGAAGCTGTATTCGAATAAAAAAAACGAATGAAATGATTTAAAGGATAGGAATAGCTAAAATAAAGTACTTCAACAAAATTTTCCTCAGCTGTATTTGAGATGAGTTGATCTTGATGGATATAAGATAAAAAGGAATAGGGATGACTTTTATAAGGAATAACACCCAATCCAACAATTGTTTCTATTTTACTGGCTATCAGAGAAAATTTTATTTTATTTTCAAGTTCGAACTCTTTTAAATTTATCGAATCCTTTTTTACAATATGATCAAACAAAACATCATGATATAAAAACCGGTTTTCTACTTTAATTTTTTTGAGCATGGGTTGGTGTTCAATAATTGAAAAAGTGTTTTTTAAAAAGATTTGATCTTGTTTCGTTTTGTTCTTGAATTGGGTCTTATATTGGATAAATTTCAATCGCCATTTATCATCTGGAAATAAAGTATAATCAACCCTGACCTTATGACCGATCCGATTATAAAACTTTAAAAATGGGAACCCTTCCTTCGCAAATTTTTTTTTCTCCTGTTCCATACGAATCAAAGCTTTAGAATCCTCCAAAATATAAAGCGACCCCAAAAACTTTTTATTCTCAAAATCAATTACCACCACGTTCTTATCATCAAATAAAAGGGTGTCTACCGCCTTAAATGTATAATCATCAATGTTTTTAATATCTATAACCCCCTTTTTATTCATCACAAAATCAAAGCGATGTACATTGTGAACCCCAGCATAAAAACGAACATCCGGTGTAATGGAAAGATCCCAATCAGTCTGTTGGTCTAAAACCTGAATGTTACCAAATTTATTTCTTTGGGAATACGAGAATTTATCAGCTAGAACCTGAACACGCGCCTTATAGCTCAGTTTTGAATAAAGAGAATCCATATAGACTTCTTCATGAGTAACTCCCACAATCTGCTCAGGAGTAGTTGGATAATTCTTAGGTATATTTTCAATCATTTCAACGACCAATTCTTTCGCTGAATTTTCACTAACTAAAACCACTTCTTTCATCTCAAAAACACTAGGTTTCAGCAGAATCCTGTTAGGTTGATTCTTGTAAAGACGTAATTTTTCAGTTTTATAGCCTATACAAGAGACCTTGACTAAAACTGAATCTGCGTTAATTCTAAGTTTAAATTTTCCTTTTTGATCTGAAATAAACCCTCTATTGCTGTCAAAAGTAAAGTGTGCATTCTTGATGGGCAATTGACTTGCTTTATCAATCACTTGTCCATAAATAGTGGATATTTGAATTTGACTCTGCAAAAGTATAGACTTGATGAAAATGGAAAATAAGATCAAATTCAATTTTGACATATCAAAACGGACATTAAAAAGTCTTTTATTATAAAAACAAGGGACTCAAATTATTGATGCTTTCAACTACTGTTTAAAACACAAAACTTTATCATTTGTTAAATTTTCCATAAACGTATACGCATTAAATCAACCCTTTTTAAAACTAATCAATATGTACTTTTTGGAAATTTATTTT
>JAYNHN010000243.1:0-2286 GCA_038108035.1 Flavobacteriaceae bacterium
AATAACGGCTGCTTCTGTCAGAAAGTGCCCATAAAGGCGTCTTCCAAAACCTCCTCCCATACGGGTCATTTGGATGTCAATTTTTTCTAAGGGCATACCCAGGCGTTTTGAAACACTTTTTTCCATGATTTCAGGGGTTTGAATAGGCCCCACCAAAAGTGCTCTTTCCTCAGTGACATCGGCAAAGAAATTCATAGGTTCCATAGTATTATGAGCCAAGAATGGACAAGTATAGCTTCGTTCGATTACTTTTGCTGCATTTTTGAAAGCAGTATCCGGATTCCCATCTTCTCTCACGATTTTGGACTCGATTTGAGACCTTTTTTCTAAAATTTCTTTATGTTTTGAAGTACTCTCTAAGCCCGCAGGTGTTTCCACAGTAATCTTACTGCCAAACCATTCCAATTCATCCACTTTTGCGGGAGCATTTTCCCATGTGACTTTAAGTTCCTTTTTGGCTTGTAGGACTTCCCAGGTAGAGGTTCCCACTACAACAGCCAAGTCATTAAAAGCATCGTTGTCGAGACCTCCGAGGCTGTAATCTTTTAAATGCGTTTGCATGGAAAATATTTTTTTGATTCCAGGCATTTTGCTGGCCTGAGAATCATCAATTGACTTGAGTTGCATTCCAAAAGCGGGGGGATGAACGATCATGTCAATGAGCATGTTATCCGCTTTATAATCTAATCCAAACAGAGGCTTTCCTGTGACGATTTTTTTTCCATCTACATTTTTTCTAGAGCTACCTATGATTTTAAAATCTTTTAGATTTTTTAGGGGGACTTCTTCGGGGATTTCCATTTCGGCAGCAAGTGAGGCCATGCTTCCATAATTAGCCCTTTTACCACTAGCTTCATGTATTAATTCTCCATTAAGAGTTGTAATTTCTTCAGCTGTTACCTCCCATGTTTTTGCCGCAGCTTCTACTAGCAGGGCTCGAGCTGTGGCTCCGGCCATCCGTAAACTGTTCCAGCCCTGACGGATGGATTGACTACCTCCGGCCAATTGCCTTTTAAATAGGGTTGTATTTAAAGGAGCTTGTTCAACAATTACATTATTCCAGTCGATGTCCAACTCCTCTGCAACTAGCATGGGCATAGATGTTTTGACGTTTTGACCAAT
Organism: Flavobacteriaceae bacterium; assembly: GCA_038108035.1. Lineage (GTDB taxonomy): Bacteria > Bacteroidota > Bacteroidia > Flavobacteriales > Flavobacteriaceae > MS024-2A. Next base: position 1,123 of record JAYNHN010000243.1, read on the forward strand.
TTCTGGATTGGGAGACAAAATCGTTACTAGTCCGTTATCACCAATTTTGAGAAACCCATTGATTTGAAACCATTCTTTGGGTAATGCTTTTACTTGTTTTACAGACATATCGCATGAGGCGAGCCAACTAAAACCTAGCATCATTCCGCCACTTGCTAATGAACTTCTTTTGATAAAAGACCTTCTTCCGATTTTTGTTTTTACAATTTTCATAAGATGTGATTTATAGTTAAACGACTAGGAGTTTGCAGCAGTTTTAATAGCAGCTTTGATTCTCGTGTAGGTTCCACAACGGCAAATATTTCCGTTCATTGCAGTATCGATTTCATCATCCGATGGATTAGGATTATTTTCCAACAATGCCGCAGCATTCATGATTTGTCCGGCTTGACAATAGCCACACTGAGGCACATCGTGTTCCAACCAGGCCTTTTGTACTGGATGATCTCCCTGATCTGAAAGTCCTTCGATGGTGGTGATTTTGTTTGAGCCTACACTGGATATTGGGAGTTGGCATGAGCGTATTGCTGTTTCGTTAAGATGGACCGTACAAGCTCCACATTGAGCGATTCCACATCCGTATTTGGTACCAACTAAGTTCAAATGGTCTCTAAGAACCCACAAAAGCGGTGTGGTAGCATCTACATTGACCTCCTGTAGCTTACCATTGATATTGAGTTGAAAATTAGCCATATTTCGATATTTTGGTTATGTCTTTATTCTTTACCTAAAGATTCATTAGTGACCTAAATATACTAAAATTTAATTATATCTAATCTTTATGCGACCCATCACATAGAGGGAGTTTCTGAGATTTGCCGCACCCACAAAGTGAAATTCTTGCACCGTGAGGGATTGAATTCCCTTCTTCATCGGTAAGAAGAATGCTGCCTTCTACCACAATTTTCCCATTCGATTTTCTATAGATTCGTGCCTGTTCTTTTTCCATTCAGTTCATCATTTTTTTATTGTTAATGTAGTTCACTATTCGTTTTTCAAGAATGGGTAGGGTCACGGTACCTTTTTCTAAAATTACTTCATGAAACTCGCGAATATCGAATAATCCTCCCAATTGTACTTCTGCTTTTTTTCGGAGCTCTCGGATTTTAATTTCACCTATTTTATAAGCCAATGCTTGGCCAGGCCATGAGATATAGCGATCTA
>JAYNHN010000244.1:0-229 GCA_038108035.1 Flavobacteriaceae bacterium
CCAAACCACTCACCAGTATTCATCTTAACCAAGGATCCGATGTAAGAGCAGAGCGGGCATTGAAAAATGATTGGATGCGAATTAAGGTAAGTCAAGGAGCTCAATTTGAAGGGGAAATAAAGTGCAATACCCTGACCACTCGATCCAATACAGGAGGCACTATCCATCTATCTGGAATGATTAAAGAGCACGATATAAAAGTCAGTACAGGAGCTATTTGCCAAGCCAA
>JAYNHN010000244.1:239-2263 GCA_038108035.1 Flavobacteriaceae bacterium
CTGAGGTAAAAGTTTTTGCCGGAGGTGAAGTCTCAGTTTATTCAGAAAGTTTTATTCGCGCACATGTATCTATGGGTGGAAATATAGGGATCTATGGAAAACCCTCATCCATAGAAACGCGTCGAAACATAGCTGGTGAGATCTTCAACGGCAATCGATTCAATCGCGATCGGATCCGAATCAAAAGCAAAAAACGCTATTTCTAATTTTTTATTAAATAATCATGATTAACAATACACCCATTTTGGTTCTTTTTAGTTTTTTTATTGTGACTGTCTCTTTTGGTCAAAGGGCACGAGATCAATTTTTAAAAGACCAGATGGTTGAACAAAAAGATCAAATTCACTTCGAAGAACGCGAGCTTTTGAAAAACAAAATCAAAGAAGTAAACCAACAACTTTACAACGATCAGATTTCGGAGGAGGAAGCCAATCGCTTAAAAATGCAATACGCTAAAGAAACTGCTCAAAAAATAGATGAGAGAAGTTTAGAAGTAGAAATGGAAGTGTACGATCAAAAAGTAGCTGAAGCGAAGGAAAAAACTGCGGTAGGAAAATCAAATTGGGAATACAGACGACCCAGAAGAGAAAACCAATCCTTTGTCAGTAGCGATGCTGTTTTTGGTTTTGGTCTGAATAATCTTGTGGGAAATGACTTCAATTTAGAAGAAACAGACTATGAATACATTAAATCTTTATTCTTCGAACTGGGTTGGTCCTGGAAAACCAACTTGATCCCTGATTTTAATTATTTTAATGTTCGATATGGATTTTCATTCCAATTCAATTCATTGAGTCCTAGCGAGAATCGAATCTTTTATAACAACGGAGGGCAAACGGATTTAAAAACCTTTCCAACAACCCTAAAACGAAACAAATTAATCTATACCAATTTGGTTTTTCCGATTCATCTGGAATTGGGCTCTCGTTATCGTCAGCATATAATTTACGAAGAGGATGGTCGAGTGGTCAAACAAAGTTTTAATCGAAATTCATTGATCTTTGGTGGGGGGGTCTATGGAGGTTTTAACATTCATCATATACAAAGGCTCAAGAGTGAGCTCGGAAAAGAAAAGGAAAAATTGAATTTAGACTTTAACGATCTGGTTTATGGTCTCAGTGGATACGTTTCTTTACCAAGGCTCTTTACTCTTTATGGTAAATATGACTTCTCTCCACTTTTTAAAAATCAACTCAATCCTCAAAATACGATTTCTTTGGGTATTCGATTTGACATTAATTAAAAACGGTATCGATAACCTGAAAGGCAGCTTCTGCCATACGGTTCCCTTTATAATCGAGTAAGGGATTGATTTCACATATTTCCAGAGCGAGTCCTTTTTCACTTTTCAAAAAACCTTGAATCAAAGTGATAACCTCTTGAGGATCAAAACCTTTGGATACCGGAGTTCCGGTTCCCTTAGAAATTAGATCGCAATCCAATGCATCAACATCGAAGGTGATATAGATCATATCAACGGCATTGAGTTGGTTGAGTGCCTCGGATATACAGTTTTGAATCCCCCTGTGGCGAACTTCATGAACCGGATAATTTCGGATTCCGTAACGCTCAATGATCGCATCTTCTTCCTCTTCTGTATCACGAACCCCAAAATAGATTAAATGTTGCGGCAAAAGCATTGGATTGACCGTACCCATATTTTTCATTTGATCCCAATCTTTCATTGTTTCCATACTGACTTCATTGATTTTCAATGATTTGTTATCATGCCCCAATGCGGCTGCCAGTGGCATTCCGTGTACATTACCGGAAGGAGAACTAAAAGGGCTGTGGAGATCTGCATGCGCATCAATCCATATAACCCCCATTGTTTTGTCAGGAAAGGTAGATTTAATACCAGCCAGTGAACCCAGAGCAGATGAATGATCGCCCGATAAAATCAGAGGAAAAAAACCTTGTCCCAATGCTTGGTTTGTGGCTAGTTTTAAACGTTCGCATTGTTCCGCTACAAAGTTGATCCGTTTGGCTGTTGTGTTTTTTACTTTATTGTAAACAGTCTCATT
>JAYNHN010000245.1:0-2225 GCA_038108035.1 Flavobacteriaceae bacterium
AATTTCACGTAGTCAATCAAGCTCATATTCGGCAAAGTTCGTATCAAAGTCAAATTATTAAAACCATTGTTAGAAACTTAAATAGAGATTTAAAGTCGAATTTAAAAATCAATTCCTTTAATGAAAAATATGAGTTTCTTCTTCTTAGTTTTATGTTGGTAGGAGCCCCTCCGGAGTTGTTTTTGGCAACTCATACTTCTGATATCAATTTGAGTAGCGAACAATTGGCCACTTTTTTAGCAAAACTTTTTTATAAAGTATTGATGGAGTAATTTTTTTATATTTAGAGCATAAACTTTACCCCAAAAATTCCACTATGCGCTTTATAGGTTGGTTTAAGTTGATTTATTTTCTGTTTGAGCTTTTTAGCTATTGATAATTTGGTTCTGTCAAGAATATACTTAGCCTTACCTTAATTTACTATTTGATGCAAATGAATCAAAAACGATCCTTGAAAACTGGAATCGGATCTTATAACTCTCTTCACATTTTTTAAGGGCTTTTTCTCCCATTTGTAATCTTATTTTTAGAAAGGGTATCAGTCTTGGTTTTGGACCACAAATCGATATCCGATATTTAAGAATCCTTGTTTCTAAAATAAAAATCAAATGGTATTAAAAAAATATTTTTTATTTTTAAATCATGAAGCCTCAAGTTTTTCCAAAAGAAATATTAGATAATTCCATCATTGTACAGACGTTTCTTCTTTCTAGAACGAAAAAAATAATTTATGCCATCCTTCTTTTGGTTTTCTTTTTTAGCCTAATTGCTTTACCCTTTATTTTTATTGATGTATATACATCTGCTAGTGGGATTATAAAACCTGAGGGGGAAAGAATTGTTTTACAATCTATTCAGTCTGGAAGGGTTGTTTATTCAAATATCAAACCCCATTTGAGGGTGAAAAAAGGTGATACTTTATTGATGCTGATGAATGAACAACTTGAAGAAAGAGAAAAATTATTAGTGCAAAAGATTCAGGAGAAGGAAGGTTGGATATCTGATTTAAATACCGTCTTAAATTTCCCCAAATCAAAAGAGCAACAGATAAAAACACAAAAATATAAAGCCGAGCAAATTTTATATATCCAACAGTTACACGAGCTTACTGTTCGACATAAAAAAGCCCAACAGGATTTGAAGCTCAATAGAGGGCTTTATGAAAAACAAATAATCGCAAAGGTTGAGATGGAGCAAATCCAATTTGAATTTGACTTGGCAAGAAATAATGTATTAGAATTCAAAAAAAGAATGCAGGCGCAATGGCAAAGTGAATTCGTTCAGGAACAAATTGAATTTTCTGAACTGAAAAGCCAATTGAAACAGTTACGAGAAGGGAAATCACAATATGTTTTAACAGCTCCATTAGATGGAGCATTACTCAATGTCATTGGAATCCAGATTAATGCTTATATAGTTTCCGGTCAACCTTTAGCAGAGCTGTCACCGGAGTCTTCCTTAATGGTGAATTGCTATGTAAGCCCTCAAAATATGGGTGATTTAAAAATGGATACCCCAGTCAAATTCCAAATAGATGCATACAACTACAACCAATGGGGATGGGCAACCGGAAAAATTAAGACCATTGGCAATGATATTGAGTTGATCCAAAATCAAGCCGTATTTCAAGTGCAGTGCTCCTTGAACGAAACGGAACTCTTTTTAAGAAGTGGTGTAGCAGGTAGATTAAAAAAAGGAATGACTGTAAAAGCACAGTTTTTTAGAGCAAGACGATCCCTGTGGCAATTACTTTTTGACAAAGTAGACGATTGGTTTAATCCCATGCTAGATAATTTACCGCAAACCTAAAAACCCCAAATTCATGTTTACCCTCAGAGAATTAGAACGATTTCAACGACTGCACTCGTTGATTGAAAATGAGTGTACAGGAACTCCCAAGCAACTTGCCAGCAGGATGCAAATCAGTATTAGAAGTGTACATCGTTTGATAGAAAAACTAAAAGATTGCCATGCTGAAATTTGTTTTGATCGCAAACGGAACACCTATTATTACTGTGACTCTTTTGTTTTAGATGTTTCTGTAACCGTTAGAATAATGACAAAGAACGATACGATTAAACTCTACGGAGGAATTTTAAAAAAAAATTGCTTCCCTGCCAACTTTTGACAGTGAGCGACACCATCTTTGAAAAATAAATTTCCAAAAAGTACATATTGATTAGTTTTAAAAAGGGTTGATTTAACCCGTATCCGTCTATGGAAAA
>JAYNHN010000246.1:0-2224 GCA_038108035.1 Flavobacteriaceae bacterium
TCCATTTTGCCTCCATAAACCGTTTCAGGTCTTTTAAGATAAGCATTGGTGTTAAAAGTGCTATTGGCCTTATTTTGCTCATAACGTACATCTTTTTGAACATATGACTCACGTTCCAAAATATACTCATTCACTCGGTCGGTTCTCCACTCAGCATACTGCACTGCTTGTAACCAATTAACTCCTACCACAGGGTATTCAGCGTAGGCAGGATGACGTAAATAGTTAGTAGTCAATTCTTCTACATAGGACAACTGGTTTCTCCAAACAAGTGTATCGGGAAGTGCCCCTTCATATATTCGTCTATATCGCAATTCATTAGTAGGAAAAACACTCTCTAACCAAGATAAGTATTCCATATACATCAAGTTTGTTACCTCTGTTTCATCGATGTAAAATGACATGACGTGTTGTTTGTTTGGAGTGTTGTTCCAATCGTGCATTACATCATCTTGGACTTGTCCTTTAGTAAAGGTACCTCCTTCAATAAAAACAAGTCCAGGACCTGTTTCTTGGTCTTCGAACTCAATGTTGTATTGAAATCCTCCTTTTTTACTGTTAATTTCCCATCCCGTACCTCGTGAGGAATTGCTTCCACCACATGCTGTAAAAAGAGTTAGTCCGACACCCAAGACGAAAAATTGTTTGAAATAACTAATCCTCATATAGTTTTTTTTTGTTGTTTTAATAACACTTTGCAATATACAAATTAATGATCTATTAATAAACGAACTTACGTTCTTCTAATTTGTTATTTCATAACGAAATCGAACATTTTTTATTGTGATAGATTTTCTACAGGTGGTTATTTTTTTAAAACACATAAGATTTTTAGTGTTTTCACGTTATAAAAGGGTGAAACAAATCTTTTTTTTGGAGTTAGCGATATTGTTTTTTGCGGTTTGTTCGTTTCAGTCCGCTGCCCAAAATTCAAATCGTGTAATAACTACGGGTGTTCCTTTCTTGTTGATTACGCCGGATGCACGTGCGGCGGGTATGGGCGAGTTAGGGGTAGCTACTCCTGCCGATGCCTATTCTCAGCAGTGGAATCCTGCTAAATATGCTTTTGCCTCTTCAGAAAAATCTCTTGGATTGAGCTACACACCTTACTTGAGTAAATTGGTAGATGACATTTTTTTAGGGAATATAACTTTTTACAAAAAATTAAACGAAAGGAGTTCTTGGGCAACCAGCCTAAAGTATTTTAGTTTAGGAGATATTCAGTTTAACGAGTTGATCGGGGGGGCAATTGTGGATCAAGGCTTTGAACGTCCAACAGAACTTACTTTGGATATTTCCTATGCCTTAAAGCTCAGTCAATCCTTATCAATGGCTGTAGCCGGTCGCTACATTCGATCGGATTTAAAAATCTCAACAGATACCGATACTTCCTCTGCCAATTCCTTGGGAGTGGATATAGCAGCATTTTATGAGAGCAGTACTTTTTCAATGGGCAGCAATAGTGCCATCTTGAGAAGCGGTCTAAATATTTCCAATGTAGGCCCACGCTTGAATTACAATGTAGGAGGACAAAAAAACTTTATTCCTACTAACCTAAGAATCGGCTTGGGTTTGGATTTGATTTTAGACGACTCGAATGTATTGGGTATCTATACAGAGTTTAATAAACTTTTAGTTCCAACTCCGGTTGCAGTTTATGACGAGAACTCTGGTTTTTTGGGCTATCGTCAACCCGATATAGATTTTCTTCAAGGAATTTTCACTTCTTTTAGTGATGCTCCCGATGGTTTATCCGAAGAACTGAGTGAAATTACGGCTGCTTTGGGGTTTGAATACCGATTTCAAAATTCATTTGCCATTCGCACAGGGTACTTTAACGAAAGTCGAGAAAAGGGATCCCGACGCTATTTGACTATGGGATCCGGATTTGATTTAGACTTTCTGCAAGTTGACATTTCCTATCTCTTTTCTACTTCAAATGTTAGGAATCCATTGGAAAATACGATCCGTTTTTCTTTGTCTTTAAATTTGGAAAATCCGGTCTCTATTTCGGATTCTGAACCTTCTTTTGAGGATATCCAATAAAAACAATGAATAAATCATTCCGATTATTTTACGCATAGGACAGAAATCAGTAATTTTGAACTCCTTTAGGGGTAAAAGATTATTAGGATTTTATGAAGAAAATAACAAAACAAACGTATCTGAATTGGTATGAAAACATGCTTTTTTGGAGAAAGTTTGAAGATAAATTAGCAGCAGT
>JAYNHN010000247.1:0-1658 GCA_038108035.1 Flavobacteriaceae bacterium
AAAAACAAAAAAATCGTGAGGGGGTTGATCCCACAGCACTCATTCATCCCACGGCTCAACTGGCAAAAGGAGTTTATGTAGGTCCTTTCGTTTCGGTGGGAGCTTACAGCGTGATTGAAGAAGGAGTACAAATTGAGTCCCATGGTTGCATAGGTGCACGTGTAACTCTTGCAAAAAACACATTTTTATATCCTCGCGTAACGATCATGGACGACTCTGAAGTCGGAGAACATTGCATCCTTCACTCGGGTGTTGTTATCGGTTCGGATGGATTTGGTTTTGCTCCAAAGGAATCGGGAGATTATTTAAAAATTCCACAAATTGGAAAAGTGGTCATTAAAAATCGAGTAGAGATTGGCGCCAATACCACGATCGATCGAGCCACATTGGGTGAGACTTTAATTCAAGAAGGTGTCAAATTGGATAACTTGGTTCAAATTGCTCACAATGTTGAAATTGGAGCTCATACCGTCATTGCAGCCCAATCGGGAGTCGCAGGTTCTTCCAAAGTTGGTTCCCATTGTGTGATTGGGGGTCAAGTAGGTATCATTGGACATTTAACCATCGGGAATAATGTTCAGATTCAAGGTCAAACGGGTATTATCAATAGTATTCCTAACGGATCAAAAATACAAGGAACCCCTTCCATGGATTACACATCTTTTTATAAATCGTATGCACTTTTTAAGCGCCTTCCTGAGTTGGACTCAAGAATGCGTGATTTAGAAAAAAACAAAGAATCATGATTGAACAAATCTCACCTCAAAAAACACTATCAGAAGAGGTTTCTTTTGATGGCATTGGATTGCACTCAGGAAAAACAATACAATTGGTTTTAAAACCTGCTCCTGAAAATACAGGATATATATTTCGTAGGGTGGATATAGATCCCGTGATTGAAATTCCTGCCTTGGCCAATTTTGTCGATAGAACGGATCGAGGGACTACCTTAAAAAAGGGAGATGTTGAAATACAAACAACGGAACACCTGCTTGCTGCCCTTACAGGAATGTCCATTAATAATTGTATTATTGAAATCAACGGATCCGAACTTCCTATTCTAGACGGTTCTTCTAAATTGTTTGTTGAAGGAATTAAGAAAGCTGGAGTCCAAGATCAAGAGGCTTTACAGGATGTTTTTGTTGTAAAAGAGATCCTCCGTCATTACGATGAAAAATTGGATTGTGAAATGATGCTTCTGCCTGCCGATAAGACGGAGTATACGGTAATGATTGATTTTAACACCAAGGTTTTAGGTACTCAAAACGCATATTTGCATTATATTGAAGATTTTGAAGAACAAATCGCATCTTCTCGAACCTTTAGTTTTCTTCATGAGTTGGAAATGCTACTCGAAAATGGTCTTATCAAAGGCGGTGATTTGAACAATGCCATTGTCTATGTAAACAAACCCATAGCAGATAATAATCTCGATCGACTTAAAAAGGCTTTTGGTAAAGAACATATTACTGTTAAACCCAACGGGATTTTGGACAATTTAACCTTACATCATCCTAATGAAGCGGCACGTCACAAACTTTTAGATGTTATTGGTGATTTGGCTCTCTGTGGAATGCCCATCCAAGGAAGAATAATAGCTACGAAACCCGGACACAAAGCCAATACGGATTTCGCTAAAAAAATACTCACTGAAATCA
>JAYNHN010000247.1:1668-2199 GCA_038108035.1 Flavobacteriaceae bacterium
CACCTCACATTGATTTAAACCAACCTCCCGTGATGGATACCGTGCAAATCATGGATATGCTACCCCATCGACCACCTTTCTTACTGGTAGATAAAATTCTTGAATTGACAGAAAGTCATGTTGTGGGACTTAAAAATGTCACCATGAATGAATCTTTTTTCCAAGGACACTTCCCAGGTGCACCGGTTATGCCGGGTGTGCTTCAAATCGAAGCCATGGCACAAGCAGGTGGGGTCTTGGTTCTCAGTACCGTGCCCGATCCCGAAAACTATCTGACTTTTTTTATGAAAATTGACAATGTCAAATTCAAAAGACCTGTCCATCCTGGAGATACTTTAATTTTTAAATTAGAACTCCTCACACCCATTCGGCGTGGTATTTGTAACATGAGAGGATATGCTTTTGTAAACAATACACTGGTCAGCGAAGGCGACCTAATGGCTCAAATCTCCAGAAGACAAGAATAATTAATTATGATACAACCACTTTCTTTTATTCATCCTGACGCTAAACTAGCAGACAATGTTTTGG
>JAYNHN010000248.1:0-2186 GCA_038108035.1 Flavobacteriaceae bacterium
TTAAAATTGTATAAGGAACAACAAGGTGCGGTAGAAAGCAACTAATGTTTTAATATTTTGAAAATAATATTGTCAGTACAAATGAATTTAGTTAAGTTAAATGGTAGAATACTAAGCGCATTATTTTTTATTCAGATAGCAGTCTATGCTCAAGAAGAAGATTTATTTGGTTCACTTCGCGCAGAGGTTGAAATTGATGAGTCCCTTCTGCCTGAAAAAATGATTTTTACTCAACGTTGGTTATGGGGTGAAAACGGATTGATGCGCAAAACAAATTGGTCACCCCTTCGATTAGAACAACGCGAAAAAGAGTTGGTCCTACGAAGAAAAATGTTAAAAATCCATCAAGTCATCGGTTATGTTACTCTTGCAGGAATGGTTGCTCAGGGTATATTGGGAACACAACTTTACAATGGGAATTACGAACGGTATAATACTCATGAGACCATTGGAAATTGGACCTCTGTTAGTTATTTTACGGGAGCAGGACTTTCTCTTTTTGCCCCCCCTCCTTTGACCAATAAAAAGACAAAAGGGATCAGTTCAATAAAGGCCCATAAATATTTGGCAACCCTTCATTTTTCTGCCATGGTTGCTACAAATTTGTTGGCAGAAGAAAATAAAAAAGCACACCGAGCAGCGGCTTTTACCGCTTTTGGAAGTTATGCTTCGGCTATGCTTGTCTTTAAATTTTAAATATGAAGTTTTTTAAAATTCTATGTATTGTATTCTTTAGTAGTTCCTTTTCTTTTGGACAGAACACTAAATGGCGTGTTGATGTTGACCAGTCCTATATTCAATATCAAGGATCTCATACTCTACATGATTGGGAAGGTACAAATCCATTAATTTATGGACTGGCAGTTGCCAATCAAAGTGGGGATAAAATAAAAAAATTAGCCCTATTAGCCTACGTCAGAGATTTTGATAGTCAAAATTCAGGAAGAGACTCTCATTCCTTAGAAGTTCTAGATGCCTTAAAGTTTCCTGAGATTAAGTTTTATTCCGAATCGGTCTTATTAGACAAACAAATGGCTACCATAGAAGGTTATTTTGAATTTCATGGTATCAAAATTGACAAGACTGTAAAGGCTAATTTCATAAACCAAGATGATTCATTACAAATAAAAGGTTCGTTTGAATTGGTACCGACAGATTTTGGAATTGAATTACCTTCATTTATGATGTTAAAGATGAAAGATTTACTTAAAATAACTTATTCCATAGTATTAATCAAATAATTAGTCTGAGATTTGTAAATTTGTAGTTTATGTTAGAAAAACTCCAAACGATTCAGCAGCGCTTTGATGAAGTCTCAGACTTGATCATACAACCCGATATCATTGCCGACCAAAAAAGATACATCCAACTCAACAAAGAGTACAAGGATTTATCCAACATGGTTGAAAGGATGAACGAATACAAAACACTTTTGTCAAATATCGAAGAAGCTGAATCTCTTATAAAAGAAGAAAGCGATGAAGAGATGATCGCCATGGCAAAAATGGAATTGGAGGAAGCCAAATCAAAACAACCCGAATTAGAGGATGAGATCAAGTTTTTGTTAATTCCTAAAGATCCGGAGGATACCAAAAATGTAGTGGTTGAAATTCGTGCCGGTACTGGAGGAGACGAGGCCAGTATTTTTGCAGGCGATTTGTATCGTATGTATACGAAATATTGTCAAAGTAAAAATTGGAAAGTGAGTTTTGTGGATTCCAGCGATGGTACGGCAGGTGGTTTTAAAGAAGTTATTTTTGAAGTGTCTGGTGAAGATGTCTATGGAACTCTCAAATATGAATCAGGGGTACATCGGGTTCAACGAGTCCCACAGACCGAAACTCAAGGGCGAGTTCATACTTCAGCTGCTACGGTTATGGTATTGCCTGAGGCTGAAGAATTTGATGTTGAAATCGATATGAATGAAGTGAGAATTGATTATTTCTGTTCCTCTGGACCCGGTGGACAGTCTGTCAATACAACCTATTCAGCCGTTCGTTTGACCCACGAACCAACGGGTATAGTCGCTCAATGTCAAGATCAAAAATCGCAACACAAGAATAAAGATAAAGCGCTGAAAGTACTGCGTTCTAGGTTGTACGAACTGGAGCTTTCTAAAAAGCTTGCTTCCGATTCAGAAAAAAGAAACTCATGTTTAAATGTATTAAATATAATTTTAGACTCAC
>JAYNHN010000249.1:0-2171 GCA_038108035.1 Flavobacteriaceae bacterium
CTTTAGTAAGCGAAGTGCTAAAAAAATCAAATAGGATCCTCCAGCTATTTCTATCAATCTCAGCACTTGAGGATAGGCATTCAACATACTTCCAACCCCAAAAACCACAACCGAAGTGTGAATCAAAATTCCGGAGGTTAAGCCCAAAGTAAGCTGAACTCCTTTTCTCCATCCTTTCGCTAAACTCGAACTGATAACAAATAAAATATCGGGTCCTGGAGATAAAGTCAACAAAACAGATGAAAAAATAAAAAGTAAAAGTGTAGGGTAGTCCATTAAGGGTAAAATTAATCAATATATTTGTACTCTTTAATATAGTATTTTGATTATGATAGAACGATTAGAAAAAAAGCTACTTCCATTACGAGAAGTTCTTAAAAAACATGAAGTTTACAAATCCATCCACACCATCGAAGACATTCACACCTTTATGAGGCATCATGTTTTTGCGGTATGGGATTTTATGTCTTTACTAAAACAATTACAGAATTTGTTAAGTTATAACAGTATTCCTTGGAGACCCTCAGGGCATCCAGCAGCTTCTCGATTAATTAACGAAATTGTCTGGGGCGAAGAATCCGATGTAAATCGTCATGGGATCCCTATGAGTCATTATGAAATGTATCTAGAAGCCATGCAATCACTTGAAGTAGATGATTCGGCTATTCGTGATTTGATCAAAAAAATTGAAGCAGGTAAAACCATTGAATCCATTCTTAATGAATCTGAAGAACCTCGTTTTATTATTGATTTTTTACGATTTACTTTTGAGGTAGTTTATTCTAACCAAGCACATATCATTGCAGCCGTTTTTACTTTCGGAAGAGAAGATCTCATTCCAGACATGTTTGTAGAGATTATCAAAAATCTAAAACCGAACGATGAACAAGATTTGGCGGATCTAGTCTACTATTTTGAACGTCACATTGAAGTAGATGCCGATGAGCACGGCCCCATGGCACTTGAAATGGTAAGCCAACTTTGTGGAGACGATCCTCAAAAATGGGAGGAAGCCTTGGAATACTCCAAGAAAGCATTGGAATTTCGAATCCAACTTTGGGATGGTGTCTACGAACAAATTAGAAGCACTCGACCCATATCGGTCATTTAAATTTAAATTTTTAAATTGCATTTTTACACAAAAAAATAAAGTTCATTATTTAAAGAAGAGTAATTTGCTCCTTTTAGGGGATTATTTCATAAAAAACATCTTAAAACGAAACATGAAAAAAAAGATTTTATTATCCTTACTCATCCCTTTGATGAGCTTTGGTCAGTCTGAAAAAGAGGTGTCTGATTACGCCAATACGATAACGGCAAAAGAACTGAAAGAACTGCTTTACGTTTATGCCTCTGATTACTTTCAAGGGAGGGAAACTGGAACCATTGGACAAAAAAGAGCAGTTGATTTTTTAAGAAACTACTATCAAACTCATGCCATTCAAGCTGCCGAAGGGACTGAAAATTATTTTCAACCTATGGTACTTACAATCAAAGGAAAAGAAATTTCTACTGAAAATGTAGTTGCTATGTTTGAAGGGAGTGAATATCCCAATGAGTACATTGTTGTTTCCGCTCACCTTGATCATATCGGAACTCGAAACGGAATGATCAACAATGGAGCGGATGACGACGGATCCGGAAATGTTGCACTGTTAGAAATTGCGGAAGCGTTTCAAGAAGCGACTGCAGCAGGTCAAGGCCCCAAACGCTCTATTGTATTTCTCCATGTTACCGGAGAAGAAAAAGGTTTGCTGGGTTCCAAATACTATGTAAACAATCCATTGTATCCTCTTGATCAAACCATCACGAATCTCAATGTTGATATGATCGGAAGACTCGATCCCAAAAGAGAAGATAAAGATCCTAATTACATTTACTTAATCGGTTCTGACAAATTGAGTCAGGAATTACACGATGTTTCAGAGGCCATTAATCAAAAATACACCCAACTCAAACTTGATTATACTTTCAACGATGACGAAGATCCCAACCGCTTTTATTACAGAAGTGACCATTATAACTTTGCTAAAAACAACATCCCTGTTATCTTTTATTTTAACGGAACTCACAAAGATTATCACCGACCGGGTGACACTCCAGATAAAATTAACTATGAGCTTTTAGCAAAACGAACAAAACTGATCTTTCATACCGCTTGGGAATTGGCA
>JAYNHN010000250.1:0-2151 GCA_038108035.1 Flavobacteriaceae bacterium
GAGAAAATCTCTTTGATAACATCGACGCTAATGATCACGTGACAACCAAAGAAAATGAAGGTTTATGACCTTTATTACCTTTAGTACCTTTAACTATTTACTCTTTGCTTGGTTGGCAGTTGGCTTAATAGCTTTCGTTTATTTGTTCTTCCAAACCGCACCCTATGGGAAACATGTCTCCAAAGGCTGGGGACCGGAAATATCAGCCAAAGCGGGTTGGATAATAGAGGAATGTCCAGCTTTTTTCTTGATGTTGATTTTTTTTATCATTGCTGGTGACTCCACCAATCCGATTCATGTAATTTTTACATTTTTGTATTGCGGACATTATTTCAATCGTAGCTTCATTTGGCCCATGCGCGCGCAATCGACCGACAAAAAGATGCCTCTGATGGTGGTGTTCTCAGCCATTGCTTTTAATTTTGTGAATGTCTTTTTCCAAGGTACTTGGATTTTCCTATTGAGTGACTACAGTAGCGATTGGCTTACAACCATTCCTTTCTTTTTGGGCTTACTCGTCTTTTTTAGTGGGTTTTACATCAATGTCAGATCTGATGAGATTATGATAAATTTGCGAAAAGAAAAGGGCGAGGGTTATCACATTCCAGAAGGTTTTTTATTTAATAAAGTCAGCAATCCAAATTACTTAGGAGAATTCATCGAATGGCTGGGGTGGGCCATCATGACTTGGAGTTGGGCTGGATTGGTGTTCTTTTTGTGGACTGTGTGCAACTTATTTCCTCGTGCTATTTCCAATCATAATTGGTACAAAAATAAGTTTTCCGATTATCCTCAAGAGCGAAAAGCCGTTATTCCAAACGTCATTTAATAAATTTTCATAACTTTTAGGTATAATTCTTCTGAGAGGGAGAGACAATGACTAGACTGATCAGATATTCATTGGGATTGATGTTCGTTTTTTTCAGCATCATGTCTTTTTTTATGATTTTTATCCCTGAGGTTGTTCTGGTTTTCCCGGGATCAAGCTGGACTGCTGAGCAAATGTCAGAATGGCGCTTACGCACTTTATTGCCGGCTTTTTATTTGACTATTTGTTATTTTATTTATCGCTATTTTTCTGGTAGAAATCCAACTTCTACCGTTTGGCCAATTTTAATTATCATTTTCTTTTTCATGATTACCCAAATTATCAGTCTCTTTAATAATTATTTTAGCTGGATTCAAATTTTTTCTTTGTTTCTTACTGTTTTGGTATTTTTATTACTGCGCGAAGCCCACAATCGCCGTAAAAATGAAATTTTTAATAAACCTTTGTAATGTCTAAAAATTTTTTGAGAACAGGAAGTTGCTTATGTAAGCAGGTAAGTTACTCGTTTCCTGCGGATGCGGTCGTATCTGCGCATCATTGTCATTGTGAAGATTGTCGTAAATCAACCGGCTCTGGCAAAGCCACGATCGTTTTGATCCTAGATCAGGCTTTGGAAATTTCTGGAAAAATAAAGTATTTTTCTGTTATTGGCTCAGACGGCAATAAAGTAAGTCGTGGTTTTTGTGAGGCTTGCGGTTCGCCTTTAATCAGCACTGTTGAAGGCTATGACGGTACCAAATTTATTAAAGCAGGAAGTTTGGACGATTCATCTTGGGTCACAATAAATTCCAGTTTTTGGAGCGATACTGCTATGGAATGGTCGCCATTAGATAAATCTCTAGATAGTTTTAAGCAAAACCCCGAATAGTAATGGCAGCGAGATTAGATTTGTTAACCAAATACTATTTACGAATAGTTGCGGTATTTTGGTTAAGTTTTGTTCCGTTTTTATATTTAGTTTCTTTTTTATCTGGAACAGAAAACCTTTCTTTTAATATCTTTCTAAATAGCATTTTTGAGTGGGCAATCCTTCTGCCATTTGGTTTTGATCAAAACATCCCTGAGGCTTTTGTGCCTCTTATAAGATTTTTCTTCTGGTCTTTTTGGATATTAACTATTTCGCGTTGGGTCTTAACTGGCAGACATTTTTATCAGTAATATTTCAAATAGTTAATTCAAAGTAACCCACTAAATAAATCCAAGCCCAAGTAGGTCAAAAAACCAACAACTAACGACCCAAAAAACAACATCAAGGCAACGGAGACGATCTCTGTCCAAAGCCATACTGTCTTCTTGTCATTGAGTCTAATGTAGATTTCAAC
>JAYNHN010000251.1:0-2086 GCA_038108035.1 Flavobacteriaceae bacterium
ACACGGTAAACCCGAAATTATCAATACGGACCAAGGCAGTCAGTTTACCTCAGAGGTATTTAAATGCTGACATCCCTAATGTTATAACCAGTAGAAAGCACAATAGAGAAAACCATTCAGTAATGGATAGTGTTTTCAAACATGTAAGCTTTCTGAGATAAAAATAAATTCAATTGAGAATAGCTAGTATATATGGATTTAATTAAAAATCAATTTAAATAAAACCAAATTACCTTAAAAAGGGTATTTTATACTTTAACTAAATGGGTTTGGATTCCACTTTAAGTGTTTTTCTTTTTCGAAAAGGCTTGGTAAAAAAAAAATTAAATAAAAACTTCGCACCCAA
Source organism: Flavobacteriaceae bacterium (assembly GCA_038108035.1). GTDB lineage: Bacteria > Bacteroidota > Bacteroidia > Flavobacteriales > Flavobacteriaceae > MS024-2A. The sequence continues at coordinate 347 of JAYNHN010000251.1, forward strand.
CTAATTTCGTTCTTGGTATCTCTTTTGTTATCCTAAGGGAGCGTTCATGAGCAATTATTATATTTCGGATCATTTTTAAAGTAGATTTAATATCTTTAAAAGACTATTTTAAAACGAATCACATTGGTTAGATCGCGCTTATTTCAAAAATTTCTTTTCGAAATCTTGATTATCGTTATTGGTATTTCGGTCTCTTTTTGGATCAATAACAAACAGATTGCTTATGACAACCAAATCAAAGAAAAGCAGTTGTTACAAAATATTGCATCAAGCCTTCAAGAGATAAAGGTACATATTGAAAACCGAAAAAATATTTTTGATCAAGAAAATGAACTGATGGATTATATGAGTCAGAATTGGGGGAGGATCAATACGGATTCTATTGTAGATGTTTTGCAAGAGGGAAAATATGTTAAATCCTTTCATAATTTATTTTTAGACTACCGAGAATTTCATCCCCCCATTGCAGAAATCGAATCTTTTGTCGCCGATGGATCTATTGAACTCATTAAAAACCCCGAGATCAAGGTAGCTTTGATAGACCTTACCGATAGCCGTTTGGATTATATAGCTCAAAATGTAGCGAGCGAAATCGATTTACAACAAGCATTTCGTGCGGTATTGATTCAAAATAAGGATCCCATCTTATTGCGCGCATTACAAACCAGTCAAACAGAAATGTATGATCGTTTTGTCAATTCCGATCCAAGCTATAGAAATAAAATCACCCTCGAAATCAACGCCATTTTAAAACAACCGGAGGCTCGAAATTATTTGAATCTTAAAATCAGACAACGCTATTTTGTCATGCTCTTTTTTAACCAATTTAAAGACGCCGTTCAAAAAATAGAGCAATGGATTCTCAAAGAACTGAGCGAGTCTTTTTAAAAAGGGATTTTTTTAAGACTTTAACCCAATAGATACAAAAGAAAAGGAAATCTATAAATTTTGTATCTTAAAAAGATAAAAAACTACTTTATGTCTTTTGTGTCGAATCCGATTTATGTTCTTATGGTGTTAAGTCTTTCAGTCCTTTTGGCTCTCTATGCAGGGAAGACAAAATGGGGAAAACACTTCGGAGCGGCTTTGTTAGTGATCTTAATTACGGCAGTTTTAGCAAACCTTAAGCTAATTCCTTCTGCTTCGAATAGCATCAATCTATACGATAGTATCTTTGAATACGTTGCACCAATTTCGATTTTTTATCTATTATTAAATGTAAACCTCAATTCAATAAAAAGTGCAGGATTCCCTATGATAGGTCTTTTTCTAATAGGTTCAATGGCAACGACTCTTGGAATTCTGATTTCATGGATGGTGTTTTCTCCAGAAAATCTTTTGGGTAACGATGCAAGAGTCATTGCGGGGATGTTAACGGGAACCTACACGGGAGGGAGTGTCAATTTTAATGCGATTGCATTGGAATATGGATTTCAAGAAAAAGGAATACTCTATGCAGGAACGATTGCTGTTGACAATGTTGTGACGACTTTTTGGATCATCGCTACACTATCTTTTCCAGTGCTATTAGCTCGTTTTTGGACAAGTAAAAGGAAGTCAAAACCACCGGTAAATTCCGAAAGGGAAACCCCAAAAAAGGGGATGAATTTGGTTTCTTTGGCTTGGCTAGTTTTTTTAGGGATCACTTCGTTCTACGCATCGAACAGCTTAGGAGACTATTTTACTCAAATACCGGCTATACTCATTCTTTCGACCCTTGGGATTGGCTTTGCGCAAGTA
>JAYNHN010000252.1:0-2055 GCA_038108035.1 Flavobacteriaceae bacterium
ATGTAGCCCATTTTTTCCCTATGGTATTGATCATTTTGGTTTTTCCATTGGCATACAAATACGTGAACTGTTCCTCATCAAGCAATTCCTTACGATCATCTACATAGAGGGAAATAATGACAAATTCATCTCTAAGCAAACGGTACACCTCATCATCCGACCAAACGTTTTCTTCCATCTTTCTACAATTGACACAGGCCCAACCCGTAAAATCGAGTAAAACGGGTTTTTGTTGCCTCTGAGCTACTTCCCATCCTATTTCAAAATCCTTATAACAATCCAAACCTAAAGGACAATCCGATTCTTGAGATTTTAGACTGTAGAATTCGGGAGGAGGAAATCCACTTAAAAGTCTGAGTTTATTTTCCTTGGACACCAAACCTACAATCAAATAAGAGGTGAAAAGCAGTGTCAAAACTGCCATTCCCAGTCTTCCTTTGCTGACTTTCTTTTTTTCAACTGTTTTCCCTCTAAACAATCCAAATAAGTAAAGGGTGAGTGATAAAGAGAGTAAGGCCCAAATAGCAATAAAAGTTTCTCTCTTCAATACACCCCAGTGGGCAACCAAATCGGCATTGGACAAAAACTTTAATGCCAATCCCAATTCCAAAAATCCTAGGACTATCTTGACCGTCGTCATCCAACCTCCCGATTTGGGAATTGACTGAAGACTATTAGGAAATAATGCAAACAGCCCAAATGGCAATCCTAAAGCAAAACCAAAACCCAACATTCCTACCGAAAGCTGCATGGCTCCCCCTTCGGAAGTTAGTGATCCGGCTAAAAGTGACCCCAAAATAGGACCCGTACAGGAAAAAGAAACAATGGCCAGCGTAAGAGCCATAAAAAAGATCCCTATTTTTCCACCAAAATTAGACGCTTGATCGGTTTTGGATCCCCATCCTGAAGGAAGTGTCAACTCATAAAATCCGAAAAATGAAAAAGCAAAAAAGACAAATACTCCAAAGAAAATCATATTGAGCGTAACATTGGTTGCAATGGAATTTAAAATTTCTGGATTTAAACTATCAATTAAATGAAATGGTAAGCTTAACAAACCATAAATAAATAGGATGCTAAATGTGTAAAAAAGGGCATTCGTAACGCCCTTGGAGCGGGAACTGGATTGCTTCAAAAAGAAGGAAACGGTTAGTGGGATCATTGGAAATACACAGGGAGTCAACAAAGCCAATAATCCACCAACAAATCCCAAAAAGAAAATAGTAAGAAAAGATCCATCTCTTGATTGAGCACCGGATTCAGAAAGAAATTCAGTTTTTAATAAATTTAATTGAAGTGCTTGTGTTAATTCCTTATCCCGAGCACTTATGTTAGATCCCGTTGCTACCGAACCTCCGTCGAAACTAAAATCAAAGGTTTCGGATCGAAAAATACAAAGTTTATCATCACATGCTTGATAATTGACCTCTACCGATACTTGATTTAGAGATGGATCCGTTCGGATGATCTCCTGCTTAAAAGAGGCTTCGTTATTAAAAAAAGTCAAATCCATTTCAAAAACCGAATCGTAGTCTGTTATGGACTCACTCTCCAGCACTCCTCCATCTCGGGTGTAACTAGGGCTTTCTTCAAAGACAAACTCAGTAGGTAATGCGCCTTCTTCATTTGAAAATTGGGAATACAAATGCCATTTAGGAGCAATACTCGCCTTAAAATGAAGCAGAAATTGATTTTCAGAAACAGATTCGACCCAAGTGTTCCATATGACAGGCTCCTCAATCTGAGCATTCAGCAGGGTACCCCACAAAAAAAATAAAATCCAGTTTTTCTTCATATCATTTCAATTAACAAGGCAGATGGAGCATCTTTAGGAGCTACAAAACGTCGGTCACAGCGTTTACCAATAACCCATATGATTTGGTCCTTACAACAAAGAAGCCATTGTTGTTCCTTTTCCAATAAGGAATATTTTTCATCCTTAAAGTACTTACTTAGCAATTTTTTCCCTTTCATACCTGTCGGACAAAAATAGTCTCCTTTTTGGTATTTACGTAAAGAAAGCTTCTTTTTTAACAGATCTATGTCGAGTACAGC
>JAYNHN010000253.1:0-2030 GCA_038108035.1 Flavobacteriaceae bacterium
GTTTAAAGATTTTGGAGCTTTTGGCGATGTGACTCCATTCTTTTCGAGAAGAATAGGTGTTGCTAAAGATCTGGATGGAAATACGATTGAGAATAAAATTGTTGCGGGAGCTCGACTTAGTGGAAAAATCAATTCCAACTTGCGACTCGGTTTTCTCAATGTGCTAACGGATGCAGATGTAGAAAATGAGATACCCTCCAATCTAAATACTGTATTTACCCTACGTCAAAAAGTTTTTGATCGTTCCAATGTGAGTTTCTTTTTTATTGACCGACGCACAACGGAAAAATACGACTTCATTGATGAGCAGGAAGAAAAAAATAGTGTCACGGGTATTGAATACAACCTGGCTTCAAAAGATAGCAAGTGGACAGGGCGTGCCTTTTTTCATAAATCATTTACCCAAGGCTTGAATAATGATGATATGATCTCAGGAATGCGTTTACAGCGAAATACACTCCAACACAGAGTATCAATGGAAGTTATTCACGGAGGAGAGGATTTCCGATCAGATCTTGGTTTTTTTAGAAGGACTGGTTTTTTAAAAATAAGTCCGAGTTATACATATAGGATTTACCCTAAAAACCCTAATGTAAATCGCTATGATTTTAGCGAACGTAGTTTTTTTGTTTTCAATCCTCGCTTGAATTACCAACTTACCGATCGTTGGTTTATCACTTCCATTCGAAAAAGTTATTTGAACAATACCAACTTCCAACTCCAAATCACCAATCGATACGAGTTTTTAGTAGATGGATTTGATCCTACTCGAAGCGATGAAGGGATTCCATTGCCTGGGAATGCAAGCTACAATTTTACGGAGGTAGAACTGTCCTATCGTTCTGATCAGCGAAAAAAATTAAATTTTGACACCGAAGTTTCCTACGGGTCTTTCTACAACGGTACAAAATTCTCAATTGAAAATGAGATCAATTGGCGCAAGCAGCCTATTTTTAATGCGAGTATGATTGTTAATTACAACAAAATTGTTTTGCCTAAGCCTTATCCAACCAAAGACATCTGGTTAATCAGTCCCAAACTGGATTTTACATTTACTAAAACCTTATTTTGGACTACCTTTATTCAATACAATTCACAGGGAGAAAATCTAGGAATTAACTCACGATTGCAATGGCGATTTGCTCCTCTTTCAGATTTATTTTTAGTCTACAACGATAATTACATCAGTTCGGATAATTTCTCACCAAGATATCGTAGTTTTAACCTCAAATTAACGTATTGGCTAAATATTTAAAAATGAGTAATCCTTCCAAAACTTTTGTCCTAATCGTCTTGTCCCTATTTCTTTTTTCAGCCTGTCAAAAGGGAGTTGAAAAAGTACCTAAAAACATTATGATTGTTAAAGGCAAAGTTGAAGGGCTTCGAAAAGGAACATTGTACTTACAAAAAATTGAAGATACACTTTTAATAAATGTAGATTCTACCCTTATCAAAGGGACTCCAGAATTTGAATTTAAAACACCCCTTGAAACCGCTGAGATTTTTTATTTGTACCTCAACAAAGAGGATGGAGATAGTCTTAACGACCGCATCTTATTTTTTGGTGAAGAAGGCATTATTGAGATCAATACCTTATTGAAAACCTTTGAAAGCAGCGCTCAAATCACGGGCTCCAAAAACCAAGAATTACTTCAAGAATACACTTCTTTCAATCGGAAATTCAACGAACAAAATCTGGAACTGATTCAGTCTTTTTATGAGGCTCAAAAAAACCAACAACTCTCCAAAGTAGATTCAATTCAAAAGAAGATGGATAACCTGTTAAGAAGACGCTATTTGTACACAATTAACTTTGCGGTTCAAAACACAGACCAAAACATTGCTCCCTATTTAGCACTAACTCAAATTTATGATGCCAATTTATCTTTGCTCGACTCTATTGCTCTCAATATGACCGATAGAGTTAGAGACTCCAAATACGGTAAAGAATTTGTTAGTTTCTTGGAAGGACGAAAACAAAAAGAGCGAAACAATTAGGTCTCAAAAATTCTACGTTCAAAAACTCTAAT
>JAYNHN010000254.1:0-2004 GCA_038108035.1 Flavobacteriaceae bacterium
TTAATTGGAATGGAATATTAGCTGAACCAGCCCAAAAGTGGCACCAAGATTTGAATAGGAATAGATCTGCTAATATTGATTATCACTGTGTTTGGAAAGATTCTGGTGAAGTTTTGATGTTTAACGAAACCGAAATAGGTGAGATTTCTACTATAGACTATTATACTCATTTTGATCAATTTTCAAAAGAAAGGCAAAATGGAAAGAGGTATGAAGTAACTACAACTTCATTAATTGATCTTTTGGATAAATATAACGCTCCAAAAATAATTGATTATTTATCAATTGATACAGAAGGAAGTGAATGGGAAATTTTGCGTTTATTTGATTTTGATAAATACAAGTTTAGAGTAATTACATGTGAACATAATTATTCATCGAAGCGGAAATTAATATATAAGTTACTATCTTCTCAAGGTTATAAGAGGAAGTATTTAAAGTGCTCGAAGTTTGACGATTGGTATGTTTTAGAAGATTAAAAACCTTCATAATTTGAAATAATTAAAAATTGAGGTGATGAATGCACTTAAATTTCAAAAAGTTTTTTTTATTTTTTATTCCATTCAATAAAAAGAAATACTCAAAAGTTAACGTTAGTTCACGTACGTTATTATCAAGGTTATTTTCACCTGACAGCCAAATTATTATATTTGATGTTGGTGCTCACAGAGGTCAAAGTGCGAAGAGATTTAGAAAGTTATTTAAAAATGCGAAAATATTTTCTTTTGAACCTTTTCCTGCTGCATTTAATCAATTAAAATTACTCAAGATAGATAATTTCAGGGCTTTCAATTTTGGGTTTTCCGATAGAACAGAAATGAGAAATTTCTGTGTTAATAAAGGAAGCCAAACTAACTCTCTACTTCCCTTGAATAAAAGCGCAAAGGCCGTGTGGGGAGGGAATGATGCTTTAACAGAAGTAGCTCGAATTACATGTGAATTCAGAAAAGTTGATGAATTCTGTAAGGTCAATTCAATAGACAGTATTGATTTTTTAAAGATAGATGTCCAAGGTGCTGAATTCAAAGTGTTGCAAGGAGCACACGAGCTTCTCCATGAAAAAAAAATTCAAGTAATCCAAATCGAAGTTATAGTTGGTGATACCTATGAGGGTCAGAAGCCGTTATCGTATTATTTTCAATTGTTTGAGAGCTATGGTTACAAACTCAAAATGATTTGTGACTTAGTCGAAATTGATGGTAATCTGGTTCAAGCGGATCTATTTTTTACCTCAGTATGAACAAATGGGTAGCGTTGCATCTGGTTCGATGCTCGTTATGTAAGACTTTAAAGAGGCTGTACGGGAAATGTTTATGCCCGTCGGTTTTTGCATTTTGTTGTCATTTGCTTAGCCGGTCCAAAGTTGCGAAGCTTTGAGTTCTCTCTGTGTTGTGAAACATCATTCTACTCAGAGGTATATCCCAAAGTGCCGTTAAGTTTTTTTTAATTGTCCAATGTTTTTCTATTATATGGATTACACCATTTGATTGGTTTGAAAATCAGCATTTCAGTTCTTAGGGTACAATATTTTTCTAAATATACTTTTCATTGTTAAACATATTTTGAAGAATTGTATTATTTTTCGTTTTGAAATCAGAAGTCGCAGTTTCGTATGAGCAGAAAAAGAAAAGGATGTGCAAAGAGAAAACTTAAATAGTTGATGCGTTTTGTGAAAAGTAATTACTGGACAACTTTTGAAACAAATATTCTGAACCATAGAAAATTATGTGACATTAGTTTTAAAAATATATTGGAGCAAAGAACAAAGACTCTAATCGCAAGTTCATATTGGGTTCAAGGTCAGTCACTTTCAGCTTCTAAGAACGACTTGGCAACTGAATTTTTCTCGATTTTATTTTGTTATAAGGCTCTGTGTAACCTCTTCATAGTAGCAAACTTTGGGAGGTTTTGCACGTCTTAAGTGAGGCATGTAAGTGTCTTTGAGCTATTAAGTGCTTTCAGCGAACCTAACCGGAAATTAAAAGGTTTTGTAACAGCGTTAAC
>JAYNHN010000255.1:0-2001 GCA_038108035.1 Flavobacteriaceae bacterium
CATCTCCTATGAGTTGGGCGGATTCAATTAAGTTGGCAGCCATAACGGGTTTAAAAACGTTTAACTCGTAGTGTCCTTGGGCTCCTCCTACGCTTACCGCTACGTCATTTCCCATCACTTGAGCACAAACCATCGTCAGTGCTTCGCACTGAGTTGGATTGACCTTACCGGGCATGATAGAGCTGCCGGGTTCATTAGCCGGTATGATAATTTCTCCGATACCAGAACGGGGTCCCGATGCCATGAGGCGAATGTCATTGGCAATTTTATTTAACGAAACTGCAATTTGTTTTAATGCAGCATGAGCTCCTACAACTGCATCATGGGCTGCGAGTGCTTCGAACTTGTTAGGAGCCGTCACAAAGGGCAAGCCCGTAAACTCAGAAATGTAATAAGCCACTTTTTCTGAGTATCCTTTTGGCGTATTGATTCCTGTTCCGACTGCAGTACCGCCAAGAGCAATTTCACTCAAATGCTCAAGGCTGAATTCCAAAGCTCTGATACCGTGGTCCAGTTGGGAGACATAACCCGAAAATTCCTGACCCAGAGTCAGGGGCGTTGCATCCATCAAGTGAGTTCTCCCAATCTTAACAACATTTTGAAAGGACTTCGCCTTGCTGTCTAATGCCTGTCTCAAATGCTTTAAGTCGGGGAGTGTGGACTCTACAATCTTTTTGTAACCTGCAATATGCATTCCGGTAGGAAAGGTGTCATTGGAGGACTGAGATTTGTTTACGTCATCATTGGGCGCCAATGTTTTTGGACCATGGCCCAATTGGTTCCCTGCTAAAACATGGGCGCGATTGGCTATGACTTCATTCACATTCATATTGCTCTGTGTACCCGATCCGGTTTGCCAAATAACCAACGGGAATTGACTGTCGTGGTACCCTTCCAAAATTTCATCACATACCTGAGCGATCAAATCGCGTTTGTGTTGCTCTAAAACTCCTAAATCATGGTTAGTATAGGCGGCTGCTTTTTTGAGATAGGCAAAGCCATAGATAATCTCCAAGGGCATGGAAGCAGATGCTCCGATCTTAAAATTATTTCTTGAACGCTCCGTTTGAGCTCCCCAATATACATCTGCAGGTACTTTTACTTCTCCTAGAGTATCCTTTTCTATTCTGAATTCCATGTTTCCTCGTTTTGTACAAAAATACTAGGTTTCTTTTTAACCCATTTTATTCTTTTGGAGTATTTTATTGAAAACCTATCGGAAAATTCTGATTAGGAAAACATTTAATAGAAAAATTCTTTATTTTTGCTTTTAATAAAATACGACCATGTTTGAATTTGACCAGTATTTAGGATTTTTATCTTTTCTTACCATTTTAACCATTGGATTTTGGTTGATGATCTTTCTTTTAACCTTTGTCATTCCCTATTGGCTGGTGGGTGCACTTCTAGAATACCTTAAGTATGGTAGAGGTAAAGGTAAAATAGAGGAAAAAGATTCAGAATAAGTTTGTAGCTTATTTATTTCTCTTTTTTTATGATAAAATGCCCTCGCCTTCTGCAAAGTTTTTCTGGGGTTAGAGCCATTGATTTCATATGCTTCACGCTTACTTTTTCGGACGTTAGTCAATGCAGAGTTATGATGGTAGAGGTTTTAAACGCGAATCCTTACCTATTCCGAACGTATCACCCCAACAACTAATGCTATTCCAAGTATTTGCTTTTTGGGAACGATGAAAGGGAGGTATTCATTATTATCTGAGACCATTTTAAAATTTCCTTTACTGGACTGATGAATTCGCTTTACAAGTATCCCTTGCTCTTTGGTGGATACAACATGGACTTTATTCCATTGTAAAAAAAGAGGTTCTTTTAAGATTTTACATGCGACTAAATCTCCACAGCTATGTTTAGGATACATAGAATTGTCTTCTATTTGAATCAAAAAATCAACTTTTTTATGTTTGAATGCTGGTATAATATAGTTTGATTTTATACTTTTCTTATCAATATAAAAAAAGTCTTCCCCAAAGTTAGCGGCTG
>JAYNHN010000256.1:0-1966 GCA_038108035.1 Flavobacteriaceae bacterium
TAGTGAAGCCGCCGCTTTACTATCCAACATTGAAATTCCAGAATCCTTGCATTATTCCATAATGAGTGAACTGGATGGTAAACAAAAGGTTCGTGTCTTATTGGCTCAAGCGCTATTTGGAAATCCGGATGTTTTGATCATGGACGAGCCTACCAATGACTTGGATTACGATACCATTATGTGGTTGGAGCAATTTTTAGCCAATTATGATAATACGGTTATTGTGGTTTCCCACGATCGCCATTTTTTAGATGCTGTTTGTACCCATATATCTGATATTGATTTTGGGAAAATCAATCACTTTTCAGGAAATTATACGTTTTGGTATGAATCCAGTCAACTTGCGTTGCGTCAGCGTACCCAGCAAAACAAAAAGGCAGAGGAAAAGAAAAAGGAATTGCAAGAATTTATTGCTCGATTTTCTGCCAATGTGGCTAAATCCAAACAAGCGACTTCACGAAAAAAAATGATCGATAAATTAGATATTGAAGAAATCAAGCCTTCCAGTCGTCGATATCCCGCTTTAATATTTGATCAGGAACGTGAAGCTGGAGATCAAATTCTCAATATCGAAAATCTGTCTGCCTCTGCAGATGGAGATGTTTTGTTTTCGGACGTACACCTTAATTTAGCCAAGGGAGACAAGCTAATCGTCTATGCCAAAGACACACGGGCAATTGCTGCTTTCTACGATATACTCATGGGCGAATCCCAACCCGACAACGGTTCCTTCGAATGGGGGATTACCACCTCTCAAGCCTATCTCCCCGCTGATCATGAATCGTATTTTGAAGAACCCGTTTCTTTGGTGGATTGGTTGCGTCAATATGCAAAAACAGAACAAGAAAGGGAAGAAGTCTTTATTCGTGGATTTTTGGGTAAAATGCTTTTTAGTGGAGACGAGGCCTTAAAGATGTCCAATGTCCTTTCCGGAGGTGAAAAAGTGCGTTGTATGCTTTCTAAAATGATGATGGAACGAGCCAATGTATTGTTGTTAAATGAACCTACCAACCATTTGGACTTGGAGTCAATTACTGCCTTTAACAATTCACTTAAAAATTTTAAAGGAACCTTATTGTATAGTACAAGTGATCACGCCTTTTCACAAACTCTAGGAACTCGTATCGTTGAATTAACTCCTAAGGGAGTTATCGATCGTCATTCTACTTTTGACGAATATATGACGGATCCTAAAATCAAGGAATTAAGAACCAAAATGGGGGCTTAAAATAAAAAAGGCGTTGTCAATAACAACGCCTTTTTAATTGATTAAAATCCATTTTACCAGAAAAAGGCATAAAGTCCGGCCAAAATAATCATTAAAGCAAACGAACCGATATTGTATAGAGCAGATGTTTGGAAAATTCCTTTATCCAGAGGAATTCCTTTCGAATCATTTTGTTCTTTATTTTCTTTAATACTTACCAGTGCAATAACGACCATCGATAAAATAGCGGTCAATCCCATTTGATCTAAAAAAGGGAGGGTGGGGAAGAGTCCTTCAATAGAAGAACCTGCCATCCAATCCTTAGGACCTACTTTAAAGAATAAAGCAATTGGTATGGAAGCGAGCGCACCGTAGATAGCTCCTTTATTGGATGTTTTTTTCCAAAAAAGACCGAGAACAAATACTGATAAAATCCCTGGACTCACAATGCCCGTATATTCTTGTATAAACTGAAAGGCTTGATCAATTCCCCCAAGTAATGGCGCCATAATGGTAGCAATGATCAAAGCGATAAAAGCGGAGAGACGACCCACATTGACTGTTTTGGTTTCGCTTGCCTCCGGGTTGATCAATTGTTTGTAGATATCCATCGTAAAAATGGTCGCAGTGGAATTTAACATCGAAGCAAGTGAAGAAACAATCGCTGCTGCCAATGCGGCTACTGCTACTCCCTTTAATCCTGTTGGTAAAAATTGCATCAACCACGGATACGCTTTATCTGCATGTTCAGATGAAGGA
>JAYNHN010000257.1:0-1952 GCA_038108035.1 Flavobacteriaceae bacterium
CACCTCCCCGAACTTGTAGTTTTAAAACTTTACTTACTTCTTTTGCCATTGTTTAATTAAAATTTCGAATCGCATGCATATTGGAAGCTAGCACGCTAAATTCAATTTATTCTTGTAACATTTATATTTTTTCTACCTGCATATAGCTCAATTCCAAGGGTGTTTTTCTTCCAAAGATTTTCACCATGACTTCAAGCTTGCGCTTTTCTTCGTTTACATTTTCGATGGCTCCTGTAAAACCATTAAAAGGTCCATCGATCACCTTAACGTTTTCTCCAACCGAAAAGGGTATAGAGATGTGTTCGGTTGTCAATGCCAATTCGTCCACTTTACCCAGCATTCGATTAACTTCCGCTTCTCTTAAAGGTACGGGTTCACCTCCTTTGGTTTCCCCCAAAAAACCAATAACATTGGTGACGGATTTAATAATATGAGGAAGTTCTCCGCTCAAATTTGCTTTCAACATAATGTAGCCTGGAAAGTATACACGTTCTTTCTTGATTTTTTTACCGTGTCGTATATGGATTACTTTTTCTCTGGGTACAAGGATATCCTCTACCAAATGATCATAACCAAATCGAGAGACCTCAGACATTATATAATCTTTGATCTTCGCCTCTTGACCACTTACAGCACGGACTACATACCATTTTTTATCACTTGCAGTTGTCATCTGTTAACCTATCAAATTAAAGTAAAATTGAATGACTCTTGAAAGGACGGTATCTGCTCCCCAGATTGCCAATGAAAATAAGACTGAAAAAACGAGCACGATGGTGACCAAACGTTGTAATTCAGATCGCTCTGTCCAAGAAACATTGTTTTTAAGTTCTTCAAAAGAATCTTTTATATAGGATATAAAAAGTTGCATACGTTACTTTTTTCTTGCACGGGTTGAGAGGCTCGAACTCCCGACACCTGGTTTTGGAGACCAGTGCTCTACCAACTGAGCTAAACCCGTTTTTATTTGACACAAAAGGCATCCGCCAGAGGCGGACACCTTGAAATGTCATATTAAAACATTTTGTTTAGTCGAGGATTTCTGTTACCTGACCTGCACCCACAGTTCTACCACCTTCACGGATCGCAAAACGAAGTCCTACGCTCAATGCAATAGGTTGGATCAATTCAACAGTAATCGTTAAGTTATCACCAGGCATTACCATTTCAACTCCATCAGGAAGTACAATGTTTCCAGTTACATCTGTGGTTCTAACATAGAACTGAGGACGGTAGTTGTTGTGGAAAGGTGTGTGACGACCTCCTTCTTCTTTTTTCAAGATATAAACTTCCGCTTTGAATTTAGCGTGAGGCGTTACCGATCCCTCCTTACAAATAACCATTCCTCTTTTGATATCTGTTTTTTCGATACCTCTTAAAAGGATTCCGACATTATCACCTGCTTCTCCACGGTCCAATATTTTTCGGAACATCTCTACTCCTGTTATGGTTGACTTCATTTTTTCAGCACCCATACCGATGATATCAACTCCATCACCTGTATTGGCAACACCCGTTTCGATTCGTCCAGTAGCTACAGTACCTCTACCCGTAATTGAAAATACATCTTCAACAGGCATTAAGAAATCTTTATCAACATCTCTCTTTGGCAGCTCAATCCATGAATCAACTTCTTCCATTAATTTAAGAACGGTATCTACCCATTTTTGTTCTCCGTTGAGAGCCCCTAAAGCGGATCCAAGTACAACAGGAGTGTTATCACCATCATAATCATAGAAAGAAAGTAATTCACGAACTTCCATTTCTACTAATTCTAATAATTCTTCATCGTCTACCATATCGGCTTTATTCAAAAAGACTGCAATACGTGGAACGCCAACCTGACGACCTAAAAGGATGTGCTCTCTAGTTTGAGGCATCGGACCATCAGTAGCTGCAACAACAAGTATAGCGCCGTCCATTTGAGCAGCACCCGTTACCATATTTTTAAC
>JAYNHN010000258.1:0-1928 GCA_038108035.1 Flavobacteriaceae bacterium
CGAATCACTGTCTGTCCTTCTGCCAAATCGGGAACGTCTGCCAAATTTTCTGCCAATGTTTTTCCGGTTACCGTCATACAGTCTCCATGGAGCATTCCATTTTTCAGCATATATTTCAATACCGAAGGGACACCGCCTACCGCATGTAAATCTTTCATCAAGTATTTTCCACTGGGTTTTAGATCGGCTAAAAAAGGAGTCGTATCGCTTATTTTTTGAAAATCATCAATGGTTAGATTAATTTGAGCAGCCTTTGCAATTGCTAAAAAATGGAGTACCGCATTGGTTGATCCTCCTAAAACTGCAATCAAACGTAGAGCGTTTTCCAAAGATTTGCGCGTAACAATATCTCGGGGTTTTAAATCTTTTTCTAATAAGGTTTTTAAGTAAGTTCCCACATGAGCACATTCTTCTTTTTTATCCTTGCTAACCGCAGGATTGGAAGCATTATAGGGCAAAGCCATTCCACACGCTTCAATTGCGGAAGCCATGGTGTTGGCCGTGTACATACCCCCACAAGCACCCGCTCCGGGACATGAGTTCTTTATCGTTGTGACAACCCGCAGCAATGGTTCCTCCATACACTAAAATCGAAGGACGATTCAAACGAAGCATCGCCATCAAAGCACCGGGCATATTTTTATCACATCCCACAACAGTGACCACACCATCATAAGACATCGCCTGTACAACTGTTTCTACAGAATCGGCAATGACATCGCGAGAAGGCAAAGAAAAACGCATTCCTGGGGTTCCCATGGAAATTCCATCACTGACTCCAATGGTGTTGAATACCAAGCCCACAAGGGATTGCTTGTTAATTCCTTCTTTTATATCTTGTGCCAATTCATTGAGGTGCATATTGCATGGGTTCCCTTCGTAGCCTGTTGATGCAACTCCTATGAGTGGCTTGTTAAAATCTTCATCCGTTAAACCAATGGCATGCAACATTGCTTGGGCTGCAGGTTGGGTGGGATCTTGAGTAACTGCTTGGCTGTATTTATTCAGTGCCATCTTATTATTTTGAATATACGAATATAGAATTTGTGATTACAATGGGGTTCCTACTCCAAATGGGTCTCTTATATTCAAAGTGTCCAAAAAATACATAACTTACTGTAAATCAGTATTTTTAGATGCATTTTTAAATACATTCAATCCCTACAAATAGCCAATGGTTAATTTTGAATTATATTTACATATAATTTTTTGAAAATGTTAGACTCAACAGCCATCTTAGACCTACGAGAAAAACACCAAGCCTTTTTTAATTCACACAAAACTGAAGGAGTTTTAAAACGGATTCAATATCTGAAAAAGCTCAAAAAGGCCATTTCAGCAAAAGAAGAAGCGATCCAGGAAGCTCTTTATAAAGATCTTAAAAAATCTGCTTTTGAATCTTTTACCAGTGAAATTTTGATGGTCTATAAAGAACTGGACGTTTTGATTAAAAATACAAAGGAATGGGCTGCACCGGTTCGTGTTTCGGGAAATTTGATCAATTTTCCCTCTCAGGATTATTTACTCAAGGAACCCTTCGGTTCCGTATTAATTCTCGCTCCGTGGAATTATCCCTTCCAGTTGGCATTGCTCCCAATTTTGGGTGCCATTGCAGCAGGTAATACGGTTGTTTTAAAACCTTCCGAATTTGCTCCACATACTTCTAAAGTTCTTTGTGAATTGCTGGAAAGTGTTTTTCTTTCTGATTGGGTTGCAGTCGTTGAGGGAGATGCTGAAGTGGCTCAGCGTTTACTGTGTGTACAATGGGATTATATCTTTTTTACGGGAAGCACGCATGTAGGGAGGATTGTTGCCCAAGCAGCAGCACAATTTTTAACCCCCTATACCTTGGAATTGGGTGGAAAAAGTCCCTGTATTGTGGACGGAACGACCCCACTCCAAAAAACGGCCAAGCGAATTGTCTGGGG
>JAYNHN010000259.1:0-714 GCA_038108035.1 Flavobacteriaceae bacterium
ACCCAATTGAGTACGTAAAGGATCAAAATCGGAGAGGAGTTCTATGTATTGCCGGTTGATCCCTACCGATAGCCTACTTCTGTTTTTAAAATTCAATCGATATTTAAATTGATCTGTTTGGTCTTTTTTTCCAAAGTCTGTATCGAAATAGTATGTTCTCCCGATACTGGGGCCATGGGAGAGTAACGAAGTTTCCTTTTGAGTATAAATAAGGTGTCCAGCGGTGCTTTCCAGTTTAAAGAAATTATTTCTTGGGATAAATCCTACCTCAGCGCTGTAATTCCCCGATACGTATTCCTGTTGAATCTTCCAATTCCAACGTGTAGACTGGTATCCAATGTGTGAAGCAAAAACAGCTCCACTTTTGTCTTTTACGGGACTAAAAGATTGTAAAAAAAGCAGTTTTCCATTCCACAAATTATCCTCCGAAAAATAATTGTATTCCAGCCCTATATTTCGATTGAATTCGGTTTTGGAGACCCCATTTGAGGTGGTTTCTTGTTTGTTTACGAATAGCAAGCTAATGTTGGAACGATCCAGTACTTTCTTTTGAAGGGTAAAGACTCCAAAATTTTGTGCACTCAAGTCTTGTGATTGGTCTGCTTGTGTTTGGATATCCATCACTCCTAGGCGCCAATTTTCATCTAGATTTCCACTCAATCGAATCCCTCCGATTATCGGAACTCTTAAGCCTATTCTCCTCGAAAAGAAAGG
>JAYNHN010000259.1:724-1923 GCA_038108035.1 Flavobacteriaceae bacterium
ACCTGTTGATCCACCTCAGCCTGAGAAAAGTCCGGATTGAAAGTAAGGTCAAGGTTTAAGGCAGAGGTGAGGTTTAATTTTAAATCTCCCCCTATCTTTAGAGAAGACGGACTCTTTTTGGAATCTTGTTGAGAGGTCACGACCGTTGTATAGGGAATTAAAGATACGTTGTTAGATTGTTTCGGTGGAGGCGTATCCCAAACCAATCTACCCGCATAGGCTAAGGTAACTGATGGAAATTGACGTGGAACGGGAGCCCAACTTGATTTTTCACTTGCTTTTAGATCCAAGCGACTGAAATTGATCCCCCATTCTTTAATGTTTTCGTCGTAGCGAATGGATTTGAAGGGAATGGCTATCTCGCAGACCCATTTTTCTTGATCAAATTGAACTTCAGAATACCATTTAGTGTCCCAATTTAAATCTACACGGCGACCCTCATACATGGTTCCGTCCCATTGAGCTCCAAAAGCATTTAAGCCAAAGGAAAAACCAGTAGTTTGATTGTCAAATGGATCTAAAGCCAAAAGGAACTTGTCGTTTTTACCAAATGAAAAATCCCGTTTTAAAGACTCTACTACATAGTCTCCCTGAACCGCATTGTTGTAAAAAACCATTGCGATGTATAAGTTTTCATCATCAAAACATACGCGTGCCTCCGAAAATTGAGTTGCTTTTCCTGTATCCACAGGAGTGATCATAAAAAAGTCTTTAGCAACCTGAGTATTTTTCCAGACACTCTCGCTTAATATCCCATCAATTTTTACAGATTCTGTTGTTTTTTGAATGGACAGTCGATACGCTTCTTTATTTATTTGAGCGAAAGCTCCTTGCAATGTAAATAGGAAAACTGAATAAAAACAGAAAAATCTGGATACCATTAGGAAAATATATGATTAATGAAAACTAAATATAAGACCAAAAATTTGAATTGAGAGTGAAGGCTATTTTTTAATTTCATTTTCAATAAACTGGATCCAGTTTTCTACGAAGGCACTCCAACGGTATTTATTTCTAGATTTTGACAAATTGGATTTGAATTTTAGAATATTTTCTTCTTGTAAGATGCTTGCTAAGCCTTTTGCTATTGATAAAGGCTTTTTTTGACACCAAATCCCAGTCTGATCCGTCTGAATGGGTGTTCGGAGACCTTTTAGATCGGAAACTAAGAGAGGAGTAGTATAAAAATAGGCAAGGGG
>JAYNHN010000260.1:0-1905 GCA_038108035.1 Flavobacteriaceae bacterium
GTTCTTTACAGAAAGACCCTTGGGTGCGAACTATTGATGGACGGTATCTTCAATGGTATTACAGAGTGAATAGTGATTTTTATTTCCATAAAGAAGAATACGATCTTGTAAGACGCTACAATGACAGTATCTATGATACCAAAAATTTAGAGTTTGAAAATAGAGAATGGTTGTATGAACAGTTTATAAAATTGTACGACACCTTACAGCAAATTGAAAAAAGGGATCTTTATAAAGACTCTTTAAAGGATTTGTTAAAGCTGTTTCGTAGTAAACGACAAGCAGCAAATATAAACTTAACCCTAGAAAATGAATCGTTTGAAAAGTTAGTTGCACAACTAGAAGGCAAAAATAAAAAGGAACGATTTTTTTGGTTTTTGACCTTCATCATTTTATGGGCTTTGGGATTTATTGTCTATAAAATCTTTAAAAAAAGAAGAAAAGTCTTAAAAAGAGAATTTGAAAAAGAATCAAAACGTGTAGAGCTATTGAATGAAAATTACAGAAAATTACTAAAAGATTATCACTTCAATAGGCAGCAAATGGATCGAATTAAAATCACTTTATCTAAAGAAGTACCTACGCTATACAAGTATAAAATTAAAAAAGAATTAAGCAACCACCGAACCACTAGAGAACTACTTTCATTTAATCTACTACGCGATGAATTTATCCTTGAAATAAAAGAAATTCTATCCAGCGCATCAACGGTAGAATCCCTCATTTGCTTTTATGTAAAAAATGGGATTTACAGCTAAAGAAATCAGTCAAATTACTTCATTAACATTGCGTTCCATTCAATCGCATCAATACCGTTTACGCAGAAAAGTTCACCATGAACTCAAACGAAATTTTGATGAATTTATCATGGGTTTGAAACTAAACACGACCCATTAAGAAACTCAGAATATCTCGTGCAGAGTTCGAAAGCTAAGAAAGTTTCTATAGACCAGCATCTGAAAAAATCACCATTTCCTTTTATTATAAATAAACAATTCGGGTTATCCAAAAAGTTTTGACTTTTAAAATCTGTTAAAAAAAAAGTAGTAGAGTTTTTAATCAAATCGTTCAAAAGACATTGATTGAAATCTTGCCATTCGTATTAATTAATCTACTTTTGCCGCTTCATCTAAAATAGAAATCCATTGAAGCCATTTCAACTCATAGATAAATCCAACGGAGGGAGCATTAAAAACGATATTTTATCGGGATTGACCGTAGCGCTGGCTTTAGTTCCGGAAGCGGTTGCTTTTGCCTTTGTAGCAGGTATTTCACCCATTGTGGGTTTGTATGGAGCCTTTATAATGGGGTTGGTGACATCCATTTTTGGAGGGCGTCCCGGTATGATCTCCGGGGCAACAGGAGCCATGGCTGTTGTGATGGTACATCTTGTTAGCGAAGGAAATACTCTGGGAGGTTCTGATGCCTTTGGGTTACAGTATTTGTTTACTACCTTGTTGTTAGCCGGAAGCATTCAGATTTTAGCAGGAGTTTTAAGATTAGGAAAGTTTGTACGTATGATTCCACACCCTGTAATGATGGGATTTGTGAATGGTTTAGCAATCGTTATATTTTTGTCACAATTAGAAATGTTTAAGAGTAATGGGGTTTGGTTAAGCGGAAATTCCTTATGGATTATGATTGGCCTAGTAGGAGCTACAATGCTTATCATGGCTCTTTTACCTTTAATAACTAAAAAAATTCCAGCTGCTTTAACCGCTATTCTAGTGGTATCTGTAGTAGTTATTTTCGGAGAACTTGATACGGAAACGGTACGTTCCTTTATAGTAGCAAATGGGGGTGAGGGTATTAAGGCCGGCTTGCCAACCTTTCAATTTCCTTTGATTTCTTTATCGCTAGAGACTTTATACTTTATAACCCCTTATGCTCTTATTTTGGCGGCAA
>JAYNHN010000261.1:0-1896 GCA_038108035.1 Flavobacteriaceae bacterium
TCCAAAAGCCACATTACCAATATATACCGTCTTTCCATCTCCAGCTGTCATAAAATTTATTTCTACCAAATGAGTGTTGGTGGAGTCAAATAATTCAGTTCCGAACCCATCCCCATCCCCGTCTTTAAAATAGAGACTTCCTGAACACTGCCCAAAAACTGGGTACCCTCCAAAAAGAAGGAGAAAAAGAACAAAAAGTAGGTGACGACTCACGGGTTCTAAAAATTGGGTTTTTACTCAAATTAGAAATGAATCGATTTTTGGAAAAAATTTAGAGGAAAAAAAGGATGGTTTTAAGAGTATTTGGATGCTTTTTTAGTTTTTGGACCCAAAACCTACTTATTATATTAATTTTATAGAAAATCAATAAACCAAAGGTTCGTCAAATTTTTATTCTTTCAATGCGTAACTCTGCCTATCGAGGGGGTAGAGACGCTAAAAATCAAAACTCCCGGTACACCTCCTCAAAAGGAATTCGAAAGCGCTCGCCATAGACTCCTTCTTCTTTCCGAATCCCGCAACCAATGACCATACTGATTTGGGCAGCATCGGTGAGTCCCAGTATTTTTTTTAGGCGGACCGAATCAAACCCTTCCATGGGGCAGGTGTCGTAACCAAAGGCTGCCATACTGGTCATAAAATTTTGAGCGGCTAGTGCCGTACTTTTATGGGCTACCACTCGCAAATCCCCGGACCCTACTTCGCGATAAGTCACTTTACTGTTGCCTCTCAAGCGAGTAAAGAGTTTTGCAAAAAAACCTCGTAGGGGAGATTGACCTGCATAGAGTTTTGGAAGGATTTTTTGGTAATAAGACAAGGCGCCTTTTTTACTCTTGGAATCCATGATCTCTGGATCTACATTTTGAATAAAATCCACATTGGATTGGATTCTCTTTTTCCATAAATCCAGACGGACAACGGGTATCACCAATTCCAAAGCGGTTCGGGCGGCAGGTTGATTAAAGCAGTTTTTTGCTATCTTTTCTTTGAGTTCGATATCCGTGATATGATAGAACTCCCATAATTGGAGATTGCTACTTGTGGGGGCCAGTGTAGCCTGTTGGATACATTGTTTGACTATAGCAGTGTCAATAGGTTTTTCGGGATCATAAACGCGGACAGAGCGTCGATGGGAAATGGCTTCACTAACCGTTTTTTCATTCATTTTTTATAGTTTTTTTAAAAGGGTTTTTAAACTTTTATTGGATTTAGGGAATGGGGCAAATCGTTGCGGTAAATCAAACCAAAAAGGACGTTTAACAACGGGTTTACTATGCGAAAAGGTGTCAAAGCTAAATTTTCCATGATAGGCACCGGTTCCACTGTTACCGATCCCACCAAAAGGGAGCTTGTTATTGGCAAAATGTATAATGGAATCATTGACTACGGCTCCTCCAAAGGCGTGGTTTACGAGTAGTGAATGGACAAACTTTTTCCGCTTGCTAAACACATAAAAAGCCAAGGGATTTTTTAATTTGGATAATATCGGATCCAGTTCATCCTCATTTTCATAATTCAATATGGGCAGGATGGGTCCAAATATCTCGTCTTCCATTAGTTGGCTGTCTAAACTTGGCTCATCGACCAGTGTAGGACTGATAAATAGATCGGAACGATTGAGAGTAGCTCCATGTAGAAGCGTTTGATCTTTAAGGTTCTCTGCTAATTTATCAAAGTGTTTTTGGTGAATGATCCGTCCGTAATCCTTGGATTGATCGGGTTGGTCACCAAAAGCTTTTTTAATCTCTTGAATCAGGGCTTGTGTCAATGCCGCTTTGAACTCTCTTTTAACCAAAAGATAATCGGGGGCAATACAGGTCTGACCACAATTAAGAAATTTTCCCCAGACAATTCGCTTGGCCGTTTTTTGGAGTGGGGTCGTTCCGTCCACAATAC
>JAYNHN010000262.1:0-1894 GCA_038108035.1 Flavobacteriaceae bacterium
CTGGTGAATCAAATATGTAACAAGTTTGATTCGTGAAAGGATTAATTCGATTAAGTGCGTTTTATATCGATTAAATGCATTAATAGGCTCTTTTATTCTTTTTTTCAATAAAATTCACAAAAGATTGATTGACAACACGACAGCCCCCAGGAGTGGGATAGTTACCTGTAAAATACCAATCGCCCAAATTTTTTGGACAGGCAAGATGTAAACCACTCACTTTTTGAAAGATGACTTCAATCTCAGCATTAATGTGCTGATTTTTTAACACGTGTCCAATTTTCTCAGAGATATCCTCATCAGTAAAAGGATCGTATATCGCTTTCACATGATTAGGAGGAGATTTTTCCTTAAGGATAATACTTTCTTTGCAATTCTCATAAACTTGGTTCAGTACTTGATTATAGGTTCCCGCATCTTTGTGCAATTCCAAAGCTGCGCGAAAGGCAATAAACTCTTCCAATTTTGCCATATCGATTCCATAACAATCGGGATAACGTATTTGTGGCGCACTAGAGAGTACAACAATTTTCCTAGGCCCCAAGCGATCTAACATCCGCAATATACTTTTTTGCAGAGTAGTTCCCCGAACAATACTATCATCTATTATGACCAGATTATCTGTTTTTTTGACCACACCATAGGTTACGTCATAAACATGAGCTACCAAGTCGTCCCTGCCTGAATCCTCAGCAATAAAAGTTCGCAACTTGGCGTCTTTAATGGCGATTTTTTCAACTCTAGGTTGAAGGCTGAGTAAATTAGAAACCATTTCAAAATCAGGTTTCCCATCTTTCGAAAGCGCCTTTTGTAATTCCTCCCTCAAATGTTCTTGAACGGCTGCAATCATACCATAAAAAGAGGTTTCTGCGGTATTGGGTATAAAAGAGAACACAGAATTCTTTAAATCACCGTTGATTGCCTTAAAAACTTGAGGAAATAATGCTCTTCCGAGGTCTTTTCTTTCTTGGTAAATTTCGGCATCTCCTCCCCTTGAAAAGTAAATTCTCTCAAAGGAACACGCCTTTTTGGTTTGGGGTTCTAAGATCTGTTTTATTTTAAATTCCCCCGTTTTCTTGGTCAAGATCGCATGACCTCGCTCCAACTCTAGTACTTTTTGGTAAGGTACATTAAAAACCGTTTGAATCACTGGTCGTTCGGAAGCAACGACTACAATTTCGTCGTCCGTATAATAATACACAGGACGGATTCCTACAGGGTCTCTCAAAACAAACGCATCGCCATGCCCCAAAAGACCGGCTATCGCATATCCTCCATCCCAATTTTTGGCCGCACGACGAAGTACTTTAGCCATTTTTAGTCGTTCAGCGATAAGCGGAGATGCCTCTGCCTTACTATAGCCCTCATACTTGAGTTTCTTGTATATCTTAGCTACTGCATCATCTAAAAAATGTCCGATTTTTTCCATTACAGTAATGGTATCTGCCCGTTCTTTGGGATGTTGTCCCAACTCTACCAGATTATCAAAGAGTTCATCAACATTGGTCAAATTAAAATTTCCGGCAACGATTAAGTTTCTATGCATCCAGTTATTCTGACGTAAAAAGGGATGAACACTTTCAATATTATTCTTACCAAAAGTTCCATAGCGGACATGCCCCAACATCAACTCGCCTAAATAAGGAACTTCTTGCTTCATGAGATCAGCATCGTTAAGAATATCGGGATTCAAATTGATTTGTTTTTGAACCCTTTTGTTGATAGTCTTAAAAATGTGTTGTATCGGTTGCTGATCCGAGGAACGAACTCTACTAATGTATCTTTGACCCGGATCCATATCGTATTTAATGCTGGCAAATCCGGCACCATCTTGACCCCGGTTATGCTGTTTCTCCATGAGCAGATACATCATATTAATTCCGTAGAGTGTACT
>JAYNHN010000263.1:0-1888 GCA_038108035.1 Flavobacteriaceae bacterium
CATTGGCCTGCGCCAGCATCGCGGTTGACGCTTGCTGCAGGATTTGCGACTTGGCTGAGGAGGAAGTTTCAACAACTAATTTAGAGTTATGCGCTCCCTGACGAGATAGCCCTTGCGCTTTTAATTAAGTCACATTGAATGTTGGGCTACTCTTAACACAAGTACCAAAACCCATGTGCTGCGAACTTTGATTTACTTTTAAATAAGCGTGATTTGGTCTAATGTTTTCGTAATCTGAATTAATAATCGCTTGTATTAGTGATTAAACAATCATCACGTAATTTATGAATCTTAAATTCTAGAAATAATCAATCGCAAAACTACTACTTTTCAAGTAATTTTTAATAGTTTTAGCAAGTTTTATCTTCCCTTTATTAAGTCCACTCAAAAGTCTCAAGTTAATCATAAACTGATAAAAATCAGTATTTGTCCGGTTATGCTGAGCGGCAGGCGACATTAAAAAGACATCATAGGTTGGATCTGGAACGCCCCATGCTATACCATAGCTTTCCACCAGAAATTGCTCTTTTGGATGAGGGCATCGATAGTTCAACTTTCCAAACCTTTCCACTTTAAGATTGAATTTTGACCACCGAAAAGTCCAAGTGAAGCCAAGGTTAAAATCAACGCCATGAGTGAAATATTCATCATCATCATGCAGAAAAAATATGTCAAAAGCTATACCAGTTGGTGTATGTAGTGCAGAGAGTGTGTATGTATTCGCACCACCAATTTCATGAATGTTTACGTCATAATTATCAGATTTATATAACTCGGAAAAAATATCAAACTGTTTTTCCCAACCTAAAACGCCAATGTCGAAATCTTTGTCGTGATCAAAGATTTTTCCTTCCCGAACCATTCCTAGCAAAGTTCCAGCAAAAATAAATGGCTCGAAACCCGCGTCATCTAGTAGCTTATAAGTTTCATCAAGCGCTTTCTGACAGTTTTCAACATTTAAAAGATCTTGGCTCTTCTTCACAGGTTGGGGGCGATCTAGTGCCAATTGAAGTAAGTCTCGCGAAACATTTTTCGCGGCTGTGATATTTTTTTCTGAAATCGTTCTGTGGAGGTCAACTTCTAAAGTTAAAGCTTTCTTAGTTGTAGCATCAAATTTTCCAGCAATTGATGCTCTAGCACCCTCAAAATCGTTATCCCTCAGCAATACTCGAAATAAGATTGTTTGTAATAATTCTGAATGAAACTTTAGTTTCTTACAAATTCTCTCAATAATCCTAATCTTTTTGATAAAGGTTTTTATGTTTCTCCTGTTAGATTTTACCCGTCTATCGTGCTTGTCTATAAAATCAAAGGCAGTGGCCCAAAAATCTAAAATTTTTATTTGATCTTTCTTATTGATTTGCTCAAATAGCTCTCCGAGGTTTCTTCCATCTAAGTTTTCGATCAGAGCGATTGATGTTATTTTTTTTTCTTCCAAGCTCATTCCATTCAGCTTGAATAGTAAGTCGATATTTTTGTTTTCTTTTAAACTTAGAAAATCTTTTTGCCCATTATTATGTCCGGGAAAAATACTAATTTGAGATTTTGATAGAGAGGCTGATAACTTTTGTCGGTGTGTCGAAATCCAACTGGAAATAGCGATCATGGCTTGTAAATTGTTAAGCAATCTCGCCGCATAAAAAATTTCAAGAGCATCTTCTTCGGTAAGTGAATTCTGCGAAGCCTGATCTTTAAAAAAAACGTTCATTTTTTTTACAGTCTCGACTTTGTCAACAAGCACATTCCTTTTCATAATGTTTCCTCTAATTTTACCCGAAACCACTTCTACAAGTAAGAACAAATTTTTAATGTCAAGGAAAGGCTAATAAATTTGAAATATATGCGAAAATTTATATTTTAATGCAAAAAAGCCCGCTTGTGCGGGCTT
>JAYNHN010000264.1:0-1867 GCA_038108035.1 Flavobacteriaceae bacterium
GGAAAGACCGTCCATGTTTATATGACAACGATTAGAAGTCACTTTGCTCCGGATAATATTGAAGGGATTAAAGTAGGTGATAAAGTATATTTTCACATTACCAATTTGGAACAGGACTATGATGTCCCCCATGGAGTAAGTATGATTGGTGCCAATACATCGGAGTTACTTATAATGCCCGGTCAAACTGAAACCTTTGTTTGGGAACCCAAACAGGTAGGAGTTTGGCCTTTCTACTGTACAGATTTTTGTTCAGCCTTGCATCAAGAAATGCAAGGATATGTTAGAGTCTCTCCCAGAAATTCAAATATTAAATTGTCCTGGTCTCTTGGAGATGAATAGTCTGCTAAGAAAAATCATTTTAATATAGTTTTATCAAAAGGTGGGGTGGGTTGATACGATCTCACCTTTTATAATTTTTTAATATATCTAATCATGAAAAGGTCCAAAGTCATCATGCTTGTCGGAGCCATTCTTCCACTAAGTCTTTTTCTGTTTCCATTATGGAAAATAACCTTAGAAGCTCCACAGTATCCAATTCCTCTGGGAATGTATATTCATATTAACGATTTTTCTGATGCCAATCCACATGACATCAAAAACATCAATATTATGAATCACTATGTAGGGATGAAATATATTCCAGAAGCAATTCCGGAATTCAAGATCTTTCCAGCAGGGATTATTATCACTTCAATTTTAGGCTTGCTTATTGGATTTAAAGGAAACTACAAAGGTTATCTCGTATGGTTTGTTCTAATGATTAGCCTCAGTGTTGCTGGTCTTTATGATTTTTATCTTTGGGAACACGACTACGGACATGATTTAGATCCCAAAGCTATTATGAAATTCACAAATCCCGATGGATCTGTTATGGGGTTCCAGCCTCCACTTTTTGGTTCCAAAGACATTCTTAACTTTAAAGCCCACTCTTATCCTCAATTGGGGGCTTATTTTCTTGGTTTGGGAATGATTTTATCATTTATAGCCTACCGTTATGGAAAAAAGGAGCAAATAAAAACGAACGTATAAATCCAATTCAACAAATATCCATTCCTATCACATAGTGAATTTATGTAACAGCATTTTTAATATTGATAAACTATGAAACATCCATTATTAATCTATAAACACATACTAATATGCTAATTCGGATGTTCCATCTGGCCATTGAAAAAAAATAAATCTTAACAGATGAACAGATACTGTACTACTTTTTACTTCATTTTTTTTCTTACTCTTATGAGCTGTCAAATAAACCCCAAACCCATTGATTACGGTGCAGACGGATGTCACTATTGTCAAATGACAATAGTAGATAAGCTACATGCTTCTCAAATAGTAAATCAAAAAGGAAAAGCTTATAAATTTGATGCCATAGAATGCATGGTTCGGTTTTCCTATGCCCAAGATACAACCACTATCGCCTTGTATCTTTGCAACAGTTATTTGGTGCCTGAAAAACTAATTGACGCTAAAAGGGCTACTTATTTAATTAGCAAAAATATACCAAGTCCCATGGGAGCCAACCTTTCAGCATTCCAATCTGAAAAAGAAGCTCGTATAGTACAAAAAGAAAAGGGAGGAAAAATCTACTCATGGGAAACACTCTTGAAAAACTTAAGTGAAAATCCTTAAAAATGAAGGGGTTAAAAATAAGTGAGATAGTGCCAAGGAAACACATGGATCGAAACAAAAAACTATTTTTTGTAATAATAAACTTAATTTACTTAATGTTCCTGTGCAACTGCATGTATGCGGAAATCATTACAATATGTCCAGCTTCTTCAAACTCAAACATCAAAAAAGCCATCGCTTCGGCCCAGGAATACGACACACTGCTAATCGAAAGAGGAACCTACAAAAC
>JAYNHN010000265.1:0-1866 GCA_038108035.1 Flavobacteriaceae bacterium
GAATAGGAGAGATTGAGCTATCTATTTTGTATTTAGCCCTATATGAAATTTCTCAATCTGAATTAGATAGACCTATCATTATTAACGAGGCGATAAAGCTTGCAAAAAAATTTGGGCAAAATTCTAGTCATAAATTTATCAATGCAGTCTTAGATCAAGCGATCAAGAACATTTAATCATCTCACGATAGTACTTTGATCATCAGGTCCAGTGGAAATGATTTTTACAGGTACCTCGCAAATATCTTCAATATAAGAAATAAAATCCTTTGCTTCACTTGGAAGTTCTTCATACTTAGTTAGATTTTTTGTGGGAGATTCCCATCCGGATAGAGAATCATAAATAGGATTTACATCCTCTAGATTCATGCATTCACCAAAAATAGAATCAATGTTCTCGTTGTCATAAGCCTTACAAATTTTTATTTCGTCAAGACCGTCCAGTACATCTATTTTGGTCAGACAAAGTCCTGAAATGCTGTTTGTTTGGATAATCCTCTTCATTAGAACTGCATCAAACCAACCGCATCTTCTTGGTCTGCCTGTAGTTGCGCCAACCTCTCCTCCAGTTTTAGCAATATATTCTCCTAGCTCATCATAAATTTCAGTTGGCATTGGTCCCTCTCCAACACGAGTCACATAAGCTTTAACTACGCCTAAAATATTTCCTACATCCAGAGGTCCACACCCTGCTCCAGCCGCAATACCAGAGGGAGAACAATTGCTTGAGGTAACAAATGGATAAGTACCCTGATCTATATCTAATAAAGCCCCTTGAGCGCCTTCAAATAAAACCGACTTTTCTTCTGAGTTGATTTTTTTTATCAGCATAGATACATCAGCTAGCATTGGTTTTATTTTTTCCCCATAAGCTAAGTTTTCATCTACGAGACTATTTAAAGACAAGGCTTCTTTGCCAAAAAACTTTTCGATCGTAAAATTATAAAAGTCCAGGGTTTCTTCCAATAAGGGTCTTAGTTGATTTTCATTAAGGGTATCAACAACTCTTATCGCTCTTCTAGCAACTTTGTCTTCATATGCTGGACCTATACCTCTTAAAGTAGTTCCAATGGTTTTGTGACTGTTAGATTTTTCTTTATAAAGATCTACTAATTGATGGTAAGGCTGAATCAAAACACATGCAGGACTGATTTTTAATCTATCAGTTATGCCAGAAGTAAAATTACTAATTTCATCAATTTCGGAAAAAAGAGCTTCAAATGAAATAACCACACCTTTTCCGATTAGAGATAACGAATCTTTGTGACAAATTGATGAGGGAAGTAAATGAAGAACAATTTTTTTGCCACCTACAATTAGTGTGTGGCCAGCATTATGACCACCTTGATATCTACATGCAGCTCCAAAATTGCTTGCTAAAAAATTTACAATTTTTCCTTTCCCTTCATCACCCCATTGCAGTCCTAAAATGGCTGTATTCGAAAAAGTCATCTTTATTTATTCAATTTGGTAAGAGAAGAAACATTAACATCAAAACCTATTGCCTCTCGAACAATATGATTTTGCATGCTTTTATATTGTCCACCTTTTGCAATAGAAAAGCCAAATCCTTCAACGTGCACTGAAAATACCAAACCGGAGTGATAATCAAATCCTGGAAAATCAGAAAAATCTAAATGGTAATCAATTGAGGTTGGTAAATTTTTAATAATTTTTTCTATTTTCCTTGCAGAAACCTGAAAAACTTTGTTTTTATGTTTCTTTAAATACTTGAGACATTCGATTTTACCGTTTACCTCAATCAGGTTTTTTAACTCCATTAAACTTCTAGAATTCAAACCTTTCGAATTGAAAAATTCTTCTAAATCTGTTTTTGACTTGGACGCGATGATTTTTTTTAATCTTC
>JAYNHN010000266.1:0-1859 GCA_038108035.1 Flavobacteriaceae bacterium
TCTCGATAGTTTTTCGAGACTCCGTTTCTTAATCAAGAAACATCAAGTAAATTTGAGGTAATACTATGGAGACAGTTTAGTAGGCTCATTTAGCTAGCAAAGGTATATTGAACTTTCATCATCGTGTTCCGCTGGCTGTTGCTAGGTACTCCTCGACTTTATTCAAGATATAAAAGCAGCGTGATCCACTAGGACACCGAATAAATTCTTGCCAGAGTTGAGCTGTTCATAGAGTGTCTTCTTAAAATTTGGTAATGCTTTTTTTATTTTTTCTGTCTAAGTTAAATTGATCAATTTTTACTCTTAGACAGAGTTTCGCTTCCGCCTCCTTCCCCTTACTCTCTAAATAGTTTGACAGAAAAAGACTGCCTTTTCAGACAGCCTCTTATACTATTACAATAACTCTTTAAATACGGTCTATTCCATTTACTGAGCTATTATTGATTCCCTAAAATAATAGGCAATCCACTTTCACCACTTCCAATTACAATAACTTTAGAGTTTGGAGATTCAGACAATTTAATAGTCGCCTCAATTCCTTTTTCTTGAAGAATCTTTTGAGTTAGAGAAGCACTTAAAATACGGTTTGCCGTAGCTTTTCCTTCCGCATCAATACGTTGACGCTCAGCTTCCTGCTTCGCTTTTTCAATTCTAAATTCGTATTCTAAAGCTTCTTGTTCTTGACGTAGCTTGCGCTCGATCGCTTCTTTTATAGCCATTGGCAATGTTACATCACGAACTAAAACGGCATTGACTTGAATGTGCTGTGCCTCTACGTTTTTTACAGTTTCTTCAAAAATCTCATTTTGAATCGCATCTCGTTTAGTAGAATACAATTGTTCAGGCGTATAACGCCCAACAACCGAACGTGCTACCGCTCTAATTTGTGGGATCAAGACGATGTTGACATAGTTTTCCCCTTTGGTTTTGTGTAAAAGGCCCAATTCATCGTATTTAGGTTGGTATAAAACCGATACGTCTAAGGAAATTTCCAAACCGTTCGAAGACAGTACCTGCATATTTCCCTCAAAGAATTCTTGCTGTTTTACATTGTAAATAAAAACTTTATTCCAAGGAGCTATGATGTGGAATCCTTCCCCCAAAGGAGTTTCATCCGTTACGACTCCCCCACCAAATGTTTTAAATAAAACACCGGCCTCTCCATAACCGATGTTAATGGAAGATTTGGAAATAAAAATAAGTACTACGACTACCAGTAAAATAACTGGCAATCCAATTTTAGGTAATTTTTGCATAATTTTCTTTTAAATTTTAAGTTAACATCCCTCCATCAACATGGAGTACTTGACCGGTTATATAACCGGATAAATCAGAGGCCAAAAACACGCATGCATTGGCCACATCTTCGGGTTGTCCACCCCTTTTTAACGGGATTCCGTCTCGCCATCCTTGAACGACATCTTCAGGTAACTTTTGGGTCATTTCGGTCTCGATAAAGCCGGGAGCAATCACATTACTTCGAATGTTGCGCGATCCCAACTCCAAAGATACTGATTTTGAAAAACCAATCATTAAGGATTTTGAAGCTGCTTAATTAGCTTGTCCTGCTTTCCCTTTAACACCTACAACCGAACTCATGTGGATCAAAGAGCCTTTTCGTTGTTTTAAAAAAGTTCGTTGGACGGCTTTGGTCATGTTGAAAACAGATTTTAGATTGACTTCAATTACTTGATCAAAATCCGCTTCATTCATTCGCATCAATAAATTATCTTTCGTGATTCCTGCGTTGTTAATCAAAATATTCAGACCTCCAAAATCTTCAAGCACTGCATCGACCAATTTTTGAGCCTCCTCAAATTGAGCTGCATTACTTTGATATCCTTTGATTTGTACACCAG
>JAYNHN010000267.1:0-1823 GCA_038108035.1 Flavobacteriaceae bacterium
AAAAGTCTCAATTCGAAGGAAAAGCCATTAAAGAAACAAAATTTATTTCTAACTGGTTTGATTATGAATTTAACCAATCCAAAGGTAGGTTTATTTTTTCTAAGTTTTTTCCCGGGCTTTTTATTTCATGACAGTTGGCCCTTTTCCAAACAATTTATGGTTTTGGGAATTATTTTTTATTTGCAGGCCGTTTTTGTTTTTTCGTGTTGTGCTCTTTTGGCCGATCGTCTTGGAAAAAGACTGGGAAATTCGGTCAATACTTTTTTTTGGAATCGAGTGCAGGCACTTACTTTAATTTTTATTGCATTAATTTTGTTGTATCCATAGTTTGAATATGAAACCGATAAAAATTATAGAATGCCCCCGGGATGCAATTCAAGGAATAACCAAAAGGATCGAAACAAAACATAAGCTTTCGTATTATCAAAGTTTGCTAAAAGTAGGTTTTGACACCTTGGACTGTGGAAGTTTTGTTTCTCCAAGAATGGTTCCTCAAATGGCAGATACCGGACAAGTTATAGCGGGTCTCGATTGCAGTGATAGCCCGACAAAACTTCTTACAATTATTGCCAATGAACGAGGTGCCCAAGAAGCCGTAAAATTTTCAAAGATTACCTATTTGGGATATCCTTTTTCAGTTTCAGAAAACTTTCAAGTAAGAAATACAGGGAAAACTATTGACGAATCCCTACTTGTATTAGAAAAAATTAAAAATCTAGTTTTTAAGAATGACAAAAAATTAGTTGTGTATTTATCTATGGGATTTGGTAACCCTTATGGTGACCCTTGGAGTCCAAAATATATCAAACTATGGGTTCGGCGATTAGTGAACATGGGAATCGATGTTATTTCCTTATCAGATACAATTGGTTCTGCAAAACCAAAGGATATTACTTATTTATTTCAAACCTTATTAAAAACCTATACTGAAATTGAATTTGGAGCTCATTTTCACACGCGACCAGAAGATTGGTTTAAAAAAGTCGATGCGGCTTTTTTGGGAGGCTGTCACCGTTTTGATGGGGCTTTGAGAGGCTGGGGGGGATGTCCAATGGCACAAGACGAATTGGTGGGAAATATGCCAACCGAAAAATTAATTTCTTATTTTACACAAAAACATATGCTACCTAAATCGATGGATGTACTTGCATTTGAAAGTGCTTATAACCACTCTCATAAGATTTTTGTTTAGTTTTTTAGAATTCTATTTTTTTAGATTTTTTATTAGGATCATGTATTTAAATTACCAACCCATTGGATTCAAAAATCCAATGGGTTGATATGCAGTTGATAAAAGTTAATGGAAGGGTACTTAATTTATTTAATAAAAAGAAAATCAAGCATTTAAAATCACTATATTTGCATGCAATTAATACTTTTAATTGCTTATGAATTCCGAAAAATTTGTTAGCCAAGGACTTACTTACGACGATGTTTTATTGGTCCCTGCCTACTCAGAAATTTTACCCAGAGAAGTTTCGATCCAATCTCGTTTTAGTAGAAACATAACGCTCAATACTCCAATTATTTCAGCTGCAATGGATACCGTGACTGAAAGTAAAATGGCGATTGCAATTGCTAGAGAAGGAGGAATTGGTGTGTTACATAAAAACATGACTATTGAGAGTCAAGCACTTAAAGTCCGGGCCGTCAAGCGATCAGAATCTGGAATGATCATTGATCCGGTTACTTTACCCGAAACCGCTACCATATCGGATGCCAATAAGAATATGAGTCAGTATAAAATTGGCGGAATACCCATAGTGGATTCTAATAATAAACTAATTGGTATTGTTACCAATCGGGATTTGCGTTTTGAAAAA
>JAYNHN010000268.1:0-1797 GCA_038108035.1 Flavobacteriaceae bacterium
AGATTGTACTCCCGTTGGTAGTCTTTGAGATGATTGGGAGCACCTTTAAATGCAAAATACTTTTGAGCAGCATTTGCTATGCGTTCTCCTATAGCCTTCACTTCCAAACTTTTAGAACCCTTCAAAACTTTGTTATTCTTTAAAAATCCATTGTATTGCTGTATAGCCATTGGAAACAATTGGGAGTTGGGAAAGGCATTAAAAACTTTTTTTCCAGTTAATTGATTGGTGCTACAACCTGTATTTAAACTTAAAAATAGAATCAAACTCAATAAAGTGGTTTGACTTAGCAAGGGCATGCTGTTTTTCATGATAATTTGTTTGGTTAATTAAATTTAAAAAAAACCAATTGTAATTGCTTTTTTACAATGTTAAATTTTTGTTGATTTCCTCTCATCGCTCAAAAACCTTAAAAGAATGATTAGATTTGAAAAAAAAAATGAAAAACGTTTACCCTCTTTTGTTTGTTTTCTTGCTCATTGGGTGTAAAGGAAATTCTCAAAAGCAAAAATCAGAACCTCAAAAAAAATACAAGGTGGTCAAAACAGATGCACAATGGAAAGCAGAATTGCCTGAAATGACCTATTATGTTTTGCGTAAAGCAGGAACAGAACGTGCCTTTACAGGTCCTCTAAACTACAACAAAAGCAAAGGCATCTATGTCTGCGCCGGATGCCAAACTCCTCTTTATGAGTCCAAATACAAATACGATTCCGGATCGGGATGGCCTTCATTTGACCGAGGAATCGAGGATAATTTAGAATACGATGTGGACTACAAAATTGGTTATGCCCGCTCCGAGCTTAAATGCAACTCATGTGGAGGTCATTTAGGGCATGTTTTTAACGACGGTCCTAGACAAACCACTGGAAAAAGACACTGTATCAACTCTGCCGCTTTAAATTTTATTCCTGAAAATGAGAAATAACAAAGAATATCCTATACAAAAAACAGAATCAGAATGGCGCGAAATTCTTGACGACGAATCCTATCGTATCCTTAGAGAAAAAGGAACCGAGTACCCACACACAGGAAAATACAACGATCATTATGACCCCGGTACTTATCACTGCAAAGCTTGTGATGCTCCACTCTATCATTCTAAAAGTAAATTTGAGAGTGGTTGCGGTTGGCCCAGCTACGATGAATCAATTCCCGGAGCCATCGAATACATTCGTGACACTTCCCACGGTATGATCCGAACCGAAATCGTTTGTGCACAATGTGGGGGCCATCAAGGTCATGTATTCAATGACGGCCCAACAGCTACCGGAGTTCGTTATTGTGTTAATGCAGCCAGTATTGATTTTAATCCCGATAAAAAATAGATCGTATTTTCAGTCCAGATTTTGTAAATTTGCACCGAATTTAAATACGATTTCATGACTGATTACGATATCATTGTTCTAGGAAGCGGGCCCGGAGGTTACGTGACCGCCATACGTGCTTCTCAATTGGGTTTTAAAACGGCAATAGTCGAAAAGGAAAGCCTTGGAGGTGTTTGCTTGAATTGGGGATGTATTCCTACCAAAGCACTTCTTAAATCTGCACAGGTTTTTGAATATTTAAAACATGCCGGAGACTATGGCTTGACCGTTAAAGAATACGACAAAGATTTTGACGCAGTGGTAAAACGAAGCCGATCAGTAGCTGCCGGAATGAGTAAGGGAGTTCAGTTTTTGATGAAAAAAAATAAAATTGATGTCATCGAAGGTTTTGGAAAGATATTGGCTGGAAAAAAAGTCAGTGTAACCCAAAACGATCAAACCAAAGAGTACCATGCCAAAAATATAATTA
>JAYNHN010000269.1:0-1785 GCA_038108035.1 Flavobacteriaceae bacterium
ATTCACCCACAGGTGGCCCTAAAGATTCTTTACCACCAGTTTTGATCAATGCCACACCAAAATTGAAGACTACTTTTTTTGATAAGAGTGAATTTACACTGACTTTTGATGAGTACATAAGTCTGAAAAACATCAGTAAACAATTGGTAATCTCCCCCCCTTTAAACCCCGACCAGTACAAGGTTTATCCTACCAGTGGTGCCTCTAAAAAGGTACGTCTTGAATTAGTGGATACTCTATTGGATAAAACCACTTATACCTTTAATTTCGGGGAAAGCATTGTTGATTTTAACGAATCCAATCCAGCCTCCTATTTAACATACATTCTTTCCACGGGAGCAACCATCGATTCTCTCTACATTAAAGGAAGCGTGAGCGATGCTTTTGAACAAAAAACCGAACGATTCATCTCCCTTCAACTGTATCCCGTTGACAGTATCTTTAAGGACTCTACGATTTACACCCAAAAACCCTTATATGTTACCAGTACATTAGACACCACTTTTTACCGATTTCAGAATATACGAGCTGGCACCTATGCAATAATTGCCCTTCAAGATGAAGCAGGAAACTATTATTTTGATCAAGCTATCGATAAAATGGGGTTTATTGATCGTTTAATAACCCTTCCCCAAGACTCTATTATTGATTTTCGTTTATTTAAAGAAAAAACCAACTTCGCATGGGACAAGCCTTATTTTGTCAATGACCATCATATTGCCCTTGCTTATTTTGGAGAACGAGACGATCAACCTTTTAAAATGATCAGTGAAGTTCCAGATACTTTTGAATCCTTAGTAACCCAAAATAGAGAGTCCGACACCCTCGATTACTGGTTTAAAGGGGCTCAAATGGATTCACTTCAATTTGAAATGGAAATTAACGATACACTGCGTACCAAAACCGTTTATTTTAAAAATCCTATTGAAGACTCTCTAGTGGTTAAAAACAATACGGCGATCAACTTGGGACTCAAAGATCAATTTGAACTCAAGGCCAACCTTCCCATCTTAAAAGTAAACGATTCACTTATTAAAGTTGTAAACATTGATACTCTAGCAGTTCCTGCCACTTTAAGAATTCAAGAAAATTACGATCGTGTTACCGTGGGCTTTGAAGTACTTCCCAACGACCTTTATCAGGTTACTCTTTTCCCCAATGCATTGATCGATTTTTGGGGTAATACACACGATACTTTGAGCTTTAAAACCTCTACCAAAAAAATAGAAGATTACGGAAACGTTTATCTAAGAGTGCAGCATGAGTCTGAATTTCCCTACATTATTGAACTTATTAATGGAAAAAAAGTAGTTGCACGTTACGACACGCCTAACGAGAATCATTTTTATTCATTTGAGCTGATGAATGCGGGTTCATACACGGTTCGATTGATTGAAGATCGGAATGGAAATAAGGAATGGGATACGGGAAATTACCTTAAAAAAATACAGCCTGAAAAGGTCATTTATTTTTGGAAAGAAATTGATTTAAGAGCCAATTGGGACATGAACGAAACCTTTAACACCAGTCAAAATTATCCAGATCTGCTAGAAAGCGCAACTGTCTCCGACGTAATCGAAGCTCCTCAGGGTCAAGAATAACCGTAGCTGTTTGTTGCTGGTCTCCGCAATCCACCAGCTTCTGTCCCAAAACATCGAATGCTGCCGTATGTCCTGGATATTCAAACCCATTGGGGTCTGAACCGACTATATTGACACCGGCTACGTATGCCATGTTTTCAATGGCACGAGCTTGCAATAAGGTATCCCAAGCAAGGATTCTAGC
>JAYNHN010000270.1:0-1752 GCA_038108035.1 Flavobacteriaceae bacterium
TGTTCACTAGTCTTTGATCCAGCATTGATATAAGCTTGATAGTTTCCTGGAAGCTGAGTGAATCGAGTCACCATCAAAAGATCTTTATTGAGCAAGGATTCGGAAATTTCAAGGAATAGCTTGTCCTTTTTTCGATAGGAGATAATTAAACCTTCTTGTTTACTCATTTTTTGAGTCAAAGAATCCAAAGATTTTTTGGAATCTTCATCCTTTTTAGACGGTTTTTGAGCGTGGAGGGTCAGGACAAAAAAGAAGAGTGTGTAAACAAAAAAATTTTTAAAAGCGTTCATATTGATATTTTTTATTGACAATATCCGAAAAAATGCAATTCTTTGATCTACTAAAACTAAATAAAACTGTAACTTGGGTTAGTCAAAACTTAATTTATTATGAAATTACTTTTATATCCAATCATTGGTATAATGTTGCTCTTTCCCTTTCAAGGAGTAGAATCACAACGAAATAAAAAATCGAAAGATCCAGAACCCAAAAAAGTTTCTCTGGATGCATTCTCGTTTCGAAATGTGGGCCCTGCCTTTTTATCCGGACGAATAGCCGATATTGTTACGCATCCTGACAACGAAAATGTTTGGTACGTTGCAGTGGGTTCCGGAGGCGTATGGAAAACCGAAAATGCGGGTACTACCTGGAACCCAATTTTTGACAATCAAGCGAGTTATTCCACGGGATGCATTACCTTGGATCCCTCCAATCCAGAGATTGTCTGGCTTGGAACCGGTGAAAATGTTGGGGGTCGTCATGTTGCTTATGGCGACGGAGTCTATAAAAGTTTGGATGGTGGAAAAACATGGAAAAATACAGGTCTAAAAAAGTCAGAGCATATTTCTGAGATCATCGTTCATCCCGATAATTCGAATATAGTTTGGGTGGCGGCTCAAGGACCTCTTTGGAGTAAAGGAGGAGAGCGGGGTCTGTACAAAACTACGGACGGTGGTAAAAATTGGAAAAGAGTTTTAGGAAATAATGAATGGACGGGTGTGACGGATATAATGATCGATCCCAGAGATCCCCAGCGTTTATATGCCGCTACTTGGGATCGACATCGTACTGTTGCAGCTTTGATGGGCGGTGGACCGGGTACGGCCATTCATCGTTCGGATGATGGAGGTGAAACTTGGACCAAATTAACTAACGGACTGCCCAAATCCAATTTGGGTAAAATTGGAATTACCATTTCCCCCCAAAAGCCGGATGTGGTCTATGCAGCCATTGAATTGGATCGTACAAAAGGAGCGGTCTATCGTTCTGAAAACAGAGGCGCTTCTTGGAAAAAAATGTCTAACACAGTTTCGGGTGGAACGGGTCCCCATTACTATCAGGAACTGTATGCCAGTCCTCATAAATTCGACCGTTTGTATTTGATGAACGTTCGGGTTTTGACTTCTGAGGATGGTGGAAAGACCTTTATTCAGTTAAAAGAAAGTAAAAAACACTCGGATAATCACGCCATTGTTTTCAAGAAAAACGATCCCAACTACATCATGTTGGGAACCGATGCAGGGATTTACGAAAGTTTCGATTTAGCCGACACATGGCGTTATATCAAGAATTTACCTTTGACACAATTTTATAAAGTTGCGGTCAACAATGCCGAACCTTTTTACCATATTTTTGGAGGAACCCAAGATAATGGATCTGCAGGAGGACCTTCTGCAACAGATGAGCGAGAAGGAATCGCCAACAAGCATTGGTATAAAACCTTGTTTGCTGATGGTCATCAATCTGCTACCG
>JAYNHN010000271.1:0-1733 GCA_038108035.1 Flavobacteriaceae bacterium
GAGGTGAAATTATGGGTAGTGTTTCTATGCCAGCGAATATCTCTTTGGCAATGTCGCGGTTTATTGGGTTACTTGAGAATAGCCTGTCCGGGTGGTTTAGAGACATCGTCTTTCAAACCTATTTTAGTTGGTTTTAACAACAACAGTAATCGAAGAAGCTAACTTGGGCTATGAAAAAATTCCTAATTTCCATAAAATTTAAAATGTTATTTGATCAGCTCCTTGTGAGACGACAAATTTTGCAAAAGGTTTTAATTGTACTTTAAAAGTTAAGGATTTTACAGGTTCTGAAGATCCTAAGTCTTGGTACCTATTTTCAAATGAAAACGTTAATCGCGTACAATTATCATCATAAATTGCTGAAATAGAAGTTTTCTCTTGTTCTTGCTTTAAATACTCCTGTTCCACTCTGTATTGCCAGGACCCAAGGGAAAAACCTAATCCAATCGACGTACTAGCCATTTCTTCTACGACAAAATCATAACGACCACCCAAATCAAATTCAAAAGCCTCATTATGTTGGTATGATGAAGTAAATCCTAAGGTTTTTAAATCTTCACTCAGCCGACTATCCATTTCCTCATCAATGAACTCATAGCTGGCCGACAAATCTAGTTTCTTATAAACTGATTTTCCTTTTAAGTCCCCGTATAAAAGATGACCATTTTCTGATAAAAAAGACTGCGCTGAAATATTATTGCGGTTTGGTGCCATAAATGAAAAACTACCTAAATAATTAAGTTTTTTATTTGTAAACCCATAATCTAAAGGTGGCGCGTATGTAAGACCCCCAAGTTTTGCCGCCGCAATTGATAGGCCCATTTGATGACCAGTATCCCAAAAAACTTTTTGTTCAAATCCTATTGAGACTGATAAATCCTGCTCACTCTCTGTTAAGCTCGTTATTTTCTTTCCAGAATAAACATTTCCAAATGTAAGTTCATCAGCTCCTATAAAAAAATCACCCACGATATCATTTTCTTGATGATTTATTGAAACAAGGATTTTTGGAGTCAAAATTTGAGTTAACCCTTTGCCATATTTTACATAGGGAACAGAAATTTGAGACGATGCACCGTATTTAAGAGAAAATTCTTCATTAGTATTTCCAGCATCAGCTGAATTTACAAAAGAACTAAAGTCACTAAAAATAAAGTTATCAATTTGGAATGGCCCTCCCTAATTAATCTGAGTGTAGTCAAACCCAACCTGAGCAGAACTTGGGGGGCGAGAAAAACTATTGTCGTCATTGACGTTAAGAGCGGAATTAAGGCTCGCTTTTAACCTCAATTTTCCTGGTAGTTTTGCTAAAGAAACATCTTTCACATAACTGCCTGAGAAAGCAAAGTATTCATCAAGAGAACTTCCCTGTTCTTTTTCTTTGAGATATTTCAAGTTGCCTTCAAAAAATTGTTCCTTGTCGACTACCTTTTTGCTCAGTGTTATTTCGGAATTGAAATCACTTTCTTCAGAATAAACATAATCTCCCAGATATGAATTATCCCCTACTTTCCCAAGGTCAAAATTTAGATCTATTCCATATTGAAGTTGAAATGAGCCTTTAGCTTTAAAAAAATAACGAAGTTCATTATTTAATATATCATCACTTGAAAAAGCACCATCAACAACCAAATCTCCTCTCATAAACTTCTGCCGGTACCTGTATTCAAATGTGTTTGTCTTTGATGAAAAATATGGTGTGATGAGAAGATCACGACTTGAACCCAAGGGCA
>JAYNHN010000272.1:0-919 GCA_038108035.1 Flavobacteriaceae bacterium
GTCTTTAGGAGGAACATGTGTTAACAGAGGTTGTGTTCCTAAGAAATTGTATTCATATGCCGCTCACTTTAGTAGTGAATTTGCAACCATGAGATCATTTGGATGGAATTCAAAGAAACCAAATTTTAACTGGAAAAAGCTTGTATCAAATAAAAAGACAGAACTTCTACGATTAAATAAAATTTATTTCAATCTCCTCTCAAATTCTAAAGTGAAAATATTTGAGAAAGAAGCAAGTTTTTTAGATAATAAAACACTAAATGTTGGAGGCGAAATTATAAAAGCAAAAAAAATCC
Source organism: Flavobacteriaceae bacterium (assembly GCA_038108035.1). Lineage (GTDB taxonomy): Bacteria > Bacteroidota > Bacteroidia > Flavobacteriales > Flavobacteriaceae > MS024-2A. The sequence goes on from JAYNHN010000272.1 coordinate 297, forward strand.
TTATTGCAGTCGGTTCAAAGCCAAGAGCTATGAATTTCTCTGCCTGTAAAAATATAATTAATTCTGATGAGGCATTTGACATAAATAAACTTCCAAAAAGTATTTTGATTTTAGGTGGTGGTTACATATCAGTAGAATTTGCTTCAATTTTTAACGGATTGGGAGTTGATACAACAGTTTGTATAAGAGGTGAAAAAATATTAAAAGGTTTTGATTCGGAAGTTGCAACTGAAATAATGAAACAAATGGGAAATAACGGAGTTAAATTTGTGACTAAGAAATTTCCCAAAGATATTTTATATAAAAAAGGTAAGTTCGATGTATTTTTTGATATAAAAAATAAAGAAAGATATGATTTAGTGATGGAAGCAGTTGGAAGGATTCCTAACACTAAAAACCTAAATTTAAAGAATACTGATGTTAAAGTTAACAATAATGGTGCGATAATTGTTGACAAATACTTCAGGACATCAGCAAAAAATATTTTTGCTATAGGAGATGTGATTGATAGAATTCAGTTAACTCCAGTTGCTATTGCTGAAGCAATGATTTTTGTAAATAATCTTAAAACAACAAAAAAAAGATCATTCGATTATAAAAATATTCCAACAGCTGTATTCTGC
>JAYNHN010000272.1:929-1728 GCA_038108035.1 Flavobacteriaceae bacterium
AAAAATATACAAAGATTGATATTTATAGGTCAAGTTTTAGACCTATTAAATATTCTTTGTCAAAAAAAAAAGATAAAGTTTTTATAAAACTAGTTGTAGATAAACAGACAGATAAAGTTTTAGGTTTACATTATGTTGGTGATGGATCAGCTGAAATTATTCAAGGTTTTTCAGTAGCAATTGTTAACGGTTTAAAAAAGAATCAGTTTGATAAGACGATTGGTATTCATCCAACAAGTGCTGAAGAAATTGTCACCTTAAAATAAATAATAGAAATTGTAAATTTTATAAGATATTAATAGTTATGACTCAAAAATGGACACCTTTATCATGGGAAAGTAAAGTAGCTTTGCATCAGCCAAAATATCTAGATAAATCTAAACTTCTGAAAGTTTTAAAAAAACTTAAAAAACTTCCGCCACTTGTTTTTGCAGGTGAAGTTAGAGACTTAAAAGAAAGTTTATCAATGTGTGGGGATGGAAAAGGCTTTTTATTACAAGCCGGTGATTGTGCTGAAAGTTTTGCTGAATTCCATCCTAATTATATTAGAGACACATTCAGAGTTATTTTACAAATGTCAGTTATCCTTTCTTTTGCCTCCGGTGTTCCAATAACAAAAGTAGGTAGACTAGCTGGACAGTTTGCAAAACCTAGATCATCACCTATCGAAAAAAAAAATGATCTTGAACTTCCAAGTTACCTTGGAGATATGATAAATGGAATTGAATTCAATCAGAACTCAAGAGAACACAATCAAGACAGAATGGTTATGGCTTATAATCAGGAAGCTTCAACACAA
>JAYNHN010000273.1:0-1716 GCA_038108035.1 Flavobacteriaceae bacterium
ATACACATTAGTTATTGGTAATAAATGTTTTTAATCCTTTTGCTTTGAAAAAAATTGATAGAGATTTAGAGCTCTCGATTAGTGAGTTTAGCCCTGGATCAATAAAAACAAAGGATAAGAGATTGCATGAAGTTATTGGATTTACTGCAGAAATTCCTGAGCCAGAAAATTTATCAACTCCAAAGGTTCAAGAAAGAAGTAGTTATGTTAAATTTAAGATGGGTGATAAAGATCCTTTAGGAGATGTGACTTTTATAAAAAGTTGTTCTTCATGTGGGAAACTTGATGAAGTGGCAGCAGCTGCTATGACTGAAGAAATTTTTAAATGTAATGAAGAAGATGGAGGTTGTAGTTACCAAAATCCAACAAATGAGGACTCTAAAAAAATTAAAATTTTTAAAGCCGTATCACCTCTAGGGTACAGAACAGATTTTTCAAAAGGTGTCGATGCTGATGAAAATAGTGAATTTAATTTTTCTTCATCTGCACTAACTACAGCTAATTCAACTCCCAATCAAACGAAAATTATAGGAAACTCATTTTTGAGCCTATCAGATAAGGCTTTGGTTTATAGAATTTCAGATAATGGGGGAAATCTCTTTAAAGGAAGAATTTGTACTACTGGAGATAAGGAAAAAAATACTCGAGCTCCTTGGTTTAATCTTAAAAATCAGTGGATAGCTGAAAAGTATTTATCGAATGGATCATATAAGATAAATGATGATTACCCTCTTGAAGAAATAGCCTTATTTTCAAAAAAAATAACTGATAGCGTAAGTTTTTCTCCAAGGAAAACCCCAGATGGGATACTTCTTAATCACAGTGAATTTAGAGAATCTTATAAACTACAAAGTACAGCAATCAAATCAGCTTTTTATTCTGCTGCATTTATTTTAAGGAAAATGTTAGCAAAAGAATTGGATATAGATCCAATAGAACTTGAAATCTCTAGGCTTCAAGTAGATCCTAAAACAGCATTTGATTTTCCAACTGGAAAGTTAACTCTAAGTGATGAGTTAGCAAATGGCTCTGGTTTTAGCTCTTGGATTTATGAAAATGGCTTTCAAAATGCTATGAATGAAATAAGTTCTTTATCTCAAACTAACAACTCTATTATTTCAGGGTTGATACACCCTGAGCATACTCAAAATTGTGATTCCTCAGGATATTGTTGCACGCATGACTACAAAAATATGAATTTTCATCCAATTCTTGATTGGCGTCTTGGAATGAATATTCTTTATCACTTAGCAGAGGAAGATTTTTCTTCAGGAATTACTAATTTAAACCATGAAACCTCTCTGCCATTTATGGATTTTTTCCCAACTCATGCTGAGACGCACAAAAAAATTGAAGATTTTTGTTCTAGTACTGACAGTGTTGAATTTTCTCCTTTGGGCCCATTACCAAGTTTCGTAATTGGTGACAGAATCAGGGCAGTTCTTGTTCATCCTTTCTGGGATTTAAATGGTGGGCATGAAGAAGACAAACCTACTGCTACACAAGTTGAAGATTCAATCGTTGTAGATTCTTTACTGGAAGATGACGGATTAAAAATAAAATACTTTGATATATTTAATTTATCTCGACGACCTATGACTACCATTTCAGCTTTATTAGATGAATAAAAGTGAAAAATCTATAAGTCTTGGCTTTAATTTAAATCCATTTCAAATTAAATCAACTTCTGTTTCTAGATACATCACTATAGAAGAA
>JAYNHN010000274.1:0-1661 GCA_038108035.1 Flavobacteriaceae bacterium
ATTAATTTAGCGTTAACTAATTCAATAGAGGCATATTTTCAAGAAGCTGGAAGAGCTGGAAGAGACGAAGAAAAAGCCTATGCTGTTTTACTTATTAATGAAAATGATCGAATCAATTTAATCAATAGAGTTGAAAAGAGTTTTCCTAAAAAAAAGCAAATTAAAAAAGTGTACTTCGCTATCTGCAACCACTTAAGAATTGCAATTGGCGCAGGCGAAAATGCGACATACCCATTTAATATAGACGAAATAAAGCAACAACAAAACCAAAATGCATTGGAAATATACAATTCCGTCAAGTTCCTCGAACAAGCTGGATATTTCGAATTAAGTGAAGCTTTTTTTACACCTTCGCGTTTAAAGATCGAAATGAATAGTAGTGAATTGTATGAATTCCAGGTTAGGAACGAAAAATACGACCCCTACATTAAGCTGCTACTGAGAAGTTATGGTGGTTTATTCGATGATTTTTCTAAAATCAAAGAATTTGATCTAGCTACCCGTTCAAAAAAACCTATCAGTGTAATTCGAAAAATATTAAGAGAACTGCATAAGCTTGAAGTAATAATATACGAGGAACAAAACGACCTTCCATTATTAACTTTTCTGCAACCAAGAGTGGACTTAAAACACCTTCGTCTACGCAATGAAATTTATGATAATAGAAAACAAGATGCTTTGATAAAAATGAAAGCAGTAATCAACTATGCATTTTCAAATGATACCTGTCGCAGTCAATTACTTCTATCCTATTTTGGAGATTCCAACAATGAATGTGGCGTATGCGATGTGTGTCTTTCAAAAAAGCGAGACAAAAAACTGAATTCCAAGCAGTTTAAGGAAATTAAAAATGATATAATTACCCTATTGAAAAAAACCTCTTTAGAACCTAGAGAACTGACAACAAAATTAGCTTCTAAACACGAAGAAAAGAATATTCGAAGTATGGTACAGTGGTTGCTTGATGAGAACATTATACAACTAAACGAATTGAATAAAATTAAAATAGCATAATGCGTTTTTTGGCTCTTATACCCTTTTTATTATTTGCTTTTCAGTCAGTTAGTCAGTCAGAGAATGTTTCTGTTCTCTTGAAAAAAGCGGATGCTTTTTTAACAAAAAAAAACTATTCACAAGCCAACTACTATTACAACTTAGCAAAATCATCCATTTCTGCAGACAAATCACCCGAAAGGATGAAAAAAATAATTGAAAGCAAAATCATGACTTCTGACAGCTTGCATGCTTATTCCTGCACCAACCCTAAATTTATACAGTTATTGAGAAGCGGAGATAGCTTAAAGTCATGCTGCAAAATTGCTTCAATACAAAATTGTAAACAAGCGTCAAAAATCAATAATCACCTTGACTCTCCTAGTCGTAGAATTAAAAATAGAATCCGAGATTCACCAGAAGTCAAAAAACAACTTCTAGTAATAGAAGCGGGAAAAAATCGAAAAAAATATACATCAGAAATTGAACTGGCAAAATTCTATTATGAAAAAGGCGACTTATTTAAAGCTATGCGTTTATTTGAACGAACAAGAACAACCTTCAAAGATGACACGTTGGCAAAAGGGTACATCAAAAGACTGAAACTGCAATTAGTTAACGAAATTGAAGTATTCAACAACCTTGTTTATCATGGTGATTCGTTATAC
>JAYNHN010000275.1:0-1660 GCA_038108035.1 Flavobacteriaceae bacterium
GGATCAGGGAGATGTCATCATATATACAGGTGCTGGAGGGAATGATCCAAATTCTGGTAAACAAATACATGATCAGTCTTGGAATAACAGAGGAAATGCTGGACTGATAAAAAGTATGAATGAAGGATTACCTGTCAGGGTTATTAGAGGTTACAAGCACAATTCCAAATATTCTCCAAAAACAGGTTATGCCTATGCTGGTCTCTTCAGTGTTGTGGATGCTTGGGAAGAAATTGGAAAAAGTGGTTTTAAAATATGTAGATTCAAATTGTATTATTCAGGGCTCAATGTTGAAAGAAAAGGAGCAGAGAAAATTGAACTAGATCACGAGGTAAGAGAAAAAAAACGAATTTCAGGTACAGTATTAAGAATAGTAAGGGATAGTAAAATTTCAAATTCTATCAAGCAATTATATAACCACAAGTGTCAAATATGTTCTACAAGTATCAAAACTAAACATGGTTATTATTCTGAGGGGGCTCATATTAAACCACTAGGAAAACCACATAATGGGGATGATTCAATTTCAAATTTAATTTGCTTGTGCCCAAACCATCATGTAATGTTAGATCGAGGAGGTTTTTCGATTATGGACGATATGACTCTAATTGGGATTGAAAATGGAAAATTGTTTGTCCAAAAAGAACATAATTTAGATATTTCAAATCTTAAATATCACAGAGAAATACATGGTTACAACTAATGTCGTATGTGGTTTAATTAAGAAGGGAAACCAATTCTTAATTACTAAAAGAAAGTTAAATAAATCACTCGGTGGGTATTGGGAATTTCCTGGAGGAAAAATTGAAGGGAGTGAATCGGATATTGAGGCATTAAAGAGAGAGATTAACGAGGAATTAGGCATAAAGATTTTCAACCTGTCATATTTTACTGATAATCTACACAAATACGAAAAGTATACAATTTGTTTGAAAGCATATTTATGTGAAACAAACTCAGATCCAAAAAAGCTAATTGATCACGACAGTTATAAATGGTGTAAAATTTTAGAAATTAAAGAGAAAGAACTTGCACCAGCAGACATACCTATACTTAAAAAACTAAGGATTGAGTTGAAATAAAAAGTGTAAAAAACAGCTAAAAATGGCCAAAAACGACCAAAAATGAGTGAAAAATGATCAAAAATGGCCAAAAAGTGACAAAAAATGGATTTTTTCATTTCACTAGTTGACGTAATTTTCTTCACTTAGTTTAAAGTGATTTAACTGTTTTTAAGAGACTTAGAATTCTAAAAGATAGAATCTTCTTATTGTAGGGAATAATGCCCTAGAAGGAATATATGGGTGTTATACATTCCTTATTTAAGTATTGTATCAAGAACGCTTTAGTGTACTAACCGATCTGCTGAGGTCTAGGCCAATTAATTTATATTTGATCTAGACTTTAGGCTATGATCGATGTAAATTTTGACGTTTATTCTGATACCCCAAAGGGAAGAGACCCTGACTCCCATAGTCCAACACTAAGAAAATATCATCAGCTTCTTTGGAGTAAGGAACTTCCCTCAGGCAATATTTTTACGCTAACAGATAAAGTTCCAAGGAAGCTACACCATAACTCTGACTTAGGTGAATTTCTTATCTCAAGTGACTCAATTGGTCATACTTACAGGAGTACTAAAGTAATGTCTGAGATAGTA
>JAYNHN010000276.1:0-1629 GCA_038108035.1 Flavobacteriaceae bacterium
AATTCTGTTTAAAACCTCTTACAGATCTCATACCTCCAGCATAGAAATATTGATACGGAGGTGCGGTATTGGTGTCGCCGTAAGCAAACAAATAACCAATTTTTGATCGATAACCAAATATTAAGCCTCTAGGTAGAGGTTCAAAATATTTAAAGTCATGGATAAATCTTCCATAGTTCAAATTACTACCAGGCAAGGTCAAAGACAAAGAAATTGCATTGCTTGAGCCGCTCGTTGGAAATAAACCCCTATCTAATGTGATTCTTCTCCATGAAACTGAAGCATTATAGGTTGTAAAACTTTGTCCCTCTGAATTATAAAAATCTAAGATTTGTCTTGAGCTATAAAGGTTTGTCGCCAACTTAGTATTATCATATGATAGAGAAAGTCCAAGTCCCTCGATTTCACTAATGGGCAAGTCAAATCTCACACTTCCGCCATAAGAATCTGTGTTATAGGCTGCAATGTTGAAATTTCCATAATCAGTTTTTCTATAAAATGCTCCATATCCAAGCCCAATGCCATCAATCGTGAAATAGGGATCAAAGAAATTGAAGGATATATCTTGACGCCATTCGCTGTAATTAACTCCTACTGAAACTGAATTTCCTGTTCCAAAAGCATTTTTTTCTGAATAATTAGCGCCTAAATTTAAACCATATGCTCCGTAACCAAGAGACCCTCCTATGGAGCCTGAAAATTGTTCTTCAACTTTGAAAATCACATCAACTTCGTCGGTAGAACCTGGAACTGAATTTTTTTCATATTTCACATTTTTGAAAAAACCAAGTCTATCTAATCTTAATTTAGAGGTTTCAAGTAAATTATTAGATACCCAGCTTTTTTCCATTTGACGCATTTCTCTTCTAAGAACGACGTCGTGAGTTCTTTCGTTTCCTTCAAAAGAAATTCGATTAACCATGGTTCGTTGTCCTGGATCAACAAATAAAGTAAGAGCTACCGTTTTATCTTTCTCATTAATATCTTTAGAAGTAGATACCTCTGCGTTTGTAAATCCTAGATTTTCCAATAAGTTTGTAATCCTATCTTCGGTAGATTTTAAAAATCCTTCTATATAAATCTCATTTACAGGAATCGAAATTAAACTTCTTACAAAAAGTTCCTTATCATCAAGATCTCCAGCTAACTTTACATCGCTAACTTTATAGACCTCTCCTTCGGTAACCTTGATGGTGATAAAAATATCTTTTTTATTTTTAGATATTGATACCATGGTAGAGTCAACATTAAATTTTAAATAACCCTGGTTCTTATAAATAGACTCAAGAGTTTCAAGATCTCCCTTTAAGTTTTCTCTTGAGTATCCTGATCCTCTGCTAAAAACAGAAAGCCAATTTTTTTCTTTAAGCTTGAATTCACCAAGGATTGTCTGATCATCTAATAATTTATTTCCTACTATATTAATCTTTCTTAAAGCCGCCGATTCTCCTTCTTCAATTTTCACCGAAAGCTTAATTCTATTTTTGGGGAGATCTTCAGTGGAGACTTCAACTTCAGCAGAGTATTTTCCTTGCGAAGAATACTGTCTTTCAAGCTCAACACTTAAACTTTCAAAAACAGATCTCTTGTAAAGAGCTCCTTCCGATATTCCTGATTTTTTAAGTCCAT
>JAYNHN010000277.1:0-1627 GCA_038108035.1 Flavobacteriaceae bacterium
GAAAATGAGCAACCATTCGCTTTCCTCTTTTTTGAGAAACATAATCAATACGAGTAATCTTACCTTTGATTTGAACTTCTGAATTATTTTTAGGCAACTGATTGATGGGATGAAACTGACTACGATCGATATAGCGATTTGGGAAAAAATGTAATAAATCTTGAAAAGTTTTGATATTTAACTCCTCTTTTAGTAAACGAGCACGTTCAGGGCCTACGCCCTTTAAATATTCGATTTTGGTTTGGATGGAGTTCATACTTTTTTTGAAAAAAGATTGTAATTTTAGAAACAAAACCCAAATATAATTAGAAATGCGTGCATTAGTAATATCAGGAGGAGGAAGTAAAGGTGCATTTGCGGGTGGAATCGCACAGTACCTCATGGAAGAAGAGAAGCGTTCCTATGATTTATTTCTAGGAACTTCAACCGGAAGTCTGTTGATTTCTCATTTAGCATTGAATAAAATTGATACAATCAAACAGGCCTTTACTCAAGTGAATCAGTCAAGTATTTTTGATAATTGTCCGTTCAAGGTGGTTGATAAAGCAGGGCAGCAGCGAATTAAAATCAATCATATCAACGTAATTAAAAATTTTATTCGAGGCCGTAAAACATTTGGAGAAAGTAATAATTTACGTCAACTCTTATCGGATAAAATAACCAAAAACGATTTTCAAACACTCCAAAATGGAGCTAAAGAAATCATTGTTAGTGTATCAAATCTAACCGCCAATGCAGTAGAATACAAACGCCTAAAAGAGTTTTCTTACAATAATTTTCTAGATTGGATATGGATTTCATGCAATTATGTGCCCTTTATGACCCTAGTTACCAAAAACGGTTGTGAATATGCCGATGGCGGTTTGGGATGTATGATTCCCATTGAGGAAGCCGTTCGCCGCGGAGCTACAGAGGTAGATGCTATTTTTTTGGACACCGAGTTTCAACAAACCAATAGAATGCATTCAAACAATCCATTTGACGCTTTAGGAACGATCTTTGATTTTATTTCTGACCGAATTGAGTCTCAGAATTTACATATTGGTCAGTTGGTAGCCGACGATTTTGACTCCAAACTCAATTTGTTTTATACACCCAAAGTACTCACCCAAAACTCTCTTGTTTTCAATCAAGAACAAATGAATCGTTGGTGGCAAATGGGATGGGAATATGCAGAAAAAAAATGTGCTAAAAACAAATGAAACCTCACAAATCACCAATATCAAATTGATTTGGGATTCTATACTTTTTACATTTTCATATAGTCCAAAGTTAAATGTGTCAAAGCTTTTACACCGAGTTTCATACCGGCATCATCCACGATGAAGGAAGGGGTGTGATGGGATGGCGCTTCCTTTTCATCCATATCAAGGGGAGTGCCTCCTAAAAAGAAAAAGAAACCGGGAACTTCATTTTGAAAATAGGAGAAGTCCTCAGCACCTGTTATAGCATTGATTTCTATGACATTAGCAGTACCAGCAGTACGTTCAAGTGTAGGAATCATTTGTTTGGTTAATTCCAAATGATTGAATGTAATATCCGTTCCGTCTTGAATGTCTACGGTTGCTTCTGCTCGAAAAGCTTTTGCGATCGCCGGTACCATTTCTTCCATACGATTTCGAATTAA
>JAYNHN010000278.1:0-542 GCA_038108035.1 Flavobacteriaceae bacterium
AAGTTACGAGTGATTCGGTGGATTTGGAATTGCGTATTTATGAAGGAAAACAAGCAAGAAATAGAAACATAAAGATTATAGGAAATACGAAAACGAGTGATCATGTAATTCTGCGTGAGATTTATACAAAACCAGGTGACCTATTTAGCAGAGATGCTGTTATTAGAACTCAAAGGCAATTGGCTCAAAACGGGTATTTTGATCCCGAAAAATTGGCTGTAAACCCCAAGCCTAATCCTACGGATGGTACAGTAGATATTGAATACGTTGTTGAGGAAAAACCAAGTGATCAAATTGAATTATCTGGTGGTTGGGGAGCAGGAAGAGTAGTTGGTACTTTAGGAGTTGTATTTAATAATTTTTCAAGCAGAAAGTTTTTTAGAGCATCTGAGTGGAAGCCTTTACCCTCTGGTGACGGGCAACGTTTAAGTGTCAGGGCTCAATCGAATGGATACTTTTTTCAATCCTATAATGCTTCATTTACTGAGCCATGGTTGGGAGGAAAAAAACCAAATTCATTAAGTGTTTCAATTTTTCATTCG
>JAYNHN010000278.1:552-1611 GCA_038108035.1 Flavobacteriaceae bacterium
GTTCAAGCATCTGACCCAGTGAATTATCGTGATTCTACAGATTTGAATGGAAAAAGAGTAAAAAATCCTGACAGAAGATATATTAAAATTACTGGAGCATCAATTGGGTTAGGGAAAAGGTTGAAGTGGCCAGATGATTATTTTACACTTCAATTAATGGCTGGTTATCAGTATTATGACTTGAATAATTACGGTAATGTATTTTCTTTCTCTGATGGGTATGCGAACAATTTATCTTTTCAAGCAACTTTGTCCAGAAATTCAATAGATCAACCATTGTATCCTAGGACTGGTTCTTCATTTACGTTATCAGCTAAAATTACTCCTATGTATTCCCGGTTTGATGGCGTTGATGATTATTCTGATCTAACGGATCAAGAAAGATACAAGTGGTTAGAATACAACAAAATTAAATTTACTTCATCATGGTTTACGCCATTATCTAAAGATAAAAAATTGGTTATTAATGCAAGGCTTGGATTTGGATTTTTAAATGCTTGGAATTCCGAGAAGGGAGCTCCTCCTTTTGAGCGATTTTTTATGGGAGGTAGCGGTCTTACAGGATTTAATTTGGATGGACGTGAAATCATAGCCTTACGTGGTTATGATGATGGACACATATCTCCGCAAGTAAATGGAGGTAGAATAATTAGCAAATATACTATGGAGTTGCGCTACCCGCTTTCTTTAAACCCGTCAGCTACAATTTATATGCTAGGATTTATCGAGGCAGGAAATACATGGAATGATTACAAAAAGTATAACCCGTTTAAGGTTAAGCGATCAGCGGGGGTAGGTGTAAGAATATTTTTGCCAATGTTTGGTTTAATGGGACTTGATTATGGTTGGGGATTAGATGAGGTAGATGCAGGAGCAGCAGGAGAGTTTATTCACAATTCTGAAATTCAATTAAAGGGGTATCGTGGACAGTTTCATTTTACCATTGGCATGAATCTTGGGGAACTATAATTCAAATTTTTTAACTTCGCGTAATCAAATAATAAGCACATTCGTTATATGAAAAAAATAGTTCTAAGTTTACTAACAGTTTTTTTATTG
>JAYNHN010000279.1:0-1606 GCA_038108035.1 Flavobacteriaceae bacterium
TCCAACCACTGTGAGTCCGTAACCAATCCAATGTCTTCCAAAGGAGGAGCTACTTTTTCAGTAACATCTACAAATCGAATGCTTCCTGCGGTGCTTTGATTTTCTAATATTCTAGAACTAACCGGATAGGGGTATTTTTTTGGATATAGCCGACCTCCTACAAATAAATCCAAATCTCCATCATTGTCAAAGTCATTTGAAGAGACATCGATTCCACTTATTCGAGTTGAGGGGATGGCCTCTTTGTTACGTTTGAAATTAAGGTCTCCTAAGTTTTCATAAAACCGATCTTCATACCCTTCCGAATTAAAAGCGTATTCATTTCCACCACTTGCAAAATAGAGGTCTTTATCCCCGTCTTGATCTGCATCGATCAGAAGAATCCCCAAATCTTCATAAAATTTATCCTCTTCAAAAACATCCAGCTCTATTTTTTTAAAGTGACCCTCTTGCTCTTGAATAAAAATTTTAGCTGCTTGACCAATGGCCCCCCCGATAATATAATCTTGCTTGTCGTCTCCGTTGAGATCACCAACGGCAAGGGTAGGGCCCAAGGTTGAATTTTTATGAGGCAAAAGAACTTCTTTTTGAAAATCATCAAATGGATTTTCTTCGTGCTTGTAGGGTGTTGGGTCAGTCTTTGTACTAAATAGTTTCTCTGAGAACGATTCTTCAGGGATGGATTCTAAAAGTGCTACAGAATCATAATCTATGGTGAGGGTTTGATTGGCTTGAACCTGATGAAGCTGAGTCATTTTTCCATTAGGCCATTGAACAGTCAAGGTGTCAATACGCTCATTTTTGCCCAGACCAAAATGAATTTTAGGGCTTACTGAAGACATATATCCTCTGACCACATTGTATTCATGAGTTTGTTTTTCCTTCCCTATTTGAATGTGAACTCTTGCACCTAAGGGGGTTTGGTAGCCCTTCCCTGCTAATTGCAAGTGGATGTAATTCTGGTTTGTCGTATTATTCTTATAAATACTGGCAGGATCGTCTAAATTATTGATAATAAAGTCCAGATCTCCGTCATTATCTAAATCTGAAAAGGCGAGACCGTTAGAAAACGTTTTTTCCTCCAATCCCCAAGCTTCAATTTTATTTATAAAAGAAAGGTTTTTATTGTTTTGGTAGATGTAGTTAGATAGTTTTTCTGAGGGCATTTCCTTGAGGTAATTTAAGAGTTCTACCTCTTCTTCTTTGTTTTTATAATTGGGGTCGGTTTCCATTTTTTTAAAAAAAGAACGATACTTTTTATAAAAATCTTTGTTATTGACATCTCTTCGAATACCGTTGGTGACAATTAAATCTTTCCATCCATCATTGTCAAAATCAGCAAGTAGTCCTCCCCAACTCCAATCTGTGGAAGAAACCCCAGCAAATCGTGAGACGTTACTAAATAAAGGTAATGAGTCTTTTAGATTCCCCTGATTAAACTGCAATGAGTTTTGCATATATTGATGGTGAAGACCTAGGTCTACAGATTGATAAAACGCATCGGGATCCATAGAGGACATATTGGCTTTTGACCTAAAGTTGTTTTCCGAGGACATATCCAGTTGAAACAAATCCATCCAACCATCATTATTAAAGTCTGCAACAT
>JAYNHN010000280.1:0-1600 GCA_038108035.1 Flavobacteriaceae bacterium
CTATCGACTCAAAAAAGCGACCAGATGATGAACTCCATCAGGGATCCCTTTTGTAAAATTAGGTTCGTAATGTGCCGAATAAGGCTGATTATTCAAAATAAAGTGAATGTGCTGCCCTTTTCCAGAATTTGCCAAACGTTGAGCATTAGGCCCCTCGGTCTGAGCACTCAATTCATAGTTGCTTACTTTGAAAACAAAATCCAATTCACCACCTTCAGCTAAACGCATACTTTTGGGTTCTTCTAATTCCAAAACTGCATCTCCATAAGCGGGTGAGCCTTCCAGTTTTTCAATTGTGATTTTAGGTTTTTCGACCACTTCAAGAGATGTCCTGTTGGAATTTTCTTTTTTTTGTTGCTTGCATGACGTTATTACAAGAGTGGTTAATAATATTGCAGAAAGTAAAATTGGCTTTTTCATTTTCAATTTTTTTTATCTAAAGGTTTAAGTAACAATTTTTTTTGTGTTTTAAAGATACAAAGAATCAATAAAGTTAAAAATTATTTAAAAAGGGATTTTGGAAATGTTCATTTCAACTTTCTGTACTTCAAAAGATCAAAAAAATCACAGTCAATAAGAGTTAATGGACCGTTTTTAATAAAGGAAGAAAGGGTTTGTTTATAAAGTGTTATTTTCTACTCAGACTTAATTTTCATAAAACTGAAAAAGGGTAATAAATTAGGTTTCCAGCCAAGAATAAAGAAAAAAATTTTGAGCTAATCGATTGAACTATTGAAGACTAAGTACCTTACATAGATTCAAGTATTAAATGCATCTACAGCCAGCTGACTATAACATTTAAGGGGAATTCAGAAATTATCTTCAGGATTTACAATAATGGTATTGCGTATCATTTTAGTGACAATAGTACTAATACTGAAGTATAGCTAATAATAAAGTTGGAACTTGTTTTTTTTGAGGTATGTAACTCATTTTTTCCAAAGGATAATCCTATATATACGGACAATGAAAATTTATATATCAGAACATCTATTTCAAAAATTACAAAAGGCGATTTTTATCATTTAGCCGTAATGTTCGATATTGGAAAAAAACAAAATCTTATTTGTTAAACCTCTTTACACGACTACCCTTGAACGCATCTGGAAATGAGAGCAAATACCACTATGGTCATTAAGTTTCCAAAATATGTCCTTAAAACGGTTGAAATAATACCTTAGATGAGACCATCACCAAAAAAAAGGTAATATTTAGCAAAAGCATCTGAAAAAAGATATACCCACAGTGCCTTTTAATTATTATGTAACGAGGATCGTACGTTTGAGGATAGTAATCTAGTTACTCAACTTTCCGATAAATCAAAAATTTCAGATGCTTCCTAAATAAAGCCCTGTAAATTAGCCTAAGTTTGGTGGACTGCTAAGCATACACATTGTATTAATGTTAGGATGGGTATGAATCAGAACACAATGTAACTATTGAATTAACAGTTCGATGGATCCCTAGGTCTTGAGGCTAACTTTTTTGTAAAGAGACACCAAAAAATAAACCCCTACTACTTAGCAGGGGTAAAACAAGAATATCGCGGAGAGACAGGGATTCGAACCCTGGCGACGGTTACCCGTCGACAGATTAGCAA
>JAYNHN010000281.1:0-1596 GCA_038108035.1 Flavobacteriaceae bacterium
GGCATACCGTTTCTCAAGAAAACTTTATGAAATTTCTACAATGGATTGAACAAACCAATCTATAATGGTTCTGTAAAAAAGGCTTTTGTTTCAAATGAAAAGTTACCTTTTGATATTTTTCGATAATTCAAAACTGCTTGTCCCCAATTTAAATCACCTCTAAATCCGATTAAAACCCATTTTTTATTGATTACCTTAACATGATCGATCAAAAAAGTTTCTTCATTGTTTTCCAGAGGTAACCAATCCTTTATCGTTCCTTTTGAATTAATAGAAAACAAATACGTATTGAGTTCTTCAACAAACTCAATGGATGAATCCTTTTCCGGTTTTTTATTGAAAATTCGATTCCCTACCAATGAGAAATAGGTATTCGTTTGATTGATTTTTTTCAATACAGAGATCGAATCTTTAAGCTCATTATTCAATTGGTTTTGACTTTGAATCAACTCGTCTTGATGGTTTAACAGCTTATTTGTATTGATCAATTGAAAGAAAAGAATGATACTGACAAAAAGAAATAAATAAAGTACTATTTTAAATTTCATAAGTTCTATTGCTTAGTCTGAAGTTATTTTAAGGGTGTCGTAGGCCAAAAATATATTGGGAGGGAGCATTTTACTAATTTCTGAATGAAAACCCATCAGATGGCTTATATGAGTAAGATAACATCGATTGGGTTGAATTTTTTCAATTAATTCAATTGCTTCCTCAAGATTTAAATGACTTGGATGAGGATCAATTCGCAGGGCATTTAAAACCAATACATCTAAGTTTTTTAGCTTTTCAAGTTCTTTTGATTCCAGCGTCTTTACATCGGTTAAATAAGCAAATCGATCCATTCGATACCCCATGACGGGAACTTGATTGTGTTGGATTCGAATAGGAATAATTTTTTTTTGATTGATTTCAAAAGAGGATTGGAAATCAACGACTTGAACCGACACAGAGGGAGCCCCCGGATATTTGTTTTTATTTGAGAAAATATAATCAAAACGCATAGACAAATTGTTCATCACACGCTGACTTCCAAAGACAGAAATTTCGCCTTGTCTAAAAAAAAAGGGACGTATGTCGTCCAACCCGGCTGTATGATCGGCGTGTTCATGAGTGAATAAAAGTGCATCCAAAGTTTCACAGGGTGTCCGAAGCATTTGTTGTCTAAAATCAGGACCGCAATCAATGACTAAATTGGTATGCTCCCATTGAATTAAAACGGAAACACGTAATCGCTTGTCTTTTGGATCGGAACTCAAACATACGGGGTGATCACTCCCTATAACTGGTATTCCTTGCGAGGTACCCGTTCCTAAAAAATGGATTGTCAACATACTAAAACAAAGGTAAAGTTTTGCTTTGATATAAAATGGAACTTTGTATTTTTGAAGGGAACATTTCATATATGAAAGCACACATTCAAGGGGACCAGGGATTTGATAACAAACCCTCAATAGAAGCCAAAGCGCTGCGCATCAATCTAAATAAATATATATACGGAACTTTTGCCGAAATCGGAGCCGGACAAGAAGTAGCTCGACATTTTTTTAGAGTCGGAGGTGCCTCAGGAACCATTGCAAAAACAATAAGTGCTTACGA
>JAYNHN010000282.1:0-461 GCA_038108035.1 Flavobacteriaceae bacterium
TGAAAATCTGCTTTTTATTCAAACAGTAAGTGTACCTTTTCAGGAATTCGTTCCAATTTATTTGAGGCTTTGTTTAAGTAGCACCATTGGGTACTGCACCGCGCCAGAAGACGATTATTACTTTTTAAAGACACTTCTACAATCCGTTCAGACAAGAATCCAGAACTATCTTTTACATAAGTAGTTAGAGTTAATACATCGTTTAATTGAGCAGCTTTTTTGTATTCAATATGATGGCTTCGAACGACCCAAATTTCAAATTCATCTGTACAACCAGAAGTCAGGGCTTCCCAATGCGCTTTTGCAGCCTCTTGTACCCATTGTAAATATTGAATATTATTAACGTGATTTAGCTCGTCCAAATGTTCGGGAAGTACCGTGCGTTCTAAAGTAAAGGGTTTCATTTTTTAGGAACGATATTGACTTCAAAAAGCGTATCCCAGTTTTTACCGGTCACAAAG
>JAYNHN010000282.1:471-1573 GCA_038108035.1 Flavobacteriaceae bacterium
CAATTCCATTGAGTACGTTGAGTTTGGGGTGCTGATTGACTTGTTCTTTAAGACCGGAAAAATCAATAACTCCTTCTACCGCTCCACTAATGGGGTCAATGATTACAGCCACCTCTTTTTCAAATTGATAGGTGTTGGCATAGATTTTACCCTCTACCCATTCCAACTCATTCAGGTTTTTAAGTGGAGATTTGTGGGTCATGACTTGAATACTGCCTTCTTCTTTAAACGTTGTAGGGTTGAGTTTCCATATCCGATTACTCCCATCGGATTTGTACAATAGTTTTCCGTCATTACACAAACCCCAACCTTCTTTGCTTTCACCAAAAGAAAACGACTTTTCCATTTTTAGAGAATCTTTATCATAAACAAAACCTTTTTCAGACTTCCAGGTTAGCTGGATCACTCGATCCTCCCATACCGTAAGACCCTCCCCGAAATAACTATCATCTAGTGGTTTGTTTTGAATCGGGTCTCCTGTTTTATAGTTCACGGTTCTTAAAGTGGATTGACCATTCAGTCCCGTGCTTTCATACAGTAAATCTCCATCAAATTCCAATCCTTGGGTATAGGCTTTTTGGTCATGAGGAAAGGTGTTTATCAATTCATAAGTATAGAGCTTAGGCGGTTTTGGTGCCCGAATCGTCAGGTTGGAAATCACTTCAAAAGAGTTTTCCCCTTGATCAATAACTGCTCTAAGGGTATGAACACCTAAAGGTTCTATAGAAAGAATGTGAGGATTGGATAGGGGAGTGTCGTTTAAAAAATAACTTACACTGGTTTTTTCTATATCTTTACTTAGCTGAAGGTGAAGAGTATCTCCCCAGACGGCTTTATTCCCTTGAATTCCTGTTTTAATTTTTACATTGGGCGTGCTAGGACCTCCACATTTTAGAAAAATAAAGGCTGAAAAGAGATAAACAAAATATTTCATGGGTGGATTGGATTAACTTTCTGTTTGCACGAAATTAAGCAATTAAAATGATTGTTGAAACCAGTTGAAGACGTTATATTTGCATTGGGCAAGTCCTACACAACCAGCTCCTGTTGAATCCCCCAGGGCGGGAACGCAGCAAGGGTAGGCGGTCGTAGCGGTGTGATG
>JAYNHN010000283.1:0-1553 GCA_038108035.1 Flavobacteriaceae bacterium
TTATAAAATAGGAAATCCATTTATAAATATAGACCTACTGTACTCTTCAAAAGAAAAACTTGTAAATAAAAATATTGCACAAAAAAAAATTATAAAACGTGATAAAAAAAATTTTGACAAACTAGTTTTGTTATCAGATCAAAATCCAAAAAATCTAGATATTCTTCTTGAATTAGCAAGGACTGCTTCACGACTTAATAAAACAGATGTGGAGATCTCATCCTTAAAAAAAATATTGTCTATCAAAAATTCTCCCAATCTCAAATCTCTATTAGCTCAAGCAATTATCAAAAAAGCAAATGGACAAGTCACACCAAAGGCAAAAAAACTAATTAAAGAAGCTCTATCTGAGGATCCATTAAATCCTGGAGCCAATTATTTAAACGGATTAGCACAATCACAAATTGGTAATGAAATGTTAGCATTTGAAATTTGGACAGAATTATATAAACGAACTAGTAAAAATGATACTTGGAAAAAAGATCTTGAAAAAAATATAAGAATAGCGGCAACAAACTTAGGAATTTCTAAAAAAGCTCTAGAAAATAAGTTAAAGAGTGATGTTTTAGCAAATAATGATTTAACGAAAGAAATTTTAGATTTAAATAAAAAAGAACAAAAAATAAGAATTAATCAAATGGTTGAACAACTTGCAGATCGGCTTAAAGATGACAAAAATGATCTAGAAGGTTGGATTAAGTTATATCAATCTTATAAAGTTCTAGGAAAAAATGAAAAAGCATTAAAAGCTATAAGAGAAGCCATAAAACTAAATCCACAAAATATAAATTTAAAACAAATACTTTTAAGAGAATTACTACCCACGAACAAAAAGCCTGTTTTTTCAAAAGAAACAAACAAACTTGTAAATGATATTTTAGTTTTAGAACCAAATAATGTAGATGCTTTGTTTTTTAGTGGCTTTGCTGCTTACAATAAGGGAGAAAAGAAAAAAGCTATTACTTATTGGGATTTATTACTAAAACAACTACCCAAGGATTCTTTGATGTCAAAAGAAATAAATAAAAGGGTTAAATTACTTCAGGATTAATTTAATCTTTTTTGATTTGGTATTTTTGCATTATTGGCAAAGATAGTAACCCAAACCCAAGGGATAGAATTGGAATACCAAAAGCTTTAAAAGATACCCATTGATCAGTAGTTAAATTACGCCAAGCTATTTCATTAGCAATAGCCATTACTATAAACATACCAACCCATAACCATGTTAATTTATCCCAGCCCTCTTCTTTTAACGAAACTGCAGATTTCATGATAGCAGCTAGTGGGTTCTTACCTAGAATTTTACCTGAAGCTAAAACTCCTGCAATTATTATAGACACTATTGTTGGTTTGATTTTAATAAAAAATTCATCATCAAAAAATATTGTTAATCCACCAAAAAAAACAACCGCAACACATCCTGCAGCAGCCATCATTGGTATGTTTTTAAACCAATACCAAGATAGTATCAGAGATAATAATGTACTTATCACCAAAACTGCTGTACCAGCCATTATGCCGTAAAAATAATTAACACCAAAGAACAATAA
>JAYNHN010000284.1:0-1544 GCA_038108035.1 Flavobacteriaceae bacterium
GTCATCATGGTCTTTCTTTTCCTTTTTGTTGCATTTTCTCATTCATTATCAAGGGATCGTCTAAGTGGAAAATAATTTGTTGAATTGTTTTGAGGCCTATACCGGAAGCATATCTCATGCATCTGTTAAGAAAGAGATAGCGAACAACGGCTTTTTTGTTGTAGACCGTCCACTACCTATCGATTTTTGTAATAATATAATTAAATTTTTGGATGAGTTTCCCGAAGGGTCTGCTGAAATCAACTATAACGGCTCTGAAAAAAGGGTCTATGGATCTGAAAAGCACTGTGCAGAAATAGCGTCTTTCAAAACCTTTTCAGATAGATTGCTGAGCGATGTCTTTGAGCGGAATGTCGCTAGCTCTTCGACTTTGGCAATTAGAAATTTACCATTAAAATCAAAGAAAAACGCCATCAAAGGACGATGGCACTTGGACTCTTTTCGCCGACAAATTAAGGTTTTTCTTTTCTTGACAGATGTGTCTCACTCTTCGGGCCCTTTGCAGTTGGTTAAAGGCTCAAATAAATTGCAGTTTAAATGTGCTAATGTCGCTTACGGAAATGTATTTTCATTTAAAGATTTGCTGTGGGGGAAAAAAACTCGTCTTTACCAAAGTATCACTGATGATGCGGTTGAAAAAATAGCTGGCCGAGGTGAACGTGTTAAAAGTTTAATTTGCGAAGCAGGGACTGTTGCAATAGTTGATACATCTATGCTTCATCGTGCCCTGCCGTGTGAATCACAACCGCGCTATGCATTAACCGGTTATTATGACTCTTTTTAACCAGGGTAACGTTACCTATGCCACGGGACGGTTGTTGAGCCTTGTTTCGAAGCCGCTGGTTTTATTAGCCGTAAATAATTTTTATGCATCTGACTCCGCGCCTTTGCTCGCAGCGGTTTTTCTTTTTAGTGCTATTTGTTTAGCTTTTTCAGGAGTAGATGCTCATCGTGCTTACTATCTCGAGCAGTTTTCTTCATCTCTCTCTAAAAAGATAGGTCTGTTCTTCTATAAATATGTTGCTTCAGTAGTAGTACTTTCAATCAGTTTTTCACTAATTTTTGCGATTTTGTTTTCCGTTAAATCTGGGCTGTCGTTCTTATCAATAATGGTTTTTGTTTTTATTATTTCAGAGAAGTTAGCTGACGAATGTCTAAGGTATCGAATTTATGATCAAAAATTTTCCGATTGGGGAAGGTTGTCAATAAATAGGGCTTTGCTCCAGTGTGGTTTGATAGGTTTATCGATTATTATTATGGAAACGTCGACTGTTACGCCACTGGTTTTCTGCCTTGCACTTGGAAATTTTATAACATTCGGTCGGGGAATTCCTCTTGCTGCGTATAGGGTTATCAGTTGGAGGGGAATTCGAAGGAAACGGTTTCTACCAAATGTTTTGAAAACACTTTGGAATCTCAAATTACTTTGGTGCCTAGCTGCTTTGGCCGCTGTATTTGCCAACCTTGATAGAATTCTCATCTATCTTTTTGAGAGTAAAGAGTTGGGTTTATTTTATATTATCGTCGCTGGGACATCCCTCATT
>JAYNHN010000285.1:0-925 GCA_038108035.1 Flavobacteriaceae bacterium
ACATTATAATCACAGCACCGTTTGAAGATCATTTGCATTTGAAAACACTTAAAAGTTTTCCAACGGCAAATATATGGTGTTCCAATCAAGTCAAAAAAATTCTCTTAAAGAAAAAATTAGAGAATAAAATTCTTGAACTTTCATCCTATCCACAGTCGATCGGTAATTTAAACGTTCAAGCATTACCTGCCGGTTTTCCTTACAATACCACAGCGTACTGTTTGCTTATCTCCAACAAAAATGGGTTCAAAGTTTTTCATGAGGGACATGTCGTCAACAAAAAACTTATCATTGAAAACAATATTGAAGCAGATGTTGCAATACTTACTGGAGAAGAGGTTAAGTTTTTTGGTTTGATGACCTTAAGTATGAATACGAGAAAAGCCATTGAAGCCTGCAAATTATTGAAAGCAAAAAAATTATTCATTACTGGTTCAAATCCTTTAAAAAATTCAGGCTTTATAAATAATTTTCTTAAATTAAAAAAAATGGATAATGATGCGCTAGATAATAATATTGAGGTTTTTTACGATGCGGGAAGTACTTTATCTTCTTAAGATACTTGTTTTAGGAATTTTTTTATCCGGAATGGCTTTCACAAAGAATATCATTCTTGATTGTGAGATAACCTTAGTGGGCATAGAAGGGAAAGATAAGGCATCAAACAATACCGAGATTATTGATATCAATCTAAAAGCCAAAACTATCTTCTTTGGTGCAGAAGCAATACCTTATAAGTTAAAAAACAAAATAAGGGTTTATGAGGGTATCTATTTCAAGGGCAACAAAAGAACTTTTGCTATAGAAAATAAATTAGTAATTGATAAAAAAAACTTTCAAGCATCACTTAATAAGAATATTTGGGATGACAACAAAATAAGCGTAAACTCATATTTTTATTACGCTTGTAAAAAAAGATAAATGT
>JAYNHN010000285.1:935-1543 GCA_038108035.1 Flavobacteriaceae bacterium
TTTAATTATCCTTTTTTTTGCATATCTATTTTTTGAGGCAATAGATACTAGTCTTTTTAATTTTCAAGATTGGACTATGACTATTATTGCCTGGCTAATTTTAACCTCATTTACGAATAATATTTTAGCTTGGATTATTATTCCTCTAAGAGGTTTTATATGGATTTTTTTATTAGTACCAGCAGTTTATCTATTTTGGTTAGCTCAAGATTATGGAAATTTTAACCTAGACGATGCTGAATTGGCCGAATATGGCATATGGTATTGGATAAATGTATTTTTATGGTCCACGTACGCAATTCTTACTTGGGGTGTAATCTTTGTGACAGATACAAACTTGATAGGTGGTGTTTTTTCGGACTTTTTTGCAGAAAGAGAAAAAATATCAGACAAAAGGTATAAAAAAGGATTTAGATTGGGAGAAGTAATAAAATCACCTAATTCAAAAAACAATTTTAAAGAAGATTTAGATTCAAAAGCTGTTTGGAGCAGCTTTTATACACTTTATTTTTTTTTGATACTTTTGATAATTTTCAATGGATCGTATGCTTATGTTTATCAGGATCAGCTAATAGATGTTTATCAGGATCAGCTAGTAGAAATCCCTG
>JAYNHN010000286.1:0-1535 GCA_038108035.1 Flavobacteriaceae bacterium
GGTGACTACTTCGGATTTTTCGATTTCAATATCTTTGAATTTCTTTTTTATTTGATTACCCGAAACAGCGTTGATTTTAGATATTAAATCATCAAAAGCCTGAATGGCTTCTTCTATTAGTTCTTCACTTTTAGATAAATCTCCATTGGGGTTTGAAAGTTCCCATAGATAAATCTCTTCAATAAGATATCCGATATCATTATTGAGGTCTTTTTTGAGTTGTTTTATACTAGCCATTTTTTTTAAACAAATTAATACTTTTTTTTGGTTAAGCTTACGATTTCAATTTAATTTCTAGTCAAATTAGAAATCAACCCGAAAATGAAACAAAATTTCTAGGGGTTTCGTAAAGAGTAACCGAAAGTTCATGCTCAGGGTCCAAATGGGGTTTTAAACGGTTGTATATTACAACAGAAATGTTTTCGGCAGTAGGGATCAAATTGAAAAATGCCTCAACTTCTTCATTTAAATTTTTATGATCCATTACTTCTTCCACTTCCTCTTTAATCAGGTCTTTGAGTACCTTCATATCGATTACATAACCAGTTTCTGGGTCAATGGTGCCCGTAACGTGGACAATCAACTCATAATTATGACCGTGGTAATGAGGGTTGGCACATTTTCCAAAAAGCGATTCGTTTTTTGAATCTGTCCAGTCCTTTCGATACAGACGATGGGCCGCATTAAAATGCGCTTTTCTACTTACGGTTACTCTCATGGGTTGCTTTAATATGTTGATAAAAACGTTCAAAAATGATTTTAAACCAAACCGTATAGCGCTGGGGAGACTCTTTAATATCATGATCAAGAGTCTCTAAATCCATCCATTTCCATGAGACAACTTCTTCTTTATTTATAACAGGTTCTTGATCGTAATAGCCCAACAAAACATGATCCAGTTCGTGTTCAGTAAGACCATTGTCAAAAGGAGCTTTATAAATAAAACTAAAAAGAGGCTCCAGAGGGACCGAAAATCCCATTTCCTCTTGAATACGCCTAATGCCAGCAGACTGATTGTCTTCCCCCACGCGTTGGTGGCTACAACAGGTATTGGTCCACAATCCAGGAGAGTGGTATTTGTGTAAAGCTCTTTGTTGAAGCATCAATTGTCCCTTTTGATTGAGAATAAACACGGAAAAGGCACGGTGCAAAATTGCTTTTTCATGGGCTTCCATTTTGGGCATAGTACCTACAGGATTGTCGTCGGTATCGACTAAAATTACTCTTTCTTCTTTCATTGCTTTCCAAAAATACCTATTATTTAAACAAAAACCTATTTACAATCAGTTAGTCTGAACATTTTTATAATACTTTTGCAGCCATGAGTTTTATAGAAGAAATCAAACGCCGCCGTACTTTTGGGATCATTTCTCATCCTGATGCCGGAAAGACGACTCTTACCGAAAAATTACTACTCTTTGGAGGAGCTATTCAAGAGGCCGGTGCTGTAAAATCTAACAAAATAAAAAAATCCGCTACAAGTGATTTTATGGAAATCGAGCGGCAACGTGGTATATCCGTTGCTACTTCTGTTC
>JAYNHN010000287.1:0-1531 GCA_038108035.1 Flavobacteriaceae bacterium
TTACCATTTTTATCTGTGCAGTAGGAACGAAGGCAGCCCTCTTTCACAAAATAGGTATTCTTTACTATTTGTCCTTGCTCAATCAATTTTATTCCCTTGTTAACTTCTAGTTCTTTTGCAATCAAAAAAATATAAGCTTCAGCTTTAGGACTGAGTTTGATGCTATTTTTTATTTTATTTATTAATAAATCCAAATCGTTTTTTTAATCCTCTCTGTAAGTTTCGTCTCGGAATCGAAGCGTAAATATACTCTTAATTCATGAAGAGGAACTAAGGATATAATTTCTTGCTATGAATCAATTGGATTTAAATAATAAGAATTAGTTTTTGGAGATTGGTGCCTCAGGAGTCGATCAATATGGTTCGATAATTGCTCTTGAATGCTTAAAAAATAATGATAACAAAGGGTTTTATGAGAAATTCAAATTCTTTTTTGCCTCTTGATTCTAAAATTGATTTTTACTAAGTCTCTTTAATTTCTATTCCAACCTTCTTAAATTCAATTTTAAGTATTCTCCTTTCGAACTGAACTTTTGAGTAACCCTCAAAGCGGTACTGATCAGCATTAGAATGAATCCAATAACTAAAGGGTTGGTGATTGACTTCAGATTTTTTCATCATCAATCCAATTTCGATTCCTACGAAAAACAATGCAGTCAGCTTCATTTATATTTCTAGAGGTTTTCTGTATTTATTCATTTAACAAGTTTTAAAGGTCTTGTTCTAAATTACTTTGCACTTTAAGGGCTGAAATACAGCACTAAAGCGAGTGCATCTCTATTCTTTTGGTTTCATTACATTCAATTAATGGATCATTGAATTTACGACCAAAAACAGTTTATACCTCTATTGATCCTTAGTTACAAAATTCACCTTTCTAGTATTGATTTCTCATCAGTTATAGTGTTGAAATTTAACTCCTTGGCAGATATTCACTGGTATTGAGTACGTTTTTTAAGTTTTTGAATAGCTTGTTTTTTTTCTTATCACATTGGTTAACTCGGCAAGTTGATATTGTGGTGAACAGACCCAAAAGTTAACTGAGATTTGAAAAAGATCAATCGTTCCTGTCAGTGGGTATATAGATGTCTATTGAAACGTTAGGGTGAGGGCTGATTATGGAATGAGGACTTATTGGGGCAAAATTCAAGACAAATATTTTTTTTCAGAAAATGAGCCTGGATCCAATTTGCAAGTCCTTCTAAATTGCTATGCAAAGGCTTCCGATACTCGTCTATTAATCTGTATTTTTGTAAAAAACAACTGTGATATGAGAATATGGAAATCGTTAGGTACCTACAGCGATATTCTTTTTGAATTATGCGAAGGAGTAGCCAAAATTACGATCAATCGTCCGGAGGTATACAATGCTTTTCGACCGGAGACCAACATCCAAATGTTGGAAGCCATGGAGGTTTGTAGAGAACGAAACGATATAGATATAGTCGTTTTTACAGGAATTGGAGAAAAAGCTTTTTGTAGTGGGGGAGATCAAAATGTAAAAGGAGTAGGGGGTTATGTAGGCGAAGAC
>JAYNHN010000288.1:0-389 GCA_038108035.1 Flavobacteriaceae bacterium
GGTGTTCGGTGCTGGGGTATAAGGTTTTACTGTCGTCTTGCTCAGATTAGTAACTTCAGATCGATTTACAGATAAACGATCGCTTTCCATTTTCTGGGTCAATCCGTACCAGTAAGAAATGGCAAGAGTAAATACCCATAAAAACGCTAAAAGTAATTTGTTCATAGTTCTGATTTTGATCGATTTTTGCGGATGGTTATGATTTTGGAAATGGAAAGAACAGGAAGCAAGCTCCAAGCGACAAAAAAACATATTCCACCAATCGGAGTTAACCAAGAAAGTTCTGAATACCCCCAAATAATTCGTCCATAAATTGGGAATGAAAAAAGAAGAATTCCGAGTATTAAGAGTGTAGAAGATAACGGAAGCAAAATCGAACGGATTCCACT
>JAYNHN010000288.1:399-1529 GCA_038108035.1 Flavobacteriaceae bacterium
GGTTTCGTTAAAGTTATTTTTTCCACTAAAAATCATAAATAACACCAACGATACAAGAAAGAGAGAATGAAACAATTGGAAGTTGGTCGCATAATTAAAAGAAAATCGATCACGAGGAGATGAAATAAACAAATCCTCTAAACCATGCGCTCCCCATGCACTCAAAAGAACTGCTATCCCACCAAAAACTCCACCAAAGAACAGCAATACCCATAACAAAATATCTTCTTTCACATTATTTCCATTCGCTCACCAAGTAGTCATTCTATATTAAAAGTATATGAACGAAGAAAAGAACTACAAAGTTGCAGATTTTTCTGCAATCCCAGCGCAATCTTGCCCGTGTGGTGAAACAAAACGAGCGTTTCTCGACGATCCTGAACAAACCGCTTCTTTTCACATCGTTACTATTTCCGAAAACAGCCAAATGCATTACCACAAAAAAATGACCGAAATTTATTATGTCTTGGAGGGCGAGGGGATTTTGGAACTCGATAACGATAAAATTAAACTAAAACAAGGTATATCCGTTATGATAAAACCTGGCTGCCGGCACCGTGCAATTGGCAACCTTACATTGATTAATGTGCCCATTCCTGCCTTTGATGAAAAAGACGAGTGGTTCGATTAATTAACTAAATGTTCAGACCAAATCGGGACAGTAATTTTGTCATGATCACATAGAGAATAATGGTAAGCAAAATTCCTACCCCGAGAGACAAATAAAAAGAAATTCCTTTTTTCATCATCCAGGGCATAACCAAAAACATTGGAAGGGAGGGTAAGACATACCAAAAAGTACCCTCTGCGTGCGAAATGAGTTTTTGTGAATTTTTGGTTTCTTGAAAAATCCAAATCATACCTAGGACAGAAATCAAAGGCAAAGATGCAATTAAACTTCCCAATAATGGTAGTCTTTTGGAAATTTCTGAAACAATAACGATTATTAAAGCAGTAATTATAATAATT
The DNA here is from genome assembly GCA_038108035.1 of Flavobacteriaceae bacterium. Classification (GTDB taxonomy): domain Bacteria; phylum Bacteroidota; class Bacteroidia; order Flavobacteriales; family Flavobacteriaceae; genus MS024-2A. The sequence continues at coordinate 1,369 of JAYNHN010000288.1, forward strand.
TTGAAATATAAAAAAATACTCATATTAGATAAATACCATAGCTCAAGTTCTGTTTTATACGGAATGATATTTTCGTTATAAAACTTTATAGGATTTCGCAAGTTAGTCAAAAATTTTTCCTCATCTCTGAATAAAATTGATCCTATACCTGTCAATCCGGG